>NZ_JBYVZB010000002.1:0-428638 GCF_058211775.1 Vagococcus changpingensis
TGAAAATTGGGCTTACTTTCGCATGTCTTAATATAAAAAAATTAGCAAAAATGCTTAAATTAAGAGACCTAGAGGGCTCTATTTTTAATTTTTTACCTACATTAATCATAGAATATAAAAAAGACAAACCAATTACTCTTAATGAGTAATTGGTTTGTCTTCACTCTGAAGCCACTACCTCTGTAAAGGTAGTGGCTTTTGTGCTAGATATACTAGCAAATCTTCTTGTTTTCGCATATTTATTATATCATGATTCTAAATAACAATCAAAATCCATTGTTTACATATTTTTTTATTACTTAATACTATTCCAAAACTTATCACCCCATGCACATATATTATCGACTATTGGTAATAATTCCATTCCAATATCTGTTAGTTGGTATTCAACTTTTGGAGGAACTACAGGGTATACAGTTCGTTTAACTATGTTGTCTTTTTCTAGTTCACGTAACTGCCTAATAATCATTCTTTGATTAATATCTGGCAGCATCTTTTCTATTTCGCTTAATCGTAATATAGGTTTTTGTAACAAAGACCAGACAATTGCTATTTTATATTTTCCGCCAATAACAGACATAGCTAAATCCTTAGTATTGACAAAATATTTTTCATTGTAATTATACATAAAAGGAACCTCATTATTGTTTTTGATTTATATTTTTAGAAATTATATCAATTAAAATCTATAGTGTCAAAAACATCAGTATTGCTTTTTTTGTCATTGTTTATATAATAAGCAATAACGTACAAAAAGGATTTTAATAAATAAGATAGATGAGTAATCTAATTATGAAAATGGATGGAGAATAGTTATGAAAAGTAGAGCTGCTGTTGCATTTGGTCCAAATAGACCATTAGAAATTGTAGAGATTGATGTGGAAGATCCAAAAGAAAATGAAGTTATGGTTAAAATATTGTATACATCTGTCTGCCATACAGATGCTTATACTTTATCAGGTGAAGATCCTGAAGGTGTATTTCCTGTTGTGTTAGGACATGAGGGAGCTGGAGTCGTTGTAAAAGTTGGTTCTGGTGTTACATCAGTTAAAGAAGGAGATCACGTTATACCTTTATACACAGCAGAATGTGGTAAATGTAAATTTTGTTTATCTGGAAAAACAAATTTATGTTCTGCTGTAAGAGAATCACAAGGAAAAGGAGTAATGCCTGATGGTACAACTCGTTTTTCATATAACGGTGAACCAATTTATCATTACATGGGTACCAGTACTTTTAGTGAGTATACAGTAGTAAACGAAATTAATTTAGTGAAAATAAATGAAAATGCACCATTAGAAAAAGTTGGATTGCTAGGTTGTGGTGTTACAACAGGTATAGGTGCAGTTGAAAATACAGCAAAAGTCGAAGAAGGGGCTATTACTGCTGTATTTGGTTTAGGAGCTATTGGTCTTGCAGTTATTCAAGGTTTAAAGAAAGTTAATGCTCAATGTATTATTGCAGTCGATACGAATCCTGATAAATGGGAATTAGCGAAAAAGATGGGAGCTACTGACTTTGTAAATCCTAAAGATTATGAAAAATCAATACAAGAAGTAATAGTTGAAATGACAGATGGAGGTGTAGACTATAGTTTCGAATGCATTGGAAATGTTGAAGTAATGCGATCTGCATTAGAATCATGCCATAAAGGATGGGGAGAGAGTATTATTATTGGAGTTGCTGGAGCAGGAAAAGAGATTCACACGCGCCCATTCCAATTAGTAACAGGACGTGTATGGAAAGGCTCTGCTTTTGGAGGAGTGAAAGGTCGAACCCAATTACCTGGCATGGTTGAAGAATTTATGGATGGAAAGATTGATTTAGATTCGTTTATTACACATAGACTAAGTTTCTCACAAATTAATGAATCATTTAAGTTACTGCATAACGGTGAATCAATTCGAACTATGTTAACTTATGGAGATTAGATGTATGGACTTGAAAATATTGGAAATTCATACTTCTTTTGGTGGAAAGCAAATTAAATATCAGCATACTTCAAAAATTTTGAAATGTGAAATGATATTTAGTTTATTTTTACCAGAATCTAAATCAGAAACTGAAACAGTTCCACTTATTTGGTGGTTGGCAGGTTTAACTTGTACAGATGATAATTTTAGTCAAAAAGGAGCATTTCAGAAATATGCTTCTGAGCAAAACGTTGCATTTATTATGCCAGATACATCACCTAGAGGCAATGTTGCTGATAGTGATGACTGGGATTTAGGACAGGGAGCTAGTTTTTATATAAATGCTACTTTAGAACCATGGAAAGAAAATTTTCAAATGTATGATTATCTAACTAAAGAACTTCCTGAAATTGTGTACACTTTAATTCCAAATTTCTCAGGAAAAGAAAGCATTATGGGACATTCAATGGGAGGTCATGGTGCATTAGTACTTGGGCTAAGAAATCCAAACCGATTTGTTTCTATCTCAGCATTTGCTCCAATATCTAATCCAAGCAACGTTCCTTGGGGGAAAAAAGCCTTCTCCTCTTATTTAGGAAATGATAAGTCAGCATGGAAAGAATGGGATGCTACAGAAATTATAAAAAAATCAACCAAAAATAATGTTCCGATATTAATAACACAAGGTACAGATGATAACTTCTATGAGTTACAATTAGATGAAGAGGCATTTTTATCTGCTGCTAAAAATGTTGATAGAGACGTAACATATAAAAGAGAAATAGGTTATGATCATAGTTATTTTACTATAGCAACATTTATTGAAAGTCATATTAAATTTCATTTAAGAGAATTAAAAAAAATATAAAAGGAAAGCCTTCAGAATTATACTGAAGGCTTTAAGTATTTTGTAGAGTTAACATAAATCAAATTATACCTAGTGAAATCAAATACAATCAAACTTGTACTTGATTATTACAATCTGTTTATATATAATCAAGTATGAACTTGAATGAGTGATTTTGGAGGAATAAACGTGACAAATGAAATATGTGAGATTACTTGTATTCATGAGGAGCAAGTAACTAATTCAAAAGAGAGATTAAAAAATACTAATAGCAAAGATCTAAGTTCTTTATTTAAAATTTTATCAGATGAAAATAGATTCAAAATATTACATGCTTTAGCTTATGAAGATCAACTATGTGTATGTGACGTAGCCAATATTATTGGAGCAACTATGGCAAATACATCACATCATTTGCAATCATTAAAAAAATTAGGTGTTGTAGATAGTAAAAAAATAGGCAAATTAGTTTATTATTTTAGTTCTGATGATAGGATTGTTGAATTGATAAATTTTGGAAAACAACTAGAAAAGGGTGATAGATATGAGTAAAGAAACTTCTAGTAAAACATATCGAGTAGAGGGATTAAGCTGTACGAATTGTGCTGCTAAATTTGAAAAAAATGTTAAAAGTATTGAAGGTGTAACAGATGCAAAAGTAAACTTTGGTGCTGGAAAAATTAAAGTTGAGGGAACATCTTCCATTCAAGAAATTAAGTCTGCTGGAGCTTTTGAAAATCTAATTATTCAAGATGAGGACAATCAAGAATCTGAAGGGGAACAGAAAGATTCTTTCTTGAAACGTAATTGGACATTAGTTATTTCAGTAATATTAATAGCCATAGCTTTTTATTTTAGAGCTACTGTAGGCGAGAATGATATCATAACTAAAAGCTTATTTATATCAGCTATCGTTATTGGTGGATTTAGTTTATTTACAGAAGGAATTAAGGATTTACTTAAATTAAACTTTTCAATGGAAGTTTTAATGACAATAGCAATTATAGGCGCATCAATTATAGGTGAATGGGCTGAAGGTTCTATTGTAGTTATCTTATTCGCTGTTAGTGAAGCCCTTGAACGATTTTCAATGGATAAAGCAAGACAATCTATTCGTTCGTTAATGGATATAGCACCAAAAGAAGCTTTGATTAGAAGAAATAACGAAGAAAAAATGATAAATGTTTCTGATATTCAAATAGGAGATATTATGGTTATTAAACCAGGGCAAAAAATAGCTATGGATGGGGTAGTCATTAAAGGACATTCTGCTGTTAATCAAGCAGCAATAACGGGTGAGTCTGTTCCAATTGAAAAACAAAATAAGGACGAAATTTTTGCAGGTACTTTAAATGGAGAGGGGATTTTAGAAGTGGAAGTGACTAAACATGTTAATGATACAACCATTGCTAAAATCATTCATTTAGTGGAAGAAGCACAAGGAGAACGAGCACCTGCACAAGCATTCGTTGATAACTTTGCTAAATACTATACCCCTTCTATCATGGCTATTTCGGCTTTAATTATCATTATTCCACCATTGTTTTTTGGTGGTGATTGGAATAAGTGGTTGTACCAGGGTTTATCACTATTAGTAGTTGGTTGTCCTTGTTCATTAGTTATCTCAACACCTGTTTCAATCGTTTCAGCTATTGGAAATTCAGCTAAAAATGGTGTGCTGGTAAAAGGAGGTATTTATCTCGAAGAAATCGGAGGATTAAAAGCAATCGCTTTTGATAAAACAGGGACTTTAACCAAAGGAACGCCTTCTGTAACAGACTTTGTTGTAAGTGACACAAATCAAGAAAATCAGTACTTATCTATCATTTCAGCGTTAGAAATACTTTCTCAACATCCTTTAGCTTCAGCCATTCTTAAAGAAGCTGATAGAAGAGAGTCAAACTATCAAATGATCGATATTATGAATTTTAAATCAGTAACTGGTAAAGGAATTAAAGGTGATTATCAAGGTACAACTTATTTTGTTGGAAGTCCTAAATTATTTGATTCAGAATTAATTAGGCAAGCTAGTGTCATGAAAAATTATGAGAAGTTACAAGAGCAAGGAAAAACCGTCATGATTTTTGGAACAGCACAAAATATTTTGGCAATTATCGCAGTTGCTGATGAATTAAGAAAGTCAAGTTCAGAAGTAATCGCTAAGCTTCATCAGTTAGGTATTGAACATACAATTATGTTAACTGGTGACAATATCAGAACAGCTAAATCAATTGGAGAACAAGTTGGTGTGACAGACATTAAAGGTGATTTAATGCCACAAGATAAGTTAGAGTATATTAAAGAGCTTAAAGAAAAGTATGGAAAAGTGGCTATGGTAGGAGACGGAGTAAATGATGCTCCTGCGTTAGCATCAGCAACTGTTGGGATTGCAATGGGTGGGGCTGGAACGGACACTGCTTTAGAAACAGCTGATGTTGCCTTAATGGGTGATGATTTACAAAAGTTACCGTTTATTGTTAATCTTAGTCGAAAAACATTAAAAATTATAAAACAAAATATTACTTTCTCTTTAAGCATTAAATTCTTAGCTTTATTGCTAATTATTCCAGGATGGTTATCACTTTGGATTGCTATTGTTGCAGATATGGGAGCAACTTTATTAGTAACACTTAATGGATTGAGATTGATGAAACAGAAGTAAGAAATAGTTATTTATCTCGTTGATTAACATAATCACCATTTTAAGAAGTATCACACCTACCAACGGATTCAGTTCGCGAGATTGTGAATGCCAATTGGTCTACATAAACAGTCAAAAAAGAATCCCATCAAGTGGCGATTCTTTTTTTTTCGAGATAGTGAAAGACACCCAATCATTTTTTTTGTTTCGTGTTATTTTTTGTTGATTGATTAGATGAAAAAAAATAAAAAAGATGTCACCAAGTAAAATAAAAAAGGAAAAAAATTTTTAAAAGTCTGCGAACAAAAAGAAAAAAAGAGAGAGGGAAATTTTTGTCCTTTTTGAAAAAAAAAGTGGTGTGACAAATGGAAAAGAATTACGTGTGTTGAAAAAAAGTTTGGCAAAAAAATCAAAAAGTGATCAGACTAAAAATCAATTGTTGCCAAAAAATCAATAAGGCAAGCAACGGGTTTGTACGTACAAACCCAAAAATTGAAAATTGTTTAGCTTGTTAGGTGGCACCTAAGACCGCAAAAAAAGAAAAAAATTCTACACATATTGATAGAATTTTTTTCTTTTTTTTGTCGCGCTGCTCGATACTTTTTGAAGTCAAAAAATAATTTTCTGATTAACGGAATTCTCTTTTTAAATGATTCAAACTATTTTTTCTAACGATTTCTTTTTAAACTTTTTCAAAGTCTTTTTATTTTTGAACGTAAAAATTTAACTCATGTGTGTCGATTTTTAAATCTAAAACGTCATTTCCTTTGACTTATTTTTTTATAGATGAGTCATTCAATCATTCGTCATCTTACTTTTGGCCAATTTTACGTCTAAAGAGCATAAGGGAAACTGCCAACAGGCAAGCTGTTGGGTTGATAGTATCAACGTTTCCGATATAACATGATTTTTTCTCGTTTGCACTGTTTTAACACACCTTTAACACACCTTTTAACCACCTTTGACATACCTTTAACACACCTTTGATACACCTTTTAACCACCTTTGACACACCTTTGACATACACTATTTTTTATCAATAAAAGAATTATCCTAAATCATTTCAATTGAAAAATTAGTTTTTCAAAAAAAAAAAATAAAAAACTTTTCCAAAAGTATGGAGAAGTTTTTCTACTTTGTCGTGTTGTTCGAAATAGTTTTCTGATTAATGGAAACCACTTTTTAAATCATCTAAAATATCTTTTCGAAGTTTTTCTTCTTCAATTTTTTCAAATTCTTTTTGTTTCTGAGCGTAAAAATCTGACTCATGTGTGCCAATTTTTAAACCTAATACTTTATCTTTTGCGACCCATTTTTCTTCTTGAGAAAGATCACCATTGTGTTCGATATTAAATATTTTTTGTCGTAAGTCTTCGCGTTCTCCTTTAGAAAAGTCATTAGCATTTTTATTTTCTGGTTTAAAAGCAAATTGGTAACCAACAACAGGTTTCCCACGTCCTTTACCATATTTCTTACGAATGGTAAGACCGCGAAATAATGGAGTTAATTCGTCTTTAATAGGCTTTAAGACTCTTTTATCAAGATTAGCAGGTTCTTTCAAATAACTTTTAGGAATATCTAAAAGCTCAAAAAAATCTTCTTTAGAGAAATATGCATAGCCCGTTGTTCGAAATTGTTTTAACAATCGAAACATGGTTTTTGAATAACTGCTTTGTAGGTCATTAAACTGTTGAAGAGAATAACGAACCCATTCGTCTAAGTCATTGAGTAAAGGAATAGCTTTTTCATGTATTTGAATTTCAGCATAAGGGGAATCTGCTTCTCCATTAATGTCGAATGAGCTAAATAAAACGAAACGCTCACGTCTCAAACCAGAGGTGCTTCTACGACCAAATCTCAAATCCATTAATTTGTCATACGTTTCTTCTAAGTCATCAATAAAACGATTATTGGCAGTTGCTTTATAATCACTTAATTCTTTAAGTTGGCTAAAAGAGAAGGTTACTTTATTTTGCCCCTTATCACGCATTCTAGAGATAATTGAAAAAAATAAATTCATTTGAACAGGGGTAAACTTTCTCAAAGGAATAGTATTTAATTCTGTATGATGTTTAACTAATTCATTAACCATAAACGCACCTCACATTAATATAATATTTATAAAGTACATATTACAAGTTCAAGTACTTTAAGTAAAGACTTAAAACAGACAAAGTGTACTTTATAAACAGACAAAATGTACTTATAAATATTCTGTATCCATTGGGGGAGTAAGGATTAAACAAGGTCTAAAAGAAGTTTAAAAGAGGTTTAAAAGAGATTATAAAAGAGGGGATATATTTTCCCACCAAAACTTTTTCTTTATTTTGTTAAAATGATCTATGCGTACTATGAAAATATATAAAAAGGAGTGAGAGAAAACCACTCTCACATTGAACTTGCAGCAGTCGCTTTACGCTCCTTTGCTAAAACCTAACCCATTTCTCCAAAGAAATCATTCAACAGCCTTAAAACGCAAAAAAAGAGCTATTTACGCTCATTTGATTAAAAACCTTATTCAGATAAGTAAAACGTCTTTCAGACGGTCAGGGTAAACCCTAACAACCCTAGAGTGGAAATCAGTAGTAAATGACAAGAATAAAAAGCGAGTTTATTTCTACCACTGCCACCATTTTTTAGAATCTATATTTTCTTCTAGTAGTTTTGTATTTTTTTATTGCTCGTAAAGTAGTAATTGTTGTTGTTGGTTTAGAATTGTTTGAAGTGAATTAATCTGCTCATCTTTTGATATCAATTGTTTATTTTTATCTTTTACTTCCTTTTGCAAAAAATGATTAGAATCTTCAAGGCTTTTAATATATTGAGCTTTAAAATCAACTGCAACATCATTTGTTTCGGCGTTTTGGTCTTTATCTTTAGATAAACCTTTCATAACAAGGTTTACAACCGCATCATCATACAGTAACGTTTGTCCATTTTTAGTCACTTCTGTTGCACCAATTGTTTTGATGTATCTTGATACAGTCATTTTTGAAACATCAAGCATATCAGCCATTTCTTTAATACTTTTCATCATAAACCTCCTGTAACAAATCATAACAACATGCTACCACTTTTGTTGTGGTCATAAAAGATAGTATAAAATGTTAGAAAAATTATGCTATATTAATTAATGGCACTTAGCCTACCAAAGCTATTATAGGTTTGGAGGTGAAACTTGCATGGTTGAAAAACTTCTAATGTTAATTATCGCACCAATCATTGTTGGGGCAGTTCTTGAACTGTTTGCTTACTGGTTGGAAAAGCAAGACGATAATTAAAGGCTAATGCTAATCAACCCACACGCTTAGTCGCAAAGCGAAAAAAAAAGCCCTAACCACTCGCAATGGTTGGGGCTTTTGTGCTATGAAACTTGCACTCGAAACTTCTAACGTTTTCGCACCTTTATTATATCATGGTTTTAAATTTCAATCAAAATACATAATTGATTAACATAAATCACGTTATGCATAGTTAAAAATAAGATGTTATACTTATTATAACCACTTGATATAAGTGTTATACAAAATAAGTTTTTAACATACCCCTCAATCCGTTAATCTATATTTTCTCAAATAATTGAGAAAATATAGATTAATAAATAACAACAGGTCCATAAGGTTTCCTACTAAAAATCGAAAGATAAAAACCTTAAATATAATATACAAGGATGAGAACATGAATACATACAATAAAAAAGATAATCCATTTTTAGTGAAAATTAATAGTGAATTACATTTTAACATCGAGGATATTATTATTCTAATTTGTTCTATTTTTATTGCATCTATTGGTTTGAATATGAATTCGACACCAATTGTTATAGGAGCAATGCTTATTTCTCCTCTAATGACTTCTGTGATAGGGATAGGAATTAGTTTGGCTTTTCAAGACACTTCCATTTTAAGAAAATCAATAACCTTACTAGCGCTACAAGTAATTGTCAGTCTAGTTGTTTCAACGCTATATTTTTCTTTCTCACCACTTACTTATGCAAGTAGTGAAATAATAGCCAGAACAAATCCTACAATCTGGGATGTTGTGATTGCTTTTACAGGAGGAGTAGCTGGTGTAATAGGGTTTAAGAAAAAAACTGCTAATAATATTGTTCCTGGAGTTGCTATTGCTACAGCACTTATGCCGCCTCTTTGTACATTGGGATATGCTATTTCAATTCAGAGTATGACTTATATTTTTGGTGCGTTCTATTTGTTTGTTATTAATATCTTTTTCATCAGTCTTTCGACATTTATAACTGTTTATATTTTTGAAGCAAAACATGATAAGCAGATTGATTCAATAAAAAAGAAATCAACAAATACAATGTTCATTATCTTGACGATTATTATCATTATACCTAGTATTTATACGGCTTCGTCAATGGTCAAAGATTCATTAAATGAAAATAATTTAAATCGATTTATTGAAAGTGAATTAAAAGACTCACTGATTTTAGAAAAGAAAATCTCAAAAGAAAAAAAGACAATTCATTTAACATTATCAGATACAAGTATCAATGATACTAAATTACAAAGTTTACAGAATAAATTACCAGAGTATCATCTAGGTAATATGGATTTAAATATTAAACAAATTACTGAAACAGATAGTTTATCTGGAAAAGAATTAGAACATTTAATTCGACAGCTGATTGACTCAGAAACTTCTGTGAGACCGTCCGTCAAGGAAGACCCCCAGACTCTAGAGGACTTCATTATTGAAAAAAACAAAATAATAAAAACAAACTTTCCACTTGATATTAAAAAATTATATATGAATTCAGAAGTAGCTAGTAATGAAAAACAAATTAAAAACGTGTTAACCATAGAGCTTAAATCCAATCTTACGAAGAGTTTAGAAAGTGACATAGAAAGCTATGTTTTAGATACTTATAATAATAAGATAGACAATTTATCAATAGTATTTAAGGAAGATGGAAATTAGATAAAGCGAAGATTGAAAATGGCTATGAGTTAGTCAAGAAAAGTTGACAAGAGGAAGTCTATTTTTGTGTATCTGTTGACAAATTATTATTCAGACTTATATTCATCCAATATTTTGTAAATCCTATCAAACTAAAATATAAATAAAGTATAGGCATGTTAATATGCAAAATTGTTGAATTAAACACCTTTAAAAAATGAAAAATAGGTTATTTTAACAAAAATTCTGGTAGCCGTTTTGATTGATTAAGAGTTTTACCGTACTGTTGACTAAATAAATATTATTACTAGCTAAAAAAAGCCCTCAGAATGATGAGGGCTTTCAGACTGTAGACAAAGTATTGATAAATTTCGATACTTTGTCTTTTTTTTTGGTAAAATAGAGGAAAGAAGTGACTATTAATGTTGAAAAAGCAAGATATGAGTAAACGCAATCAAATAGGTTTTTATTCATTAGAAGACTTAGTTCCACAGGAACATCTTTTAAGAGATATTGATAAATACGTCAATTTTAGTTTTATTTATCAACTTGTTGAGGATAAATATGATCAGTCTAATGGACGACCTAGTTTAGATCCAGTTATGTTAATCAAACTTCCCTTGATGCAATACTTATACGGAATTAAGAGCATGAGACAAACGATTTAAGAAGTCGAAGTAAATATGGCTTACAGATGGTTTTTAGGTTTAGATATCCAAGACTCAGTCCCTCACTTTTCGACTTTTGGTAAAAATGACTCAAGAAGATTTAAAGGAACAGATATCTTTGAACAAATTTTTTATGGTATTTTAGCGCAGTGTATAGAAGTTCATTTAGTTGATACGTCTGAGGTATTTATTTATGGGACTCATATTAAAGCACATGCAAATAATAAAAAGTATGAAAACAAAGAAATAACTGAAGACAAATTATTTTATGTAAAATCACTTCAAAAAGAAGTTGAAATAGGAAGTTGAAATAGATAGAGAAAAACAATTAAAAAAGCCCTTAAAAAGAAAAAATTGAGACAAATACAAAGGTTAAAAAAATTAGTAAAAACGATGCTGACAGTGTCATAAAGGAGAACATAAACAAGTCTTTGCCTATGCCACACAAGTGGCATGTGATAAAAACGGATGGGTTTTAGGATATACAACGCATCCAGGTAATCAACATGATAGTCGTACTTTTATCTCTATTTACAATAAATTAAAAAGTCATTTCACTCTGAAGTCTCAAGGTCTTTATTAAGATCTTGAGACTTTTTGTTAATTTATCTTATGAATCAAACGTAATGCTTAGATTATATTCCTCAGAATAAGGAGCGTGTTCTACAAAGACCGTTACTTCTTTATCATCTTTATCTTTACCAGTACGTTTGTAAGTAAATTTTTGTCATTTAATTCTGTTAGTTCTAACACAGCACCGTATTTATTTTCTCCGATTGAGACATGAGCACGTCATTTATTGTGATCAATGATGTTAAAGTAACCAAAGTCTCCTTTTGGTTTCCTTGTATTAAGATCGAAAAAGTCATTTTTATTATGGGTTACATCGACTTTTGCTAAACTAATAAACATGCTATTTTCTCTTATTAAGTCTTCTTTTTTAAGTCTTCTTTTTGGGAAGAATCAGTTGTTGTACTTGATTGTGATGAGGCAGACTCACTAGGTGTTGTCGTCTGGCTATTTGTTGAACATCCCGTAAGAATAGTACCGGTTAACGCTGTTGCAAATAATAAAGTATCTAGTTTTCTTATTATTTAGATGGTTTAGTTGAAAAATCGATTAAAGGTCATGCCCCTAATTATGGAATCAATAATTTTGAACCGATTGAGACATTAGATAATGCTAGGTGGGTGTACCACTATATTAAATCGGATTTTTTATATAAGGATGGAAAATATGGTAGCATGATTATTTTAAAGCGAGAAAGTAATTTATTGGAATTTTTTACTAAATGGGGCGTGTGGTTAGTTATTTTTATTATCCTTGTAGCAGTATTGTTGGCTTCTTTAATTATTCAACGCTTGAAAAAACCGATTATTCAACCGATTAAACATTTAGAAGAGACAACTTTTTCCGTTCAAGAATCGGATAGCTTACCTAATATGATTGAACAGTTTCCTGATAAGAATATTGCGAAAGAAGTTGAACATTTACAGATTAGTTTTAAAAATATGTGGATAGAGTTAGAAAGAGCAAAAAAATCAGTGAATAGTACGAAGATAATCGTAAAGAATTGATTACTAACATCTCACATGATTTAAAAACACCCATCACTTCTATTATAGGATATGTTGAAGGAATGTTAGATGGTGTATCCAATACATAGGAAAAAAGCAACGCTATTTACAAACCATCTATAAAAAGTCTCAAAGTTTAAATGAATTAATTGAAGCATTATTTTTATAGTCAAAATTTAATATGGATGCTGTTCTTTTTCATTACGATCGAGTTAACTTAACTAACTTTATACAAGAACTTATGGAAGATTATTTAGTTGATGAGAAGGTAGAATGGACGGTAAATTTATCCGAAGAAGCGATTTATTATGATATATATACCATTCAATTTCATCGTGCATTGACCAATATTATTCAAAATAGTTTGAAATTTTTGGATTCAACAAAAAAATATCTAAGATCAGTCTTTCTTTAATTAACACAGAACAATCTGTCATAATTGAAGTAATAGATGATGGGATAATGACACAAGAACAAGTTAATAAAGTATTTCAAAGATTTTATCGAGGGGATAAGTCGAGAACCCCTTTTACAAAAGGGGCAGGTTTAGGTTTAAGTATTGTAGAATATATGATTAAACCATTTAGTCCAAATGAGTTAATTACCCGGGTTAAAGCACATTTATCACGTTTTTATAAGTTAACTAAACAAGCATCTTCAGAAAAAGTTCTGATAAAAATTGCTAATGTTTCCATTGAGTCATCTGATAGAAAAGTCTTTATTAATAATGAAGAGGTCATCTTTACAACTAAAGCATGTTCTTTATTACTTTTCCTAGTGACATATCCTAATATTGTTTGGAGTAAAGAAAAATTATTTGAAATGATTTGGGGAAGTGGGAATCGATTTAATATATAACCATTGTTAGCCTAGTCCATAAATTACTTATTTGCATCCAGCATTAGACCTATTTTATGAAATGAAACAGGCTAATATAAAAGTATAGCTAGGGGATGACGAATCATGGAAATTAAAGGATTAGAACTAACATTATTTTTTAAAGAGGCAAAGAAAAATGATTCATTTATTTTGTTTTTGAAAGATGTTATTGATACAGGATTAAAAAAATTAGAGTCGAAAGGTATGCCAGACAGCTTACAATTGTATTCTAAATATCGACGTAAAGATGTATTAAGATTGTTAAATATGAAATTTAATCAAAATGAACAAGGGATTGGTGGATACGCCTATAATAATAATCAGTTTGTTATATTTGTCGCACTAGCCAAAGGAAAAGAGTCCAAAGCATCTTTAATGGCCTATGAAGAAGTATTTATTGATGAACAGACATTCCATTGGTTTACTAAACCTTCTAGAACCATAGATTCTCCAGTAGTAACAATATTAAGAGATTCAGAAAACTGGACGATTCATTTATTTATAAAGCGTAAATACAATCAACAAGACAGAGAAACAGATGTTTATTATGTTGGAGAAATGAATCCTATCATTGAAACAATTGAACAGAACAAAAAGCCAACATCTGATAATACATTAAAAAATGTTGTTGAAATGGATTTTTTGTTAAAAAATAGAGTCGAACCTAACATGTATGAATTTTTAACGGGTAATTTAGATTAGTATAAATGAAAACAAGTAGCCTGAAAATTGGCTACTTGTTTTCATTTCTTTTTCTTCATGTAACTCTCACGTAATTTAGCAAGTTGTTCTTTTTTGTCAACTTTATTTGGTGTTTGTTTTTCATGATACTTAGAAACAGCGACTTTTCCTTTTTGATCTAATTGATATTTTCCCATAGAATCACCTCTTTTAATTGATTTGTCTTTGCATTTATAATATACCTTAATATATAAGGAAAACCAATGGAAAGATAGGAGGATTATATGGAGCAGACAGATAAGCAATTATTAAAAGAATTTCAAACATCATGGACTAAACATAAATATTGGGTGATGTCTCGTTCACAACAGGCATACAATGATATCCGTTTACTAGCTAAAGGCAATCAATGGACTCAAGAAAAACATGCCCAATATACAAACACATTATCTGAATTAGAGGATTATCAACCAACAGACAAAACCCTGACAGTTACTTACCAACATATTTGGGGATATTTTAAAAAGATTGCAACAGTTGAGGAAAAAAATAGATACAAAGATCTAATTGAAACAACACCTTTAAAAAGTAAAGAATTAGAAAATTTTTTAAAAGAGTTAAGTCAAAAGTATCATCAAACCTATTTATTGAATATAAAATGGGGACTGTCATCTAGCTAGATAAATGTAAAGTAAAAACGAAATGTTGGACAGTTTTTTTTTATAAGTGCTATCATAAACATAAAATAAGAGTAAGGAGTGATACTATGACAGACTATCAATTACCAAACATTTGGCAATGGGACGATGAAAATACCAATAGAGGTGGCAATCGACCAACAGCAGGAAGTCGATTTGATCAAACTTTGCCAATTGGAACAGCACCATTTCAAGTGTATTCATTAGGAACACCTAATGGCGTGAAGGTTACTATCCTATTTGAAGAATTGAAAGAATTAGGAGTGACAGGGGCAGATTACGACTTATACAAAATTAATATAGGTGAAGGAGATCAGTTTGGATCTGATTTTGTCTCAATTAATCCAAACTCTAAAATTCCAGCAATGGTTGATCAAAGTCAAACTCCACGAGTGGATGTATTTGAGTCAGGCTCTATTTTAGTTTATCTAGCTGAAAAATTCGGGAAATTTTTACCATCAAATATACATGAAAGAACAGAAACGCTTAATTGGCTATTTTGGCAGGTAGGGGCTGGACCTTTTGTTGGTGGTGGATTTGGCCATTTCTTTCACTATGCTCCTGAAAAGTTAAAATACCCAATTGATCGATATACAATGGAAACAAAAAGACAATTAGATTTACTAGACAAGGTTTTAGCTGATAGATCTTATATTGCTGGAGAAAATTATACTATTGCAGATATTGCTATTTGGTCATGGTATGGTCAACTTGTATTAGGTAAACTTTATGAGGGATCTGCAGAATTTTTAGATATTTCTAGTTATACTAATTTAATTGAATGGACGAATCGAATCGCTAAAAGACCTGGAGTAAAACGAGGATTGGCAGTAGAGTACCAATCAATTGATTAAATGAAAAATCTTCTAACTGTTGTGATTGGTTAGAAGATTTTTTTGTTATTTAGTTGAAAATTTAAATTTTGCAAAAAAAGCTGCCGCGCTACCTAGTAAAAGTAGCATCAAGCCAGGTAAAACAGTGCTTGACTGACTTAGAAACTGTTTATAAATATAAAATTGATGATATGACATATATTCAAGCTACCGATGTGCATGTGATTGAAAATCATGATGATCACTCCGAGTTAACGTTAATAACGTGTGATGAGACAGGAGAAGGACGTTCTATGGTGAAGGCCTCTTTTTTGAAGAAAATACCTACTGAAAAAACGAATCAATCTATTATAAAAGTAATGGATAAAAAATGAGGGGGATTTTATGAGACAAGGAAGAAGTAGCAGAGTAAAAAAACAAAAAATATATCCAATATTTTGGAAATGGTATTAGGTTTAATCACACCTATCATTGCATTTTGGAAATAAAAACCCCTCTCAATAAATTTGAGAGGAGTTTTTCATTATTCAACTTGTTTAATGACAGTATCTAATTTATTGATATCACTTAAATCGGCATGAATAAAGTCAGAATTATCAATGGGGTTACTTTGTAAAAATGAACGGAAGATTTGAGTATAAGCTATAACATGATCAATTTCTGCTGCTAAGACATGTCCACCTATAGATAAGTTATCAGCTAAGAAATGACTATGAAAGCCAGCAACAGTAACCCCTTGATATAGCATTGGAGAATAATAACTGATAAGTGTCCCTGTCACATTTTTGGCTGTAAATTCAACTTGATTTTCTCCTACTTTTTCTAAGTTAGGATAGGGTTTAACTGATTTTTTTGCTGAACGAGTTGTAATCTGTTTAAAGTTACCATGAAGTTTAACTGAAAAGAATAGGTTATTTCCTGAAATAAGTTGTTTAATATCATTTAGACAAGTTGTTAAATCGACATCGTGTACATCGGTTAGTAATTGATAGTGATCAAAGTGTGTATCTGCAAAAGTAATGTTAAAGGAGTCATTAAGAATTTCGGTTTCCCCGTAATGATTAATTTTATACCCAACCCCATCAATTATAATTAGTTCACCATCGATACCTTCACCAGTTCCAATTCCTGTATTACCATGAGAAAGTAATTCTTTTAAGGTAATTGATCCATCTAAAAGTCCTTCACTTAAAAGTTGCATGGTCCCTTGTTGAAAAAGACTATTATGAGACATGATGTATCCTTCTTTCCATTTTTATTAGTGCTTTTTATCTTATCATTACGCAGAAAGATATCAAGAAGATGATCTTTTCTCAGCATTTATTATTTGTAGTGCAAATAATCTATTATTAATCCAACAATAGAAAAAGTAATAAAAAAGAGAGGGATAATAATTAAAGGTGTTTTTAATAACAATATCTTATCAAGAAACTCATTCATTACACCTTGATTCAATAATAAGAAACTCAGATAGCTGAGCGAAGGTAAGATAAATAGCATAATTAATCTAGTTGCTAGACTGATTAGATAGTATTTTTTTCATCTTTTATCCTCTTTTTTTATCATAATACATTAAGGAGAATAACTGGTCTAATAAAAGAAAAAAACAGAACAAAAACCTGTTCTGTTTTATTATAAGTAGTTGTTTAAATTCCAGGAGCTTCATTAAGAGTTGCTTGTAGCATCCATACTTTTTTCTCAAGATCTGTCTTAAATGAAATAAAGATGTCTTGAGTTCCTAGGTCGCCTTCTTTTTCGCTCACTTCAATTCCTTTTTCATAAACACCGATTAGATATTTATAACCAGCGACTAAGTTTTTTAAGCGTTCAGGAATTGGTTTAGTATAGTTTCCCTTTTCATCTTTAATACCAGTGTTGTCAATAAATTCTTGCAAGGTAGAGTAAGGCTCGCCACCTAAAGTAATTAAGCGTTCAGAAATAACATCTAGCTGATCGTTTATTTCATCCATATACTCATCCATTAATGGGTGTAATGATAAAAATTCTGGTCCTCTCATATACCAATGCGTTTGATGAATAACCACCGAAAACTGACTTAAATCTGCTACTAATTGATTCAACGTACGTTTAGTTTCTTCTAATTTCATATATATCACCCTCCTAACTATATGATACAACTAAAGAAGAAAAATTACCAAAAATTTGAATACCCTTTATTGTTTTATCAAACAATTAATGAAGTCATGGTAAGTCTTATATTTTATTGCTTCTTCTAATTTATTTTTATCAGAGAAAAACCAATAATTGACAATTATCTCGTCATGTAAGATAATTTAATTAACTTAATACGAGGGAATGAATGTCTCCCACAGTTCGTTATAGATACTGAAACCGCAAGAAATGCTAATGACTTCTACATATCTTATTTAGGTGTGTAGGAGTCATTTTTTTAGGAGGAAAAAATGAAGGAGTTAATTAAAAGACAAACCATTTTAATAATTAGTAGTGTTGTTATTGGGTTAATAGTTGGTGGATTAGATACTTTTTTTGGTAAAATATTGATTTGGGTATCCACTATTAGGGTGGAATATTTCTATCAGCTTATACCATTTTTAGCCTTTTCTGGTATGATTTTTATGCATTTATTTATGAAGTATGGCAAAGAAAGTTATAAAGGTATGTCTCTTGTTTTTGAAGCAGGGCATGAAACAAGACAGGAGATTACATTGAGATTGATTCCTTTTGTTATGGTTGGAACATGGATGACGCATCTATTTGGTGGAAGTGCTGGTAGAGAAGGTGTCGCTGTTCAACTTGGATCAACAGTGTCAAGTTGGTTTGGGCGACTCATAAAACAAGAGGAGTTAACAAGTCATTTTATCATTATCGGGATTGCAGCAGGTTTTGCTGGATTATTTGAAACCCCTATTGCGGCGACTTTTTTTGCGTTGGAAGTTTTAGTAGTAGGAACATTACGTCATGATGTACTATTTCCTACGTTGATTGGGGCTTTTGTAGCAAGTCAGACATCAAAACAATTAGGATTGGAAAAATTTCAGGTTCTATTAACGACAAAATTAGACATTGATTTATCGTTGTTTATTACTTTAGTTTTATTAGGAGTATTATTTGGGTTAACTGGTCGATTATTTGTCGGACTTGTAGAGTATACTAAAGGGTATTTGAGCAAATTAATTAAAAATCCCGTTATTAAAATAGGAATAGGTGGGGTAATTTTAAGCGCATTATTGATGCTATTGGGACAAGGTAGATACTCTGGCTTAGGAACAAATCTTATCGAGATGTCATTTACTAGCCAATCAGTTCATTATTATGATTGGTTATTAAAATTATTATTGACTGTGTTAACCTTATCAGTCGGATTTCTAGGCGGAGAAGTCACACCATTATTTTCTATTGGGGCGACATTAGGTGTTGTCTTGGGTCAATTAATTGGGTTACCAATAGAACTGACCGCAGCATTGGGATATGCGAGTGTTTTTGGTAGTGCAACGAACACCCTTTTTGCGCCTATTTTTATTGGAGGAGAAGTATTTGGTTTTAGTTATTTACCTTTCTTTGTTATTGTCTGTGTGACATCATTTGTATCTGCAAAAGGAAAGAGCATCTACCCCTTACAAAAATACAATTAAGAAAGTTATTAAAAAATGTGAGACAGACCTCTATTTTTTAATGTATAATATTTATATGGTTGTTGATTAATTTATCATAGGAGATATATCATGAATAAAAAATGGAAAAAAATATTATTACTATGTGGCATGTTGGTGAGTGTTACAGCTTGTGGGAAGAGTGATAACTTTGATCAATCAATGCAAAAGACAAAAGAAGCGATTGTTGAGAAAAAATTTGAACAAGCTGAAGGATTTGTAGAAATGGCTTTGGAAAGTAAACCAAAAGATGAAGAAGCAAAAAACTATCAAAGTCAATTAAAACGTTACATTAATGCGCTGGATAAAAAAGAAAAGAAAAAATACGACGAAGCCAAGGCTAGTTTAGATGCTGTTATAAAAATTGAACATGGCTCTGATAAATTAGTAGAGTATGCCAAAAAAGAAAAAACAGAAATATCTCAGATGAAAAAAGAAGCCGAAAAAGATGACAGTAAAAAAGAAGAAAAAACAACGGAGAGTTCGGATAAAAAAGAAGCAGCATCAAATACTGTATGGAATGATAGTAAAAGAGATAGTCTAAGAGGATTTATGGCACAATTCAGTAATAAAATGGGACAAGATTACAAAGAATATAGCAAAACAAGTAGTGTTGATTTATATGGTGTCAATGTTCCAGGAGATATCTTTAGTGGTGAGTGGACTATGGCAATCAACAATCAACCAGTAAAAGTTGAATGGTCAGAAACGGGAGAAGGTAGCTTACCTTATCAATTAGTGGCTGTTTATTCAGATGCTGATACACAGCCTTATTTACAAAAACATGTGTATTTCTTTATTATTGAAAACGGGCAACCAAAAGTTTATGTGACACAACAAAATCAAGGAAATAATGAAAATTACCTTCACTTTAGTGAAACACAAAACACTGATATTAAGGCTGGATTTAGTCAGATTGTAGGTGGAGATGTAGCACAGTCAACTCAATCAACATCAACAAGTTATGAAAACAATAAATTATTAGCAGCCAAAGTATTGATAAAAATGACTAACTTAACCGAGTCAAATGTGAGTAGCTTACTAAATTCAACCACAACTTACAGTTTATATCCAAATAAATCTTTACAAATCTGGGAAACGGGTGTTTATTTACCGGAAGATGTAACAGTTATTTCAGGAAACCCTCTAGCGGCAGGGATGTTTACATACCATAATAATGAAGATGGCACAGTGACTTTATATCCTGTTCCTAGTCATTATCAAGATAAAGAATGGGACGATCCTGTAAAAGGAAAAGAACTTGCCAATAAGGTAATTTCAGATGCGTCAGTTATTAACATTAAAGATGTTTCAGATGACTTAGCCAATAAGCTTATTCCAATCATTGAGAATGATATATAGGTTTTAATAATAGTTATATTTTTGGTAAAATGAGTAAAGTATGTTATGATGTATGTAATATGAAAAATATTTATTAAGCGAAATTTGGAATATTTTAATGAAATTTATTCAAACTGGCGTAGCTATAGGGCTACAAGGATGCAATAGAGGTTCGGGATTGTGTCGTTTAAATGAGAAGTAAACCTAAATGTAGTAAATAGTCACTCACAACTTTAAAACTTAAATATTGATTAGTTAGATAGCCTGTTTTCCTATAAGGAAAACAGGCTATCGTTCATTTAATTTGTGTAACCTTGACTAAACATAAATAAAATAGATTCTTCTGTTTTATAATCTGTAGTACCAAACATATCCATAATTTGCTCATTTGATAAGTCATTTGAAGTTAATATAGATTCTTTATCATTAGTTTTTAAACTAGAAACAATACCTTCTTGATGCCACATATAAGAAATTCTCTCGGTTCTATCTTGATAAAAAGAAAAGTTATTTTTATCATTATATTGAACAGTGTATATTAGCATTACTTTTTTAACTTTGTTATTTTTTACAAAAAGTATTATTTCGATTTGTCCGTCAAATTTTTTAATTGGTTATGAAAAAACTATTTTTTTGCTCTATTTATAATAAAATGAGTAAAACTATTGCAATTAAAATTACTCTATATTTTGATAATCCATCTATAGACTCTACATACTTTTAGTTATTTTATCATACTATACAAATATTATTATTTAAGTATAAAGTGAAGATAAAATAACCATAACCTATTAAATTTATATTAATTAATATGTATAAAAATAGTGTGTATTAACATTATTACTTATTTTTTACCATCAGCGTGCATCTTCCCACGCTGACTTTTTGTTGCTTTTGATTAGTGATTTCAGCTTGCCAAACTTGTGTTGTTTTTCCAATATGATCAGGGACGGCTACAACCGTTAACGTATCACCTTTGACGGCACTTTTAAGATGATTGACTTGAATATCAAGTCCAACAGCAACTTGCTTGGTTGTATCTATTGACTCATTTGATCCAATACTTGTTGCTGTTTCAATCAAAACAGCATTCATCCCACCGTGCATTAAGCCAAAAGGTTGTAAGTGTTTCACATCAACTACCATAGTTAAGATGACCTTTTCTTTTAAAACGTCTTCGATTTTAATGTCTAAATAATCTAAAGCATTCACTTGTGATCAGTCCTTTGATTTAGTAGATAGATTATAACATTGCGAAGTATTTTATAAAAGTTTATTAGTAATAAGCATCAATTCTACTATTTCAGATAAGATTGTGTATAATTGATGAGTAGAAAATTAAGGGGGAACTTTATAAAATGTATGATTGGAAAACAATTAAAGAATATGATGAAATTTTATTCACACAACATGGGAAAATAGCTAAAATTAGTATTAACCGTCCGCAGGTACATAATGCCTTTACACCTAAAACAGTGTTTGAATTAATAGATGCATTTACAATTAGCCGTGATATGACAGATATTGGGGTGATTATTTTAACGGGAGAAGGTGAGTTAGCCTTTTGTTCTGGTGGTGATCAAAAAGTACGTGGACATGGTGGATATGTTGGAGAAGACCAAATCCCTCGTTTAAATGTTTTAGATTTACAACGATTAATTCGCGTCATTCCAAAACCGGTTATTGCAATGGTTAAAGGTTGGTCCATTGGTGGCGGAAATGTGTTGCAATTAGTGTGTGATTTAACAATCGCTGCTGATAATGCCATGTTTGGTCAAACAGGACCAAACGTCGGAAGTTTTGATGGTGGTTATGGGTCAGGTTATTTAGCACGTGTGGTTGGTCATAAGAAAGCTAAAGAAGTTTGGTTTATGACAAAACAATACACAGCTGAAGAAGCTCTTGAAATGGGTTGGATTAACACAGTTGCACCTTTAGATAAAGTCGAAGAAGTGACGATGGAATGGGCTGAAGAATTACTAACTAAAAGTCCAATTGCGCTACGTATGATTAAAGCGGCAATGAATGCAGATACAGATGGCTTAGCTGGTATTCAACAATTAGCAGGAGATGCGACCCTTTTATATTACACAATGGACGAAGCCAAAGAAGGCCGCGATTCGTTTAAGGAAAAACGTGATCCTGACTTTGATCAATTTCCAAAATTCCCATAAAAGAGTGAAGACAATGTTACCATGGTTAACAGCACAACTAGAAACACATCCAGACAAAATTGGGTTATATACTATTAATCAGTCTTGGACAATAGCAGAGATTGCTAGTGAAGTCGATGAAAGAGCCAAAAGAGTGATGGTGTTTTTATCACAAAATGATAAACGCGTCGCTATTTTGAGTCACAATTCAAGTGACATGTATTTTTTAATTTTAGCTTTGTGGTCATTAGGAAAAGAAATTGTCTTTTTAAATACGCATCTAACCACTCAAGAATTGTCATATCAACTGGAAGATTCTGGGGTGAAAACGATATTTGTCGCAGATGATTTAAAAGAAAAAAATTTCAATCACGTTCAGTTGATTTCTTTTTCGGATATCCATTGTCAACCACTGCTTGATTCGATTAGTTATCCAACCTTTTCAGTTGATGCAACAGCTTCTATTATGTATACTTCAGGCACAACTGGTAAGCCTAAAGGTGTGATCCAAACGTTTCGTAATCATTTAGCAAGTAGCATAGGGACACAAAAAAATATGAACATTACGGCTCAAGATGTTTGGGGATGTGCTGTTCCAATGTTCCATATTAGTGGTTTATCCATTGTTGTTCGTCAGTTAGTGATAGGGTGTGGAGTGTATATACTTGAAAAATTTGATGCATCTCTTATGTCTCGTTTGTTTAAAACAGGAGACATAACCGTTTCATCAGTTGTTAATGTGATGCTCAAACAATTATTACAAGCCTATCCAAAGCAAGGATATTCTGATAAGTTTAAATGTTTACTTGTTGGTGGCGGACCTGTCTCTAAAGAGATGCTACAAGATTGTTTTAGCAAAGACATTCCAGTGATTCAGTCCTTTGGTATGACTGAAACGTGTTCACAGGTAGTGGCATTAGGATATGATGATGCCCTTCAAAAAATAGGGTCATCTGGCTTACCATTAGATGGGATAAGTCTTGTCATTAGAAAAAATGATGAAACCTGTGAACCAATGGAAATTGGTGAAATACTATTATCTGGTCCCAATATTTCCCCAGGTTATCTCAATAAATCGTCGTCATGGACGTCAGATGGTTACTTTAAAACTGGTGATTTAGGATATCTTGATGAGGACGGATACTTATATGTTGTCAGTCGTTTGAGTGAACTCATTATTTCGGGTGGGGAAAATATCTATCCAGCTGAAGTTGAACAATGCATAGCAAGTTTATCCGGTATAATGGAAGTCGCTGTTGTAGGAGAGAATGACGATACATGGGGTGAAGTTCCTGTAGCATATATTGTGATGGACGACACGATAGATATAGAGAAGATAAATGAAACTTGCCTTAACTTTTTAGCGAAATATAAATGCCCAAAAAAATATTATGTCGTTGAATCCTTACCACGTACAGCTAGTGGTAAAGTGGCAAAACGATTATTAGTAAATGAGTAAAAGAAGCGCCAACCATCTTGATAGGTATGGTTGGCTTCTTTTCATTGTATTAAAGGAGTTTTAATTCATGTTTAATATACCAAATGATGTTAGAAAATTAGAGATAAATAAACCAACGTTGGTTAGTTGGGTAGTCAATTTATCCGACATTTTAGAGGCTGTTGTGCCTTATTTTTATCAAGCAAAAAAAGTATTTACCACTCGTTATTTTTGGCAAACACCAGATGCGTCGTTTTCTATTGTGGGCTTAGGCACATGTAAAGAATATGTGGCACAAGATTACCGTGATATGGCGATTAGTCGTGAAAAATTGTTGAAAAACACGATAACGAATGCTAAACACAGTGGAACTGGACCTGTTTTTTTAGGTGGATTTCCTTTTGATAAAACTGTTGATAGTCAAAAAACATGGCAAGAGTTAGGGGATGGGTATCTCTTTATACCTAAAATCATGGTAACCCAAACAAATGATAATCGCTTTTTAACGTTCAATATGATTGTAGAATCAAGTAATGATTTAAATACACAGTGGGAAAACATCGTGTCATTGTGGAATACGGTTAGTCAAAGTAGACAATCTGAGTCACCAACTCGTCAACAGATACAAGCTAATGAAATTCATGTTCCAGAGTGGTTAGAGACGGTTGAATTGGCGATTGATGAGATAACCTCTGATAGTGATATTAGAAAAATTGTTTTAGCACGAGAGTTGTTTATAGAGGCAACAGAGGTCTTTTCAGTGAATGATGTTTTAAAAAATTGTCTAGAGCAACAAGAAAATACGTATGTTTTTGTTTTAGAACATAACGAGAATGCTTTTATAGGTGCCACACCAGAAAGATTGTTGTTACTACAAGAAAATAACATTTCAACAGCGTGTGTAGCAGGGTCTATACCACGTGGAAAAACAGTAGGAGAAGATAATCAACTTGGCAGTCAATTATTAAATGACATGAAAAATCAAGTGGAGCACCAAATCGTTGTAGAGGCAATTGAGCGTGATATGAGCCAGATTACTGAAACTTTATCGGAAAAAGGTCAGCCATCATTATTAAAAAACCGAGACATACAACATTTGTTTTACCCATTTAGTGGCGAAAAAAAAGCTGATGTATCATTTTTTTCAGCTATCGAGCAGTTACATCCAACGCCAGCATTAGGTGGACAACCCAAAGAGTTGACAACAAAATGGATTAGAGAACATGAACCAATCAACCGTGGCTTGTACGGAGCCCCAATTGGTTGGAGTTCAGTGATACTTGAGGAAGGGGAATTCGCGGTAGGCATTCGTTCGGCACTTTTATCAGGAAAATCAGCAACGTTATATGCAGGCTGTGGGGTTGTAGCGGACTCTATTCCTCAAGAAGAATTAAAAGAAACACGTGTGAAATTTCAGCCAATGTTACGTGCGATAGGAGGAGAAGAAAATGTCACATCAAAGTAGTATGACAAACTATATCAATTCATTCATCCAAGGGTTGATTGATGGTGGAGTAACTCAAGCAGTGATTAGTCCAGGGTCTAGGTCTACGCCCGTGTCCATTTTATTGCACCAACGTTCAGAAATAAAAACCTATATCGATGTCGATGAACGTTCAGCGGGATTTTTTGCTGTGGGGTTGAGTAAAGCAAGTCAAAAACCAGTGGCGTTAGTGTGTACATCAGGAACAGCGGCGGCAAATTATTTACCTGCCGTGTCTGAGGCGAAGCAATCGAATGTACCGCTTGTTGTGGTGACAACAGATCGCCCACATGAATTAAGAGATAACGGTGCACCACAAACGATGAATCAACTTAATATGTATGGTTCACAAGTTAAACAGTTTGTTGAAATGGCGTTACCTGAAGGAACAGAAGAGATGTATCAATATGCTTACGTTCAAGGAGCAAAATTATCAAATCTATCTTATTCATTGCCACAAGGACCTGTTCATCTGAATTTACCGTTAAGAGAGCCACTATTACCTGATTTAGACTTAGCTGTTCCAAAAGTTAAGTCAGTTAATACAATGACTGGAAAAAGGTGTCTATCAAATGCTGAGATTGAAAAGATAAGCCAAAACTGGTCAGGAAAAAAAGGCACTTTTGTTGTAGGGCCATCATTTGATGAGGAAGCAGTGAGACAATTAGTTGACTTGGCAGAACAATTAGGTTGGGTTATTCTAGCTGATCCGTTAGCAAACATTCGAACTTTTGGCATAAATAGTCCCACAATTTCACCATACTATGATACGTATTTACGTTATGTCAAAGAAGATATGATGCCTGATATCATTGTGCGATTTGGAAAACTGCCTGTTTCAAAACCGTTAAATCAGTGGCTCGCGACATTTACAGGTGATTATTATCTAGTAGAGTCTGAAACAGAATGGTTAGATGCATCAAAAATGATGACAACATTAATCGTGTCAGATGAAGTCGACTTTTTATCCAATATGTTAGAAACTCAGTTAAAAAGGGCTGATGAAAGTTGGCTAGAATTATTTAATAAATTAGACCAAATCGTTGTAAACAGCATAAAAAACCAAGATACAACATTGTTTAGTGACAGTAATATCACCCAAGTCGTTTATCACACGATGCAAGAAAAGGATCAATTGTTTATCTCAAATAGTATGCCTATTAGAGATTTAGATACATATCTTCCTGTCACGAAAGAAAGAGTTACTATTTATGGTAATCGTGGGGTAAACGGAATAGACGGGGTAACCTCAACTGCTATAGGTGTAGCAGCAAATGATACAACACGTCACACACGACTATTGATAGGGGACTTATCTTGTTTTCATGACACGACAGGTTTGGCTATGGCGACAAAATATCAATTACCTATTACGATTATTGTGATAAACAATGATGGTGGTGGAATATTTTCAATGCTATCTCAAAAAAACTTACCGACTTCGTTGTTTGATGATTTATTCGCTACCTCAACTAATGTTAATTTTGAAGCTATGGCTAACATGGTATCGCTGGATTATTCGTCTGCTGAATCCTTAATTGAGTTAGAAAGCTTACTTAACGACCGACCGAATTATCCAAGATTGATTGAAGTTCGTACTAATCGAGAAGAAAACGCAGAGTTAAGAAGAGCGTTCCAACAACAAGTACGTCAGACAATAGAACGTGATAGGACATGCTAATAAGCGTCAGAGATTTAGACTATTATATCAATTATGTGACAGAGTTCGACTATATGAAACCAACATTACTGTGTTTGCATGGGTTTACTGGAACATCACAAACGTTTCATTTTTTACATGCTATCAAAACCCATAATGTTATCGCGATTGATCTGATAGGGCACGGAAAGACAAGTATCTTTGTTCACCCTTATCGTTATACAAGTGAACAACAGGTAAAAGATTTGGAAGAGATACGTGAGTTTTTAAATCTAGATAAAATAGATCTGTTGGGTTACTCAATGGGAGGACGTCTTGCATTGGCTTACGCATTTGAATATCCGACACGAGTCAATTCACTGATTCTGGAAAGTTCTTCCCCAGGGTTAGCTGAAGCTGATTCAAGGGGGAATCGTCGCCAATCAGATAATCGTTTAGCTTGTTTATTGCTAGATAAGGGGATTGAAAAATTTGTTGATTACTGGGAGACGATCCCTTTATTTGATACACAAAAGACGTTGTCACAAACAGTTCGTGAGACTATTAGACAGGAACGACTGTCGCAACAAGCAATCGGACTTGCTATGAGCTTGCACTATTTTGGTACAGGGACTCAACCATCACTATGGAGGAAATTAGAAAAAGAGTATCCTTTTCATCCTTATTTTTTGGTTGGACAGAAAGACGTTAAGTTTGTATCACTGGCTAAGCAGATGAATCAGCTTATGAAAGAATCAACGGTGATTGAGTTTGAAGATAGTGGTCATTGCATTCATGTTGAAAAACCAGCAGTGTTTTTAGCAACAGTGATACAACTTTTAGAGTGAGGGATAGGTTATGAATATCACAAAAATAGAGAGTTATCATGTGCAACTACCTTTAGTGGCACCATTTAAAACAAGTTATGGCTTTTTATCGCATAAAGCGATGGATATTCTTGTTGTGACAGATGAACTTGGTAACCAAGGATACGGGGAATTAGTAGCGTTTAAACAACCTGATTATACAGAAGAAACATTAGAAACAGCTCGGTTGATTCTAGCTAATCATTTAATTCCGTTGTTAGTTCAGTCACAGATTACTCATCCCGATGATGTCACACGATTATTTTCTGTAATACGTGGAAACTGGATGGCTAAATCTTCTTTAGAAACAGCAATTTGGGATTTGTATGCAAAAAGGCATAAAAAAAGTTTGGCAGAACTATTTAGTAGTCAGACTGATAAATTATCTGTTGGGGTGAGTATTGGCATTCAAAAAAGCGTACAGGATTTGATTGAAGTGGTATCACGTTATGTGGCTGAAGGATATACTCGGATAAAATTAAAAATAGCACCCAATCAGGATGTAGATTTTGTGAAAGCTGTAAGAAGTCATTTTCCAGAGATGCTTTTAATGGTGGATGCAAATTCTGCTTATGATTTAGACAGTCTAACTATTTTTAAAGAACTAGACACGTATCAACTATCGATGATTGAGCAACCTTTTGGCTATTCAGATTTTTTAGAACATGCTGAACTTCAAAAGAATATTGAAACACCGATTTGTCTAGATGAAAATATTCGTAGTGTAGAAGACGTGATGTTAGGTCATCGTTTAGGTAGCTTGGGAGCTGTTAATCTAAAAATTTCGCGTGTAGGTGGTGTGACACAAGCACAAAAAATTGTTGAGTATTGTAAAAATAATGGCTTAGGACTATGGTGTGGTGGCATGTTTGAGTCAGGTGTTGGACGAGCACTTAACTTGGCTTTTGCTTCTCAAGAAGGGTTTAATTTTCCGGGTGATATTTCCGCTTCAACTCGATATTTTAAAGAAGATATCATTAATGAAACGTTTGAACTAGAAAATGGAAGGCTAAGTGTACCTAGGGAAACTGGGTTAGGTGTGACATTAAATAAAGAGATGTTAGAAAAATATGGTCACTATCATGTGATGTATGTCAAATAAATATTTTTGTATTTTATAAGCAGCCAAGGGTTGCTTTTTATTTTATATTTTTCATTTGTCAAATTAAGCTAGAAAAAATCTATGTTGTCTACATAACTCAAAAATACTTCTAATGGTGTTTTATAGTTTAATGATTTTCTAGGAATATTATTTCTTTTAGATGTGATAGAATGGATAAACGAGTTCTCCACTTCATTGAAATCCATTTTCTGGGCAATTTATCTTGACGTAGCAACCCATTAGACTATTCGTTTAAACCTCTTTGGGATGGGGTTCCAGGCTCAGTAAAATAGATATCAACATCATTATAATTAATCAAAGACAGTTGTTTAAAAAACGTCTGCCTTTTTTATGTAATTAATCGTGATTAAGTTAAAATAGATAGTAAAAAAGCAATAAAAATTAACTATTATTATATTTTTAATTATATTTGTTCGTTTCACTGTTGAAAAAGTAAAAGAAAGTTGTTATGATATCGAGGTAATAAAAAACCATATAATTCTAGTAATACGGTCTAGAAGTTTCTACAAGTTACCCGTAAAGTAACTTACTTTGGCAAATGAATCTTATTATTCTGCCATGATGTGTTTTTTAAATCAATAGGAGGAATAGTAATGAAGGAAAAGATTGATCAGTATTTTGGTATCACCGCTTCAGGTTCTACTTTTAAACGAGAGTTTACAGGAGGGTTAACGGCATTTTTTGCGATGTCCTATGTTATTTTTGTTAATCCGATTATTTTAGGGCAAGCAGGGATGCCACAAGATGCCGTCTTTATGTCGACTATTTTGTCTTCAGCCATCGCCATGCTTATTGTGGGGTTATGGGCAAAATTTCCACTAGGTCTTGCACCATGTATGTCAATGAATGCTTTTTTTGCTTATTCTGTTGTTTTGCAAATGGGAAAATCTTGGCAAGAAGCATTGGCATCCGTTTTCGTTGCCTCAGTATTATTTTTAATGCTTGCTTTTTCAGGTGCTCGCTCTAAAATAATTAAAGCTATACCAACGAATGTGAAACAAGCAGGAACAGTAGGTTTGGGGATTTTTATCGCTTTTGTTAGTTTTAAAAATTCAGGAATCATCGTACCAGATGAGGGAATGTTTATTACATTTGGCGGTTTTTCTAACCCTAATGTGATTATCGCATTCTTTGGTATCATCACAGCCGCATTTTTCTTAGTGAGAAAAAATCAATATGCCGTGTTTCTAGGAATGATTGGTGCTGCCGTATGTGGATTGTTTATTCGATTTGGTGCATCAATGAATTGGTTTAACCTTAGTGCAGATGTTATCGCGACATTACCGCAATTACCAAAGGGATCGCCCGTTGTCATTCCGACTGAGCCAATGAATGCCATGATGAACGATACATTTATGGTTGCAGTGAAAAATTTAGATAAGATGTTATCGTTAGATTCTATTGTTATTATTTTGACATTTTTATTTTTAGATTTCTTTGGAACAGCGACGACATTGTCTGCAGCTGCAACACAAGTATCCGATATTAAACAAGAAAGCTTTGAAGACAACAAACGTATTTACAGTGCCGATGCTTTGGGAACATTTTTTGGTTCAATCTTAGGAACATCAAGTTTATCAACTTATATTGAATCTGTATCAGGAATTATTGCTGGTGCTAGAACTGGTTTGATGAGTGTCATTGTGGCGGGATTATTTTTATTATCAGCCTTCTTTTATCCAGTGTTATCTCTTGTCACAACAGCTGTGACCACGCCAGCGATGGTTGTAATTGGTATTTTTATGATGCAAAACATCACAGGGATTGATTGGGATGGTGGATTTGAAGAAGTTATTCCAGCATTTTTAACGATTGTCATGATGCCGTTAACCGGTTCAATTGCTTTAGGACTTGTATTAGGATTTTTATCTTATGAGTTATGCATGATGTTTGCCGGACGATTAAAAGAAATTCCAAATGTGATGCATTTTATCACAGTGATTTCTATACTCTATTTATTTACAATTTAACTAAAATCCACATGTCTAAAAGTGATGACATGTGGATTTTGTATCTTATACGGTTTGTTTGCGAAACATACTGTAATAAAAATAAGTCAACTTACAATCGACTTAAAGTTGTCGGTCAAGCCCCTCCCCAAAAGAGATGTATTATCGTTTACTTTGTGGGGATATTCTACCTAAAACAATAAAACGTGTACTTTAACTGGATCCAGATATCTTAGTACTAAATTCGTTAGAAGGATTATGGTGAATTAATTTACAAGGAATTTTATTAGCAGCCTCGACTTATAAAGGTGTTACAAAAATCAGTTCAGTATTAATAATATAAGACTTAATACAAATCATGATTATTATGATTCTGTCGTGATGTTGATAGATATCGACAAAGCTCGAGGATGATTAATGGTAACAGTATAAATGATGCGAGAAAATACATGAGTTATTTGGCTAGAAGTTGCGGAAATCATGACCTGTTTTAGGTCATGACCAATACATCTACTTTAAGCCTTTTTAGTCAGCTTATTTATTTCACTTGTTTTCCTTGATAATAGCTTGATGTGATAGGCGATTTTCTAGCAACAAATTCAGCTGATGACATTGCTGGAGTAAGTAAATAAGTAGCTTCATCACCAACATTAGGCCATATATGGTTTCCGTCTTTATCTAAAGTAGTCACGCCATCAGTCATTAATCCTAAAAGCTGAGTCAAATCATTTTGATCTTTTACGTTAAATAATTCACCTAAACGCACCAATTTTTCTTGAAGTGAGCCATCACCGTAAGGAGACCAACAGTCGTAAATATTATCACAACCTAGATGAACAGAGACACCGTAATCGATACGTTCCATGATCGGAGGAGTCGTATTTGGTGTAATAGGAACACTCGTTATAATCTAGTGAGTAAGGATCCACGCCGCCAACAAAATTAGCACCATTTTGTAAAGTTCGTTCCATTAATCGATTGATTTTTGAACGTAATAATCCATGTTGTGGAAACGCAACTAATTTTATAGGTGTACACACATTTTTTCGCAATGATGTCATGGCGTTTAGGTATCTAAGGCCTGTTGCTAGCTCAATATCTATATGAGACCTAAACGCAGTCACGCCATGAGAAACTTCTAAGTCATACAGTGCTTTAAGACGCACCTCAATCGGTTCATCTAGACTATCCAATATAGGAATTTCTGTTTCGAAACGTTCCACTAAACTTTTAGCAGGAGTGATCAGAGTATAGGGTGTTCCTAATTTACTTTTGTCTAAGTGGCAGTGTTTATCTACGATACCTGGAAGCAGTAACTGTTCATTACAATCTATAAATTTTTCATCAGTAGCAGAAAAATCTTCTGTAGGAATAATCGTTGTAATCTTTCCATTGTGGATATGGATCGCCACTAATTGTGTTTCAGTTGCTTTAATCTAGTCATTTTCTCTGATAAATCCAGTTTCTATACGCACGTTTGTTAACCAGTAAGCATATTATCTCTCCTTTAATGATGTTGAAAATCACGATTGATTTAAGAGTACACGATGAATAAAAAAATACTAAATAAATGCACGTTAAAAAAAGACTCTAAATTGAGTCTTTCGTTGTTATTAATTAGTTTCATAATCTTTCCAAACTTTATTAGCATAAACACTGTTAAATAAAAGTGCAGCTTGTAGAGCAATTTGAGAAAGATAAATCCCTAACGAGCCGATATCTGATTTTCCTGTCCATGAATTAAAGGCAAGTAGTGACCAGTATAATAGATTGGCAATATTGACAAAAATCCATAATAACCAGTTTTCTTTGTATTTGAAAATATAAAGAGTTTGTGCAATTAAAGATATGACAAGGTTTGCGCTATCAATATATGGTAGTTGCCCACCAAAATTCCCAATGACAATCCAACCAATGACCCAAGCAATCACACTTCCTAAAAATAGGAACTGTTTTGTTTTAGGTTTGAATTCATGCACAGCTTCATCATTACCCCATAAAAACCAGCCAATTGGTTGTGAGATAACATAAATAATATTCATGACAAATGAGCCATAGGCATGACTCTGCCAAGCAATATACGTCATTGCAAGACATTGAATAATACCAAATAAGAACGTGATTTTTCGCCCTTTCATCCCATAAACCAGACAGATAACACCAGCAACTCCACTAATCATTCCGATAACTGAGTCTGGAGAAATCATAAAAACAATCAGTTGAAGAGATAATAAAACAGAAACGTATTTTACTTCAAATGGCTTCCAACCAACAAATAATTGATTATAAATCCATGAATGTTTTGTATCAGTCATTTTAATTTCCCACCTCATTTAAAATCGTTAAAGCAAGTTTTATTGAATCCATTTCACCTTTTGCAACAGCATCTTCTTCATTTACTAAACTGTTGACACCTTCGCTTAAGTCGGCTTCGTAAAGAACTACATTATTTAAGATAGAAAGGGCACGAATACCCTTTAAGCTACCTAAAACATAAAGAGCGCTACTTTCCATATCGGCACCTAAAATACCAAAATGAGACCAATATTTTTCCGTTTCGGCATTATTTTCCATATAAAATCCATCATGCGAACGAGTAATACCATAATAACCATTTGGTAAAAATTTTTTTGCGCTAGATAGTAACTCATTGTTTGCAACAGCAGGAAAATCAGTAGGAACATATTTTTTTGTCAATCCTTCATCGCGAACAACCCCTGTCGGAATAATTAAGGCACCGAGTGGAATATTGTGTTGCATGGCTCCACAACTTCCTACCCGAATAATAGTATCAATCCCAATGTTAGCTAATTCTTCTACAACAATTGCTGTGGAAGGAGCACCGATGCCGGTAGCAATGACTAAAATAGAAGCGCCTTGGTAGTCACCTTTAATAGAAATGTAGCCACGATTATCACTAAGTTTCTCTACGTTTTCTAAACATGAAGCGACACGTTCGACCCGTTTTGGATCACCGACAATAATTGCTTTTGAAACTTGTTTCATTTTTTCTAGTTGGATATGTGCTTGTTTGGTCATAAGATTTCCTTTCTTAAAAACGTTTAGTAGTTATTTCTTTAGATAATATAATACACTAAAAAAATAAAAAGATATAATAAATTTTTAAAATAGTCCGAGACAAATAAATTGCACTAATAAAAAGACGGTGTTACTATAATAACATAATAAAACTTACAAAATGTAAGTGTATATAAGGAGATAATCATTATGAAAAAATACGGAGTTATTGTAGGTTCAACAAGAAAAAATTCTTATTCAGAAGCGGTAGCAAAGGCAATAGTAAAAGGTTTACCAAATGGCGCAGAGGTAACATTCATCAACATCAGTGATTTACCTTTGTACAATCAAGATTTAGATGCCAACTCACCTGCTGAATACACACGTTTTAGAGAAGAAGTCGCTGCACAAGATGCCATTATTTTTGTCACACCAGAGCACAACAGAAGTATACCAGCTGCTTTAAAAAATGCATTAGATGTTGCTTCAAGACCATGGGGACAAAATGTATGGGCTAAAAAACCAGCACTTGTTGCTTCTCAATCTATTTCAGGTATTTCAGGTGTCTTAGCACATCATGTGTTAAGACAGTCATTAGTATTTTTAGATATGCCAACTATGCAACAACCTGAATTGTACATTGGTCATTCCGATCAGTTGTTTGATGAAAACTTAGAACCAACAAATGATGATACAAAACAATTTTTAGCAAATGCTGGAAAACAATTTAGTGAATTTGCAGCAAAATTTGCTTAGTTAAAGACAAAAAAACTATCACAGTAAATGACTGTGATAGTTTTTTTGTCTTTAAGGATGGTGTTATGTCATAAAAAATATATAGAAACCTCTAACATGATATTTATACATCAATGCTAATGTCATGCATTACCATTTTGTTTATTTTACCCCTTGTATCGTATTCGGTTGTAGATGAATAATCTATTACTATGGTATTCATAAAATACTATGGTATTCATAAAAAAATATTAGATAACCTTACCAAAGTGAGAGAGGTTATCTAATAGAGGAATATTTTAAATAGGTTTTCGTTCAAAAGCATCTGTACTGATTCCTTGATCTAATACAGTTTTAGCCCATTCTTTTGCAGAAAACAATGAATGATCTTTATAGTTTCCACAACTTTTAGCATCAGTTCCTTGGACATCTTCCCAAGAAATCTCTTCTACAATTTGAGTTAATGTTTCTTTTAACGCTTTTGCTACAACATCAGCTGGGTAGTTATCCCACACAATTAAGTGAAAGCCAGTTCGGCAACCAAATGGTGAAATATCGATGATTCCATCTAATCGATCTCTTAATAAATCAGCTAATAAGTGCTCTAAAGTATGAATAGCACCTGTAGGCATTTCTCCTTTATTAGGCTGAACAAATCGTAAATCGTAATTTGTGATTGAATCTCCTTTTTTTCCATTTTCTGTTGTAATCACTCGAACATACGGTGCGATAACTTTATTATGGTCTAATGTAAAACTTTCTACTTCTGCCATTTATATCATTCCTTTCAGTATTATAAAAAGTCATTTTTTAGATGATACCTCAAGGATAACCTTTTTTTAAGAAGTGTCAATAAGGTGTTGAAAAATCCGCTAAAAATCTATTTTTTAAAAACAAGTTAATCACATGTTAAAAAAAATCATTTTTTTAACATCATAAATAAAGGTCATTTTTTTAACATCATAAATAAAGATCATTTTCTTTTTGTTGTAGATATGTAATCAACTACTGAATATTAAAAAAAATAAGAATCTAGTTGACAATAAAAAAAATATTTGATAATATTCAAAAATATAAAGCGTAATAATTACGATTTAAAAGTTAAAGAGTTAGGTAGGGTTTTTGGATGAAGAAAAAAATAGTACTAGGTATGTCATGGATAATGATGGGAGGGTTACTTGCAGCATGCTCGACTGCTAAAACTGAGCAGACAAATACTGACAAAATAAAAGTAGCCACCACATTTTATCCAATGTATGAATTTACGAAAGAAATTGTAGGTGATGCTGGAGAAGTGGATATGATTGTTCCAACCGGAGTTGAAGCACATGATTTTGAACCATCAGCTAAGGATTTAAAGAAAATACAAGATAGTGATGTCTTTGTCTATAATAATGAAAATATGGAAACGTGGGTACCTTCCGTTGAATCAGTATTAAAGGAGGGAAACGTAACAAAGATAAAAGCAACTGAAAATATGGTATTACTACCTGGAAGCGAAGAAGAACATGACCATCATGAACACGGTAAGGAGGGGCACTCACATGAACTAGATCCACATGTCTGGTTAGCACCTAGTTTAGCAATTAAAGAAGTCGAAGAAATTCGCAATCAACTGATAAAAAGATATCCAGACAAAGAAAAAATATTTACTACAAATGCTGATAAGTACTTAAAAAAATTGGCTACTTTGGATAAGTCGTATCAAGATACATTAAAGAACGCTAAACAAAAAAGTTTTGTGACACAGCATGCAGCATTTGGTTATTTAGCATTGGAATATGGTTTAACACAAGTACCAATTTCTGGTCTTTCTCCAGATGAAGAACCATCGCCAGCTAGATTAGCTGAACTAAATAAGTATGTGAAAGAGAATGATATTAAGTATATTTATTTTGAATCTAATGCAACAGATGCTATTGCTAAAACATTGGCAAAAGAAACTGGTGTGGAATTACTAGTATTAAGTCCGTTAGAGGGGCTAAGTCAAAAAGAGATTGATAAAGGTGAAAACTATGTTTCGACTATGGAAAAAAATCTAACAGCTTTGCGTAAAACTACTGGCGAAGAAACGACAAAATCTATTGTAAGTAAAACACCTGAAAAAACAGTACAAGCAGGATACTTTGAGGATAGTCAAATACAGGATAGACCATTATCAAATTGGAAAGGAAGTTGGCAGTCAGTTTACCCACTTTTAAAAGAGGGCACATTAGATCAAGTGTTTGATTACAAAGCTAAAATGAAAAAAGATAAATCGGCTGAAGAATATAAAAAGTATTATGAGTCAGGGTATAAAACATCAATTAAAGAAATTGATATTACAGATTCAACGATGACTTTTATTGATGATAGTGGTAAAAAAATGAGCTCAAAATATAAGTATATTGGTCAAAAAGTTTTAACTTATGAAAAAGGAAACCGTGGTGTGAGATATTGCTTTGAGGCAACAGATCCTAGTCAAGGGGCTTTTAAGTATGTTCAGTTTAGCGACCATGAAATCACGGATACTAAATCAGCTCATTTCCATTTGTACTTTGGCAATGATAGTCAAGAGGCACTGTATAAAGAACTTGAAAACTGGCCAACTTATTATCCTAAAGAATTATCTGGAAAAGAAGTCGCACAAGAAATGATGGCTCATTAGAAAGGAAGAGATGTATGAGAACACCCATTATATTAGAATGTTCTGAAACAAAAGAACGATTGTATTTAACAAGTAAGAATAAACGAAACACACCTGAACGACTGGAGTTAAGAAAATATTCTCCAAAGCTTAGACAGCATGTGATATTTAAAGAGACCAAAAAATAAAGGAGCTGAATAAAGTGGCAAAAAAATCTAAGATAGCCAAATATGAAAAACAAAAAAAATTAGTGGCAGAATATGCAGAAATAAGGAAAGAATTAAAAGAAAATAAGGACTATGAGGGGTTACGTAAACTACCTAAAGAGTCAAATCCTAATAGATTAAAGCTAAGAGATGAAACAGATGGTAGACCAAGAGCTTATATGCGTAAGTTTGGCGTGTCTCGTATTACATTTAGAGAACTTGCACATAAGGGACAATTGCCCGGCGTTAAAAAAGCAAGTTGGTAAAAAAGAGGAGGAAACAATTTGGCAGTTCCAAAAAGAAAAACATCAAAAGCTAAGAAAAATGCGCGACAAACACATAAAAAACTATCATCAACAGTGTCTTATGATAGTGTATTAGGAGTATATAAACGCAGTCACTATGTATCAAGTGATGGTTACTATAAAGGTAGAAAAGTCATTTAGTAGGGGGTGAATCTAGATGAATATTATTTATCCACCACTTGTTGAGGATAGTTTATCTTATCATTTTGATGAAAAGAATATTGAGATGGAAGATAAAATTAGGATGTATCAGCATATGATTGAGGTAGGAATTATTACAGAACAGGGCCTCCCAACTGAAAAAGCATTAGATATGGGTTGGGTAAAAGACTTTTATGAAGAAGAAGACCTGTCCTTTGAAGACTTTTTGACTCTGTATCCTGTTTTTAAACGATACGACGTCAATCTTTTTCAAAAGATTGATGGTTTTTGGGAAATCTCACTTTCGTTTAAAGAATTGTTAAAAGATCATCTTTTATCTGAAAATATGAGTTATGATGATAGGCTACAAATTACTGAATATTTATCAGAAAGGTAGAGGGATATGGGTATACCAATTACAGTTATCTCAGGATTTTTAGGTTCAGGAAAGACAACATTAATTAATCAAGTCATTAAAGGGAGTGATCTAGCACCTGAAGAGGTTGTCATTATAGAAAATGAATTTGGTGAAGCAGGAATTGACCATGAGTTATTAATTCATTCAAAAGAAAATATTGTACAGATGAACGGTGGGTGTATTTGCTGTAGTTTACGTGGTGATTTGTTAAATGCATTAACAGCAGTGTTAGATGTGTTTGTAACACAAGATTATCCAATTAAACAAGTTATTATTGAGACAAGTGGCGTGTCTGATCCACAACCAATTATTCAAACGATTGTGGGTACCCCTAATTTACAGCCTTATTTTTATTTGGATGGTGTTATTGGGGTTGTAGATGCTGAGAATATTGAACAAAACCTCCAACATCATGAAGCGACAAAGCAACTTGTTATGTCAGACCGACTATTGATTTCACAAAAAGGCGTTACGAATAAAGATAGTATGAATCAAATGAAAGAGCAACTAAAAGAAATTAATCCACTAGCAGATATATACGAGTTTTCATTAATTCAATCATCTTCAGAGTTAGCTGATTTGGTACTAGGAAATCATTTATTTAATCAATCAATCGATGATGAAGAAGAACACCATCATCACCATCATCATGAATTTGAATCAATGATTATATCTGAATCAGGTTATGTTAAAGAAGGTTTATTACACAATTGGCTTTCTTGGTTAATGATGAACTATCAGGAATCTATTTATAGAATAAAAGGTTTTGTCAATGTGTCTGATCAAGACTTTCAAACAGAAATTCAAGGTGTGAATCAGTTATTAAATTTTAATTTGACTAATCGTTTAACAGAAGACAATGACAATAAGTTAGTTATCATCGGTAAAAATATCGATAAAGATGACATTAATCAAGCATTTCAATTAGTGATAGAAAAATCAACAGAGGGAGACTAATCAATGGAAAAAACAGATGTGTCGAGTGCCTATAGACGTTTAAGTAGTCCTAATATTAAAACAAAAAAACGTGCACTAAAAATTATTAAAGAAGCCAAAAGAAATAAACGTGGAAAATAGTCAAAATGCCTTGATTTAATCAAGGCGTTTTTATTTTTTAATTGATAATGAATCTCAATTTTCTTATTTATGGTAGAATATAAAAAATATTATCAATAAATAGGAGGAAGCATATGATATTTGGTTATAACAAATACCATAACGTTCATATAATGAAGTAAATAAAAAATGTCGCAAATTGGTTTATTGATAGCCGATTTGTGGTATTTTATTTTTTTATCACCGTATTATACTAGGTTCATAGATAAGAGTTACACAATTAAAGTTGCCGCTATTAATTGTATGCTTATCAATTAATCTATCTTCCTCCTAATTGAAGTATAGACTATAAAAACACCTACAGTTATTCCCTTTTCTGTAGGTGTTTTTTGTTTAGTTAGCTAAGAAGTTTTAAACCCATAAACCGACAAAGAATAAAACTACTTGTGTGATGGCTATCATACCTAAATTTTTAATGGCTAATGGAAATGTTTTTGTTTTGATTTGTTCTTTCGAATAAATCATAGTATTTTTCCAAATCTTCGGAAAAATTAACCAAATACCAAGTAACGTGATGGGAACGATATTTAACACCACACCAAGCGTGGCAAATACAAATGATAAAATCACGAGTAATTTAAATAGTGACACAGCTCGTTTTTTTCCGATATAGTATACAAGTGTGTGTCTGTTGTTTAAAACGTCTTCTTCCACATCGCATGTATTATTAGCTAACATAAGATTTGAAATGGCTAGAGCAGTTGGTAGTGATAAAATCGCTACTTGAATGATAAACTGACCATCAAATGGTAAAATATCAAATACGTTCAAGTAAACACAGATTAAAGGAATCACAATCCCCATTGTCACACCAGAAGTCACTTCACCAACCGGAAGGCTAGAAAGTGGTTTTGGTCCAGCTGAATAGGTAATCCCAATGAAATAACTAAACATTCCTAACCATAAAATGACCCAGCTTGTTTGAGACGCAAGATATACACCAATAATAGCAGAAGAGACAATCAACCCAATCATCATATTTCTTACAAGAGTGAGTGATAAATTTTCTCGCCCGATAATATTGGTTTCTTCTTTATAGTCGTGCACATCAGTCGCATTATGATAGTCCATGTAGTTATCTAATATATCGACAGCCATATTAAATAATAACATTGAGATGAAAAATAAGAGCATATACATTGGTTTGACTTGTTGATAGTGGTACCATGAATATAAAAATCCCATGATAAAAGGGAAAATACTCGCTGCTTTTGCTTTCAGCTCGATTAATTCGGCAAATACTTTAAAATTCATTCGTAAACTCCTTCACATTTTATCCACTGTTTATTATACTGTTAGAGTAGGTATTTTTCAAAAATGAGTGATTATCATTTTATGATTACTTGTTTATTGTACATTATATAAGTTTATAGGAGGCCGCTATGATTGTTCATCCATTGTGGGAAATGTATCCTGCTGTCCAAAAAGATTTGATTGAAACAAAGCGTGTCATGGAAAAATCAGTAAAAATCAGAAACAAAGAGATTACTGCAACACTGCAATTATTTTTTGGTGCTGGTGGCAAATTATTACGCCCAGCATATTTTTTATTGTTTTCAAAATTTGGCACAATAGAATCAGATAAAAAACGTTATCGTATGGCAGCCTCATTAGAAATACTCCATGTTGCAACGCTTATTCATGATGATATTATTGACGATTCTCCGGTTCGTCGCTCAATGCCATCTGTTCAGGCATTATATGGTAAAGATATTGCTGTTTATACAGGAGATTTTTTATTTACAGTGTATTTTCATTTATTGACTAATGCGACAAGTGATTTAAAAACTATCGCGTTAAATGCCCAAAGTATGAAACGTATTTTAGTTGGAGAGTTAGATCAAATGAATTTACGCTATAATACAGATATTACAGTGAAACAATATTTCCAACATATTAAAGGTAAAACGGCTCAGTTATTTGAATTTTCTTGCTATGAAGGAGCGCATTATGCTCATGCTTCTAAGATAATTCAATTACAGGCTAAACGAATTGGATATAATATTGGAATGGCATTTCAGATTATGGATGATATTCTTGATTATAAATCGACAGAAGAAGACATGCAGAAACCTGTTTTTGAAGATATGAAAAATGGTTATTATACACTGCCACTTATTTTAGCAATGAATGAAAATCGTGCAGCATTTTTACCTTATCTAGAGAAAAAGACAGAGTTGTCTAATCAAGAGATGAAAGAAGTACAGCAACTAATCGAAAAATATAAAGGCATAGAAAAAGCTGAGATGATTGCAGAGCGATTCACTAATAAAGCCCTAACAAGCATAAAAAAATTACCAGATATTGCAGAAAAAGATATTTTGTATCATGTAACAGAAGTACTTTTAGATAGAAATAATTAAAAAACATCATCTAACTTTTAAGTAGGAGAAAGTTAGATGATGTTTGTTTAGTTGATTAAGTTAGTTGTAATAAACTGGCGGAAAGAGGAACCACGATAACAGTAATGACTCCCACTAAAATCATAGAAATACTAGCCATAGCTGCTTCTGTTTCACCTAGTTCAATCCCAACTGACACACCTAGTGCATGTCCAGCAGATCCAAGAGCTAATCCTTTAGCAATAGGGTTGTTGATATGAAAGAACTTTAAGGCCATCTTACCAGTGGCGTAAATAATTACGGCATTAAAGATAACGGCAAAAGCGGTTAAAGACACAATCCCATTCATTGATTCAGAAATTGGAACGGCAATAGCTGTTGTTGCTGCTTGTGGTAGGAGAGAGACCATCATTTGTGGATGCATACGAATTAATTTTCCAACAGCAACAATACTTGTGACAGATACAGCTGATCCTATTGTAATCGCAGCCACTATTTCCACCCAATATTTTTGTAACAACTCTCTTTTTTTGTATAGAGGAATAGCAAAAGCAATGGTTGCAGGTTCTAAGAAGAAACTGATGACTGTTCCACCTTGATTATATTGTTCGTAGTTGATACCAGTTGCTTTTAATATGATGACACCTAAAATCATGGCAACAAATAATGGGGTGAATAAGAAAAAGCCATTTGTTTTTTTGAATAAGAATGTTCCAATTCCAAAAGCAACGAATGAAATAACAATACCGATATATGGGGTCATTATCTTTGCACCTCCTCTAATTGTTGTTTTTTAAGAAAGGCTAATTTTCTCTCTTTAGCGCCAGATTTTTCTTTAACTTCTAATAGGTAAGATGCACTCCAACCTGTAATAGCAAGAATGACAAAAGTTGCAATAAAAATGACTGCTAAAATTGGCACACCGTAAACTTTTAAAATATCTAATGAGTTGTATAAAGAGATACCAGAAGGAACAAATAGGAAAGAAATAATACCAGTTAAACTCGTTCCTAAACCTTCAACTTGTTCTAGTTTTACAACATTAGTGCTTAATGCGACAAACAGAAGAATTAACCCAATAACAGATGCAGGCATAGGGATAGGTAAGATAAAGGCAATTCCTTTAGAGATAAGCATAATGGCTGCAAAAATAAAGGCTTGGTGTAAGAATGAATAAACTTTTTTTTCCATTTGAAAAACTCCTTTTGACTGATTCATTTGATACATTGAGTATAGGTTAGAAACGCTGATTTGTGTGGTGTTTGACGTGAAACGTAAAAATGTAAGCGTATAATACAAAAAATCACTCCTAAAATGCATGAAGCAAAATGGCAGTGATTTTATTTAAGATAAGCCAATCATTTCTTTGAATGGTTTGACGTATGATCGGCTGACAGGCACCTTTAATCCATTATCTAGTGTAACTTGTAATGTATTGTTAAACCATGGCTGAATTTCTTGTATTTTTGTTGTATTTAACATAAAACTTCGATGCGTTTTGATAAAAATATCTGTTGGTAATCGTGTTTCGATTTTACTTAAACTACCGCTAGTTTGATAGGTTTCACTTTCTGTATGGACGCTGAGTTCTTTGTCTTCAACAGAAACTAGGTAAATATCGTTTGGATGAATTAAGAAAATACGGTCCTCACCTTGTATAGGAATAGCGTCAATTGACTCTGTTTTCTTTTTTGGAGAGGTGTTAGAAGGTTTAATGATAGAAATGGCTTTATCAAGCGCCTCATGGACAATAGTCTCATCAAATGGTTTTAAAATATAATCCATGGCATTGACTTTAAACGCTTTTAACGCATAGTCATCATAGGCAGTAGCGAAAATCAGATAAGGAGGTTTCTTTAATTTTTTTAATTTAGTAGCTAAATCAAACCCACTTTCATCAGTCAAATGAATATCTAAAAAAATAATATCTGGTTTTTTATCCATTATTTGTTCCATTGCTTCTTCAACAGAATCAGCTTCGGCAGTGGATGAAATATTAGGATGTTGTGTCACTAAATAAGCGAGTTCCTCGCGAGCAAGAGGTTCATCATCAACAAGTAAGACATGTGTCATAAATTATCATTCCTTTAACTTAAAGTGGTTGAATTATTTGTTTCAATTAGTGGCATAGTTAAAGTAAACATTGCACCACTATCTATATTATTCTTTACATTAAACTCAGCTTGTTCACCAAATAAATTAGTCATCCGTTTTGAAAGGTTGTCTAGTGCTGTACCAGTTCCTTTTTCTGAAATAACGGATTCTTTTCCTAAATGGGTTAATCTCTCATCAGGGATACCTAAGCCATTATCTTTCACACTGATAATCAATTTTGCTTGTTTTTTATAGATTGAAACATGAGCGTAATTATTTTCTTTTCTTGACCCAAAGGCATGTTTAATGGTGTTCTCTACTAAAATTTGGACGGCATATGGAGGAACCAAGTAGTGTATCAAGGTATCATCAACATCAAAAGTAACCGTGTAGCGATTTGGAAATCGTGCTTGCTCTAGTGATAGGTAGGCATCTACTTGTGCTAATTCCTGTTTCAAAGGGATGAGTGTTTGTCTTGCGCCTTGCAAATTCCCTCTAAAATAAGTGCTTAACTGAAGCAAGAGCGTTCTAGCCTTATCACTATCTTTTCTCATTAAAGCAGAGATAGTATTAATCGCATTAAAGAAAAAATGTGGATTTACTTGTGCTTGTAAGGATTTAATTTCTGCTTCTTTTAATAATTTGGATTGGACTTCTGCTTCACCTAACTCGATTTGTGTAGAAAAAATAGTCCCCAAACCTTTAGCAAGTTGTTCTTCAACATGAGTAAGTTGACTAGCATCAGTAAAATACATTTTTAGTGTGCCGACAATTTTTTTATGAACAAACAAAGGAATCACAATTGCCGCTTTAAGAGGGCAATTTGGGTTTGAACACCCAATCTGTTCTTTATGATGAACAATGGAGAGTTTACCATGTTTTAATACATCTTTTGATAATTCGGTAATTACTTCTAGTTCAGGAATATGATGATCACTGCCCGCACCATAATGAGCAAGTATTTGGTGAGTATCGGTTAAGCTAATAGCACTCACCTTAGTATAATGCTGAATAATAGTTGCAACTTCTTGTGCTGAATGTTCATTTAAACCTTCTCTAAAGTAAGGAAGTGTCGCAGCTGCCAACTCTAATACATCATGTGTTTGAACGGCTTTGGCTTGTTCTTCTTGTTGTAAGGTAGTGGTTAAAATAGATAAGAATATAAAAGTTCCCGTACTATTTAATATAATCATAGGAAAGGCAATAAAGCTTACTAAGTTTATCCCTTGTTGTAAATTTCCACCACTAAATAGCATAATAAATAACATTTGAACGACTTCCATAAAAGCTCCAATAAAAGCAGCTTGAGTCGCAGTAGGAAATTGTCCTTTTTTAGTAAGTTTTTTTCCAAGCCAACCAGATAAAAAACCAACTAGAAGGGAAGAGGGGATATAAAACAAACTATAGTGACTTCCTTGGATGAATCGATGTGTTCCAGCAATCAAGCCGACTATTCCCCCAACAAAGGGTCCACCCACAATACCAGATACACCAATCGCCAATGTTCTTGTATTGGCTATGGAAACATTATCGTGTAAATTCGTTAAAATACTACTGGGAACAATTTGATTGTCTTTGATTTCGATTCCAGTAAAATTTGAAATAATGGCAAATAAACTAAAAATGATTGCAAGCTGTAACTTTGATTGATACTTATCCCGGCTTAATAGTATTTTTTTAAAGTAGGGGACGTTTACTAATAAAAAAGCAAGTAGAATAATTAAACCCACACGCTCCATCATTAGGATAAATAGCTCTATCATAATATTAAAACTCCTTAGTAATTTAATCATAGTGTAGCATAAAAAATTTTTAAAAAGAGAAAACATAGCACAAAAAAACGCATTGACCGAGAAATCCTCTTTCAATACGTTTTTTAAATTATTTAACCATACCCCATTTACTAGGTGGCCAAAAGGCAATTTTTGATTTACCGATAATATTTTCTTTTGGAATGAATCCAACCTCAGGGAAACGACTATCTTTTGAATTTTGTCGGTTATCTCCCATAACAAAGTAAGTATTTTCTGGAACAGTATCTTTTCCAGTTAATGATTTTAATGTAAAATCATAGGTTAAATTTTCATCAGGGGCTGTTTGCTTCAATTCAGCTTTTTTCTCATCTAGATAAGGTTCATCTACTCTTTTTCCATTGATATATAATACATCATCTTTGTACTCAATAGTATCACCAGGCATTCCGATAACACGTTTGACGTAATTTTTTGATGGGTCGTCTGGTGCCACTAAAGAGACAATGTCAAATCGTTTTGTGTCACCCATTTTTAAAGCAATATTCCTTTCGCCGTCGACTAACGTTGGCATCATTGATTCTCCACTAACTGTTACGGGAGTAAATACAAAGACACGTAGTAATACAAGTGCGATAATTAAGAAAACATACCAGATTAAATCCTTAATCCATGTTGATTTAGTCATAATAAACCTCCTATTTATTTAGTTCCTATTTCGCAAAATAGATAACTAACAAGGATTATTATACGACAGTTTAAACAGAAAGTCATTTAATTAATGTGTAGTAATAAACAATTTCTTTTAAGAATATTAAGCTATTTTTTGAAGTATGTTTAGTATAATATTGAGTGAAACGGTCATCTGCTAGATACATATCAAGCATTTGTCTATGATAGTTATGAGAGTAGATAGAGCTAACAGTGATAACCCTTCTTTATGTTATAAAACAGCATCCGTTGCTAATGGGTGAGTAACATCAGTAATGGATTGTGTTTCTAAGTCATTTAATTGAATAAAAAGCGTTTCTTCTATTTTTTTAGTTTGACATAATCTTCCTCAGATAAATTCATCCAGTTATCATTATATTGTTTAATGGTTTCTTCAACATATTTTTGCTGTAATTCCTCACTATATATGTCGTTGTTGTTTTGTATTAGTTGTTGTTTAAATGCAGTAAATTTTTCTTCATTTGTCATCGTAAAAACGGTATCCATTCTCTCCTATACTAGTAGGTTTTAATAAATCAATCCTGTCATAGTAGCGTAATGTTCTTGTTGTGACACCGGATAATTTAGCTAATTCAGTTATCAAATACACTGTATTTCCTCCTTTCAATAAGTAGTATATGGCTTGATATTGCGTCAAAGTTAACAAGTGAAAGACTATCTTTTCCTTCGTTTTTATCGTAGAATAAGTTATATAATGTTCAATGGGGTGAGAATATGGTCGACTTATGGCGACGTATGAAAGCGAATGACAGTGTTCGACGAACGCTGGTTTTGCTAATTATTTGTTCGGGATTATATTTGATACGTAATATCCTTAGTTTAATTTTATTAACCTTTATCTTAACGTATTTAATCATTCGGGGAGTAGATGGTATTCATCATGTAACAAAACTTCCTAAAAAATTAGTTGCTATTGCGATGTATTTGTTAATGATCATTTTTTTATACTTTTCAATAACAGTATATGTTCCAAAACTGTTCAATCAAACGATACAGATGATAGAAGAAGTCTTTAATTTTTATCAAAAAGCAGATACCAATAATAAATTATATGAATGGATTGCTCAAAATGTCGGGTTTAATGAAATCAAACAACAATTAACAACAGGAGCTAAAGTTGTATTTACTACAATTACGAATATTGGTTCTATGGGAATTACGTTTGTGATGTCATTGATTTTAAGTTTCTTCTTTATTATAGAAAAAGATTGGGTAACCGAGTTTGGTCAAGCATTTTTTAAAAGTAAGATAGGATTATTTAGTCAAGATGTTGCTTATTTAGGGAAAAAATTTGTTAATACTTTTGGGGTAGTGATAGAGGCACAGTTTATTATCGCGATAGTAAATACTATATTGACTATTATCGGATTAATTTTTATGAAATTCCCACAAGATCAATTATTAAGCTTAGCATTAATGATATTCATATTAAGTTTGATACCGGTAGCTGGGGTCATTATTTCTTGTATTCCGTTATCGTTAATTGCCTATACAGTGGGTGGTGTTCAAGATGTTATTTACATTTTGATTATGATTATGATTATTCACGCGGTTGAATCTTACTTATTAAATCCTAAATTAATGAGTAGTAAAACAGATTTACCTATTTTTTATGTGTTTGTAATTTTAATGTTTTCAGAGAAATTTTTTGGTGTATGGGGATTAGTTATAGGAGTACCAGCCTTTGTTTTTTTACTTGATTTATTAGATGTTAAAGTAGAGCATAAAAAACCACCAGTTCTTCCACAAATAAATTCATCTAAATAAAAAAGTTGTTTTCTTCTAAAGAAAACAACTTTTTTATTTAAAAGATATCAGGATTTTTATAATTCCGTAATTTAATTGCAGTAACTAATTCTGAGATACCTGATAATGTTAATACAATACCAAAAAATTGGAATAATACAATTAAACTACCAAATGGATTAAATAAAATAAATATACCTGCTATAAGAAGAGCAATACCATAGACTAACATAGGAACGTAACTGATGTTAACATATTGTCTTAAGTTTAATGCACGAGAAATACGTGTAGCACCACCAATAATAATTAAAATACCTAAAAAGATAGGAAGGATACTAACTATTGGTTGGGCGAATAGCCAGATAATAAGCGCGGCTATAAAATAAAATATACTCATAGAAACTTGACCGTTTTGCTTGTTCTTCAAATAGCCAACTAAATTAATTACCCCAAGTAACACATTATAACCAACGATTAGATAGACACCCGCATCAAATAGTTGTTTTGGTTTTAAAAAGATTAAGATACCTATCAGTAAATAAAGAATCCCACGAGAGAATGCATGACGTTGGATTGAACGAAATAGAGAAGACATAGAAAATCACTCCTTGTTTAAATTGACTTAATGCTAATGTTATTATACGTGTCTATCAAAAAAATAACCAATAAAAAGATAAAACTGTGCTACTTCGTATAAGCCATTATCAGAAGTAACACAGTTTGTTACATAGAATCTTTAAAAACGTGTTTATTTTTTACGAAATAATCAATACCAGAGTAAATAGTAGCAGCTAGGCAGATATATAAGAAAATCTGATCAAGTGGCAAATTAATTGCACTAAATGGAACATTACCCAATAGTAATAAAATAATAGCAACCATTTGAGTAGCAGTTTTTACTTTGCCTGGCCATGCGGCAGCCATAACCTCGCCATCCTCCACTAATAATAAGCGTAAACCTGTAACAGCTAATTCACGACAGACAATAATAGCGACAACCCAAGATGGAGCAAGACCTTGCCCAACCAATATGATAAAAGCTGTCATAACTAACATTTTATCCGCTAGTGGATCAGCAAATTTCCCAAAATTGGTTACCAGATTATGTTTTCTGGCAATTTTACCATCTAACCAATCTGTAATACTTGCTACGGCAAAAATAATAGCAGCAACTAATTGAGAAATCAACAGTGGACTACCTAATACATCAATCATTCCCCAGTTAGGGACTAAAGCGACAATGATAAATAAGGGAATCATACATATTCTAATCACTGTCAACTTATTTGGTAAATTCATTTATAAACAACCTTCCTTTTTATTCATTTTCTTTAGTAGTAGTATCAAAATTAATCGTGATAATTTTTTTCCCAGTTGTTGGATTAGATTTATTGAAAGCTAATTCTTGATCGTTAACTTTAATAGATAGATTATTAGATGCTCCAACAATAATATCAATCCCCGTTGCATCTTCTGGAACAATGGAGCTAATCTCTTCACCTGCTTGTAATGTGTATTGATAATAAATAGCACTTGTTCCGCTTTGTTGTAGACCAATCCAAACAGGGCCTTCTAAGGCAGTGAAATCAAGTTTAATAGGTTTTGAAACATTACTACCAGAGTAAGTTACTAAATCAATGGAATCAGAGGTAATATTAAATTTACTATCATTTTTTTTCTTCTTAGAAGAATCTTTTGTTTTTTCAGTCATGTCAGTAGGACTAGACTGGGAGGTACTTTCTTCCTTATTCTCTTTTGAATCACTTCCAATGACTACTGCCTTTTCAGGTTTTGGTACTAAAGGTCCACTAGCAATATCTAAACGCATGGCATAGATAATGGTTCCAATAATTGCAATAACAACTAGAGAAAGAAGAGTTACTGGTAAGTAATCTTTAAAGGTTGGTTGTCTTTTCTTTTTCTTACGATGTTTTTCTTTACGAGACCCCCTGATTGGCTTAGTTTGAGGTAGTTCCTCTTGTGTCTCATCGGGCTTTCCTTCAAATCGGCGAATTAGGGGACGGGCATTTAGACCAACAGCTTCAGCATATTGTCTAATAAATGTTTTCGTATAGTAATCACTAGGCATTGCGTCAAAGTCATTTACTTCAATAGCAGATAAGTAGCGACGCTGAATTTTGGTGATTTTTTGTAAATCTTCCATTGTTAGCCCTTTTTCTAAACGGGCCTGTTTTAATTGTTCACCGATTGTATCCACGGGAGCTTACACCTTTCTTTCTCATTTTATTAAACGGACCACCCACCAGTTAGCGGGATGGTTGAACCTGTAATATAAGATGCGTCTTCACTAAGTAAGTAGGAAACAAGTGAGGCAACTTCTTTTGGCTGTGCCAAACGATTAAGTGGTATATCTAAGAGTAATGATTGTTTTTCTTCTTTAGACCACAACGTATTCATGCTTGTATCAACAGCTCCTGGAGCAATTGCATTGATTGTTAGGTTCATCGAGGCGACTTCTTTTGCATAAGATTTAACAAAAGCAATTTGAGCTCCTTTAACTGTACTATACATAACTTCCATGGAACTGCCAATTAGACCATAGACTGAACTGATAAAAACAATTTGACTATGGGAGTGTTGCGTTAATTTTGGCTGGCATAATTGGCATAACCTGATGGGATTATAAACATGAGTATGCCATAAATGTGTCATCTCATCAGGCGTTGTATCAGAAAGTAATTTGTATACCGTATCTCCATGAGCAAAAATGATAGCATGCAATTGAAACATATCTTTTGTTAGCTGCTCCACAGATTTTGGAGAACTTAGGTCAGCTTGAAGAGCAAAGAAATCCTGTTTTGGATACTTTAAAATTAAATCAGATAATAAAGACTTAATTTTTTGTTCATTGCGAAAGTAATGGCAATAGACTGAATATCCTTTCTTTGCTAACTGCTTTACACACGCTTCACCAATGTCACCACTTGCACCAGTTACTAAAACATAGTTCATTATTTTATTACCTTTCTTCGGGATAAATGAAGAAACGACTTAATGCTTCTGGCCTGATAAAGGACTGATGGACGGCTTTAATATCACTTAATTCAATACTATTAATGACAGTCACTAAATCAAATAATGTTGTATCACCGTATTTCATCCCGCTAAATTGATTGGCAATATATTCAAGGGAATCTAAAGATTTTAGATGCTTTCCAATCATTTTTTTCTTAGCCAAATCTAAATTTTGTTTTGTTAATTCAGAACTGCCCTCAGATTTTAATAAATAATTGATAATTTGATTTGCAAACCGTTCAGGTTCATCAGTATCCGAGCTGAAATCGGCAAAATGGAAACTACGATCGAACGAAAATTCGAAAGAAAAGCTATCATCAATTAAACCACTATTGTACATTGCTAAATAGTTTTCAGAACTCATACCAAATAGTAATTGTAATAATAGTTGAATGGTTGTTTGGTATTTCAATCGTTCAAATCCATCAACAGGTGGTGTGTCCAGTCCCTTTAAGCCAACAACAGCCTTAGGTCGATTAACAGATAGGGTGATACTATCTTCTTTGACAATATCATCCGCTGTTTCTTTTGGAAAATGACGTTTAATTTCGGCTGCTTTTGGAAATTCTTTTGCAGCTTGATTTTCTTTAATAAAAGTCATCATTTCTTCAGGATTCATTTTACCAACAATAAAGAGGTTCATATTACTTGGATGATAGAAAGTGTTGTAACATAAATATAAATCTTCAGCAGTGATTGGTTCAATACTTTCAATGGTTCCTGCGATATCGATATGTAAGGGATGTTTTGGATACATATTATTTAAAATACCAAAAAATAATCGCCAATTTGGGTCATCTTGATACATTTGGATTTCTTGACCAATAATCCCTTTTTCCTTTTGAACCGATTCTTCTGTAAAGTAAGGACTTTGAACAAAATCGATTAATGTTTCGATATTTTGCATCACATTATCAGTACTTGAGAATAGGTAGCTTGTGCGAGTAAAACTTGTAAAAGCGTTTGACGCAGCCCCTTGTCGTCCAAACTTTTGGAAAACATCTTCGTCCTCTTTTTCAAATAATTTATGCTCCAAAAAATGAGCAATGCCATCGGGGACAGTTATGAATTCTTTTTGTCCAATGGGCACAAATTCACTGTCAATTGAGCCATAGTTTGTTGTAAATAATCCATATGTTTTATGGAAATCTTCTTTTGGTAATAACATCACTTCTAAACCATTTGGTAAAACTTCAGTATAAAGTGTTTCATTAATAGAAGGATAATAGTTTTTTTCCATGTTATTTTCCTCCTTCCATGAAGTAAACTGCTTGTAGATTAATTCCTGTTGCTACATCTTGTACATCTTCTTTTGTAACAGCGTTCATTTTCTTCATCCATTCCTCTTGAGATAAATCTGCGTAAGGAACATTTGAGAACAGATAGTGTTGTTCTACAACAGCACGTTGATTATCAGATGATAGTAAGTATTGATTGATTAACATTTTTTTTGTTTGCTCAAGTAATTCATCTGAAAACTCACCAGCAGTCATGTCTTTTAATTGCTCATTAACCAAACGTAAAACACGTTCACGGTTTGAACTATCAATCCCAGTTTGGACACTAATAAATCCACGGAAAGGGTCAATTGAACTACTTGCATAGTAAGCGAGACTATGTTTTTCACGAACATTTAAGAACAATTTAGAATGTGGAAATCCACCAAATAATCCGTTAAAAACCATTAATGGAAAATACATGTCATCATGATAATAAACATCACAGTGATAGCCAATATTTAATTTAGATTGAACAACTGGTAATACTTCACTTTTTTGTTGGATAATATTTTTAAAAGGTTGCTTATAAAACAAATCGGTTTTCATTTCTTCTCTATCTACAAATCCAAAATTTTTAAAACAACGTTCGACATAGCCTTCTTCAACATTGCCACTTACTAGAATATCGATTTTGTCATGAGCAATCATGTCAGTATAATATTCAGCAATAGATTCAGGTGTTTCTTGTTTGATTTGTTCAATGTCTCCAAAACTTGGTGTTTTTTGATTTTTATTATCAGAAAAGAAAAGATTTTGTAAAGACATGGCAGCATAAGTTTGCTTATCATCAAAAATTGATTCAATATCAACTATTAAGTTTTCTTTTTCACGAGCAAAGGTTTCAGTATCAAAGGCATTATTTTTAATATTTGGATTAAAAATAATTTCCTTTAAAAATTCAACAGAATCTTCTAAAATAGACACGCCATTTGGTGCGATGTTATCATTTATCACATTCAAACCAATGCTTAAATAATGTTGATTCCCTGTACGATTCACACTAACATAAAACCCTGCACCGTATAATTCAGCTAATTTTTTACTAAGTGCTACTTGATCAGGAAAGTTTAAACTATTTGTTTCCATTAAGCTGGCAAGTAAAGAACGTTTACTACTTGTTATCGCATCAAGAGGTGTAGCGAAACGAACGACAATACGAACAGTTTTATATTTATTGGTAGGAATAATATGTAAATTTACCTGGTTATTTAATTTAATTGTCATAAAAAAACTCCTTTAATTACCGTCAAATAGTGTGTTTCTAACATGACGATACACATCCCTAGATTACCAAAAATAAGCATGGTAAGATAGGAAAACACATTGAATTTTATATTTTTGATTAAAATTTAACAAAATTGTAATGCTAACAATAGATATGCATGATTACAATATATTATCATATATTACAACAGTATTACATGTCAATTTATAATAAATGATTTCTTGAAAAAAATTTGATATAATATGAAATTGATTGGAGGGGTATAGATGGTAAAAGAATTTAAGGAATTTATTGCACGTGGAAGTGTGATAGATATGGCGGTAGGTATTATTATTGGTGGGGCCTTCACAAGTGTTGTTAATGCATTAGTTGATGGAATGATTACACCGATTATTGGTTTAATTATCAGTTTTTTATTTCCAGGTGCAGAAACAGTAGAAGATGCAACAAAAGGTTTGACATTTATAGTTAATGGTGTAACGTTTGACTATGGTAAACTTATCTCAGCAATTATTACATTTTTGATTACAGCTTTTGTTTTGTTTATTATTGTTAAATCTGTTAATAAAGCAGAGACTCTAATGAGTAAACCAGGAGAAGAGGAAGAACAAAAAGAAGAAGAACAAGCCGAAACAACTGAGGATGTTTTAAAAGATATTCGCCAGTTATTAGCAAGCCAAGTAGCAACTGATACAAAAGATGAGAAAACTGAAGGTAAAAAATAAACCATGAGGAGTTTAAACTCCTCATGGTTTTCTATTTACGTTTTTTTTCAAATAATGGGCTAACCGGTTTGTTCTCATGGATACGTTTAATAGCATCACCCATCAATTCACTAACGCTAACTGTTTCGATTTTATCAGATTTTTTCTCTTCTGGTAAAAGGATAGAGTCAGTAATAATCAATTTTTCAATTGAAGAGTTATTTATGCGATCAATTGCTGGTCCTGATAAAACAGGGTGTGTACAACAAGCAACAACTTCTGTAGCACCTTTTTCTTTAAGAGCCTCAGCAGCTAAAGTGATTGTTCCAGCTGTGTCAATCATGTCATCGATAATAACACACTTTTTACCGTTAACTTCACCAATGATATTCATTACTTCAGCAACGTTAGCTTTTGGACGACGTTTGTCAATAATCGCAATTGGTGATTTTAAATGTTCTGCTAATTTACGAGCACGTGTGACACCACCATGATCAGGTGATACAACAACGACATCATCACCTTCATAACCATGATCGATGAAGTAGTTTGCAAGTAAAGGAGCAGCCATTAAATGATCCACCGGAATGTCGAAAAATCCTTGAATTTGAGCAGCATGTAAGTCTAGTGTTAATAAACGAGTTGCTCCAGCTGTTTCAAGCATATCCGCAACAAGTTTAGATGTAATTGGCTCGCGAGAGCGTGCTTTTCTATCTTGTCTTGCATAGCCGTAATAAGGCATAACGATATTAATAGTTTGTGCACTAGCACGTTTAAGAGCATCAATCATAATAAGTAATTCCATTAAATGGTCATTTACTGGGTTACTTGTAGATTGGATTAAGTATACGTGACTACCGCGGATACTTTGCTCGATATTGATTTGAATTTCACCATCACTAAACTTTCTTACTTCAGACTTACCAAGTTCCACACCAACTGCATCTGCAATTTTTTGTGCTAACGGTTTGTTTGAATTTAACGAAAAGATTTTTAACTTTGGATCAAAGTAATGATTAGACATGAGGACCTCCACTTTCTTGTTTTAACTGAGTATACACTTACATACAAATAGTAGACATTTTCTACTAATAAATCAAGTGTTTGATTAATAATTATTTATTATATGGTAATTTTTTAGCATAATTCTTCAAATTTTCTTGGCGAGAACGAGCAATTCCTAAGTCATTTTTACTGATATCTTTAGTAATAGTAGAACCAGCCGCTGTCATACTATTGTCCTCAACAGTTAGTGGGGCAACTAAAATAGTCCCACTACCGATGAAAACGTGATTTCCAACTGTAATATGATGTTTATTTTTACCATCATAATTAGCAAAGACCGTTCCACAACCAATATTAATATCTTTTCCTAAGGTGGCATCACCCACATAAGTTAGATGACCAACCTTTGATCCATTATCAATGGAAGCATTTTTTATTTCAACAAAATTTCCAATGTGGACATGTTCTTTTAAGTCAGTATGAGGTCTTAGGTGGGCATATGGACCTACATCAGAATAATCACCAATATTAGATTGTTGAATGGTTGAAGATTTAATTTCTACATGGTTACCTATGACACTATCAATGATGGTTGAATGTGAACGAATGACACAATTGTTACCAATAATAGTGTTACCTTTGATCATGACACCAGGTTCAATAACAGTATCTGCACCAATAACCACATCTGATTCAATGTATGTATTGTCCGGATCAATAAATGACACGCCTTGTCTCATATGCTGTTCATTAATTCGCTTTTTCATTAATTGGTTTGCTTTAGCTAAGGCAACACGATCATTGACACCCATAGACTCTTCTTCAGATCCCATCGTGTAGGCAGTCACGACTTCACCTTGTTGTTTTAAAATACTAATGACATCAGGTAGATAATATTCTCCTTGAGCATTATCATTTCCAACTTTTGTTAAAGCATTAAATAAAAATTGGTTATCAAAACAGTAAGTACCCGTATTAAATTCTTTTATAGCGAGTTCTGATTCTGAAGCGTCTTTTTGTTCAACAATTTTCTCGACTAAATTTTCGTCATTTCGAATGATACGCCCATATCCAGTCGCGTCTTCTGCAACTGCAGAGAGGATTGTTGCTTTTGCGTTTAGTTGTTCATGATGATTGACTAATTTTGTTAATGTTTCCTTTGTTAGTAGAGGAGTATCACCACAAATTACCAAGGTAGTCCCTTCTTTATCTTTCAATAAATCAGCTGTTGCCAAAACGGCATGACCTGTTCCTAACTGTTCTGTTTGTAAGGCATATTTTGAGCGCTCACCTAATTGCTCTTGGACTTTTTCAGCACCATAGCCTACAACTGTTACAATATCTGTTGTATTTAATGGTTCAATTTGTTCGAATACGTGTTCAACCATGGGTTTTCCAGCAACAGGATGTAATACTTTATATAATGATGACTTCATACGAGAGCCTTTTCCTGCTGCTAAAATAATAGCATATCTATTTTTCACGTTATTGACACTCCTTAAGTGTAGTTTTAAACACTTTATTCTAACAAAAAAAGAGCTTGATATTCAAGCCCTTAATTTTATCTAGTCCTTTTTTTCCATAATTGAAAAGTAATTTCCAGGTACAACTGTGATGTTTTTAGTTTTTGTGTCAACTTCTTTTACACAAATAAGTGAGGTATAATCTTCTACCATACGACGACCACTAAAAGTAGATTCTGCAAAAACAGTAATACCAACAAGTTCTGCTTCAAATTCTTCAATCAAAGACTTCATACCATTAACAGTTCCGCCACCTTTCATGAAATCATCCACAACTAATACTCGAGAGCCACGTTTCAAACTACGTTTAGATAACTCCATTTTTTCAATTCTCTCAGACGATCCAGATACATAATTGACACTAACTGTTGATCCTTCAGTAATTTTTGAATCACGTCGAACGATGACAAATGGTACGTTTAAGTAGTATGATACAGCTTGCGCAATAGGGACACCTTTTGTGGCTACCGTCATAACGGCATCAATATTTTTATTAGCATATTGTGTTGAAATAATTTGCCCAATTTGTTTTAGCAGTTGAGGTTCCCCTAACAAATCTGACAAGTAAACATACCCACCAGGAAGTAAGCGATCTTGTTCAGATAATCGTTCACATAAAGAATCAATCATCGATTTTGACTCACTAAACGGGATAGACGGTGTAAAGATAACGCCACCAGCTGCTCCAGCAACGGTTTCAAGTATACCAAAACCACGTTCTTTAAACGTTTTTTTAATAATCGTTAAATCCTCACTAATTGAAGATTTCGCTGATTCGTATTTTTTAACAAAATAAGTCAGAGGAGTCAATGTATGGGGATGATTTAAGATATAAGCAGTCATATCAATCAATCGTTCACTTCGTTTTATTTTCATTAAGATACTCCTTTTAAAGTTAAATTTAAGTAATATAAACTATTATAGTATTAAATTCCAAAAAAGCAAAGTATTTTTAAAAATAAATAAAAAATGTTCGTAAAAACGAACAGATTATTTGGAAATCTGTCTGTTTTTTTTACGAACATTAGTTAGTAAATTGATTAGAATAAACATGGCAATAAAAATTAATGTAATAGTTGCACCAGGTGGTGTATCTAGTTGGTATGAAGTAATTAGTCCTGATGTCATACCGATAAACCCAACAACGATACTACTTAAGATAACAGTTGAGAATGTTTTTCCAATCTTCATTGAAATGGTTGCTGGTAAAATCATAATGGCTGAAACAAGTAGGGCACCAGCAATAGGAATCATGACGGTAATAGCAACACCTGTAATAACATTAAATAGCATAGATAACACATGGATTGGTAGTCCATCAACATGAGCTGTATCTTCATCAAACGTTAACACATACATTGGTTTTCTTAAAACTAAAAATAGTCCAACAATGATGACTAAAAGAATTGCCAAAATTTTTACTTGTTGCCAATTGATGGTCACGATAGAACCAAATAAATACTGTTGAATATTCATGGAATTTTTACCCTTAGTCAAATTCATCAATACTAAGGCTACAGCTAATCCGCCAGACATTAAAATAGCAGTAGATACTTCTGAATACGATTTGTATAAGTTTTTAATATATTCTAAAACAAAAGCAGAAGCAATTACGACAATTAATGTGGTAACAGTTGGATTAACATTAATGAAAAAACCTAGTGCAATCCCGGCAAGAGAGACGTGGGATAGAGTATCTGCTAAGAGCGATTGGCGACGTAGCACAAGAAAGACACCTAATGATGGTGCAATGACTGCCATCATGGAAGCAGCGATTAATGCTCGCCTCATGAACTCATATGAAAACATCTCCATTCAGTTTCCTCCTTTCTAACAAGGTGGATATGTCGATCCATATATTCTTTGATTTCTTCATGATCATGTGTCACCATTAAAATCGCTTTATTATGCTCTTTGACACTATGTTGAAGTAGTTTATAAAAATCATTACGAGATGACTCATCCATACCTGTTGTTGGTTCATCTAAGACAAACAAATCAGGATCAGTTGCAAATACGCGTGCTAAACAGACGCGTTGTTTTTGCCCACCAGATAAATCACCAATCCGTTTTTTTCTCATATCCCACATACCGACAGAGTTCAGTGCTTTTTCAACATGTTGATGGTCAATAGTATCTAATCGTTTAAACCACTTTCCACGTTGAAAACGGCCTGATTGAACAAATTCTAAAACAGTACTAGGAAATCCAGCATTGAAAGAAGCAATTTGTTGGGGAATATAACCAATTGTTAATTTATCGCCATTTATATTGGTAGGAGAGATGTAGACTTCTCCTTCATCAGGTTTTAATAACCCTAATGTATTTCTGATTAATGTTGATTTTGCCGCACCATTTTCACCAGTTAATATGACAAATTCTCCTGGACTGACTGTATAAGAAACGTCTTCTAGGACGGGTTCATCGTCATAATAAAATGTGAGGTGTTTGACATCAATATAGTTCATGGTAACCTCCTTTAATCGTAAGTATTACGTTTTAAAACCAAAAGAATCATAACACTTGTGTCAAAATAAAGCAAGAATAGTTAATCGGTTGTCCATAACAAAACAGATAAAAAGCAGGATAGTTTCTACTTCTTATCTGTTTAATGTCCTAACTAAATACACTTCATCACAAAATCCTTTTAAAGCATTTGCCACATGGACAGCTCGTGAACGTTTTTTACAAAGCGCAAGAACGGTAGGACCGCTGCCGCTCATGACGGCTGCATCTGCTCCGAATTCTAGCATTTTATTTTTAACATATTTAACAATAGGAAAAACTTCCATCGTGTAAGATTCTAGAGAATTCCCCAAATGTTGAATCATTTCTTGGTAATCTTGGTTTTCTATTGCATGATATATAGCTTTTATATTTGGATGCGAAAGTGAGTCAACTTGTATTTTTGAAAACACGCGAGGAGTGGATACACTGATTTTGGGTTTGACTAGAACAATCCAACACTGTGGCATTGGATGAGATAGTGGTTTCACACAATCACCAACGCCTGTCACAAGAGCTGTTTGCCCATAAAGACAATATGGAATATCTGTGCCAATGGGAACGGATAATTCTGCCATTTCTTCCAATGTCGCACCAAGATCAAACAAGCGATTGACCCCTCTAAACGCAGCAGCAGCATCACTGCTACCTCCACCTAAACCAGCTGCAACGGGTAGGTTTTTCTTTAAATTTACTTCAACACCTTGAGTGAACCCATATGTTTTTTTCATGATATCAATTGCTTGATAAATATTATTTTTACGGTCTACTGGTAGGAAGCCATTGTCTGTTTTGATAATGATATCATCTTTTGAAATAGGTTTTAAAATTAAGCGGTCAGATAAATCGACACTTGCCATAATCATTTCAAGTTCATGATACCCATCATCACGTTTAAATAGGACATCAAGTCCCAAATTTATTTTTGCCGGGGCTTTTTCGATGATTTCCATTGACTACCTCCAATTCTTCAAAATATTCTATTTGTTTGATTATACATGAAAAAAGAGCGAATATAAAACAATTTAAGCACCTACTTTAGAGATTTTATTGAATAAAGAAAAAGATAGGAAAAAATCCTATCTTTAACGATACATTTTAAATTTTAAGAATAGATCATTATAGCGTTCTAAATAGGTTTGTCCTAAATCCTCATACACTTCTAAGTGCTCGATAATTTTGTCACTTGGGTAAAACTGTGGGTCACTTGTAATTTCTTTAGGTAATATTTTTAACGCTTTTTTATTTGGCGTAGAGTAACCAATGTATTCGGCATTTTGAGCAGCGACATCTGGTTTTAACATAAAGTTAATAAAATCATACGCACCATCAATATTTTTTGCTGTTTTTGGGATCACAAAATTATCAAACCAAAGATTAGAGCCTTCTTCTGGAATCACATAATGCAAGTGCTCATTTTCTTCTAGCATACTAGCAGCTTCACCAGAAAATGTGACCGCAGCAGCACTTTCACCATTTATCATGTACATTTTGATTTCATCAGCTACAATCGCTTTGACGTTGGAACTTAGTCCATCTAATTTTTTTGAAGCATTATCTAGTTGTTTATCATTTTTACTATTTAATGAATGCCCGTCACTATTTAAAGCCAATCCCATGACTTCTCTAGCTCCGTCAATTAACATCACATTATTTTTTAGTGAGGGATTCCATAAATCATCCCAATGTTTAATCTGACCCTCTTTAACGAATTCATCATTGTATATAATTCCCAATGTTCCCCAAAAATAGGGGATAGAAAATTTGTTTTTAGGGTCAAATGGAATATTTAAAAAACGACTATCTATGTTTTCTAGTCCTTTGATTTTAGAATGATCAAGCGGAATGAGCATATCTTGTTTCACCATTTTTTGAATCATGTATTCACTGGGAATGGTTAAATCATAGGCTGTTCCACCTTGTTTGATTTTGGTCATCATGCTTTCGTTCGAATCAAAGGTTTCGTAAATGACTTTATAGTTATATTCTTTTTCAAATCGTTTGATTAGCGAAGGGTCAATGTAATCTCCCCAATTATAGATAGTTAATACACGACCACCAGAGGCACCATTGTTTTTTTCAAGATTAAAAGAAGTAACAGCTAGAAGGACAATGATAAGAAGAATACCTGAAAAAAGAGCATTGAGTTTCTTCATCTTATTTACCTCCTATTTTTTGTGTTTTTTTCTTTTTGTATTTTGGTTTATTGTCTTTACTGATAAAGTAATACCCAGTCACTAACAAAATAGAAAATAGGAAGAGTAGAGCACTAAGAGCGTTGATTTCTAAACTAATCCCTTGTCTAGCACGAGAATAGATTTCAACAGATAAAGTACTAAATCCATTCCCTGTTACAAAAAACGTCACAGCAAAATCATCTAATGAATAGGTAAATGCCATAAAATATCCGGCAATAATTCCTGGTGTTAAATAAGGTAAAATAATTTGTCTTAGTACCTGCCAGTTGTTTGCTCCTAAATCTCGTGCAGCATCAATAAGTGATGGATTCATCTCTTGCATTTTTGGCAAGACCATTAAAACGACAATCGGGATACTAAAAGCAATATGAGAGAGTAGTACAGACATAAAACCTAATTGAAACCCAAACCAAGTCCCTAGAAAAGTAAATAGGATTAAAAAACTTGCCCCAATAATAACATCAGGAGACACCATTAAAATATTGTTTAAACTTAGTAATGTATTTCGTACGCCACGTTGTTTGGTGTAGTGAATCCCCATTGCACCAAACGTTCCAATAATAGTAGCGATTAAAGCAGATAGAAAAGCTAGTAAGAACGTGTCTATCACAATGCCAATTAACCTGGTGTCTTCAAAGACAGCTCGGTAATGTTCTAACGTAAATCCGGTAAATGATGTCATCGTTCCACCGGCGTTGAATGAATAATAAATTAGATAAAAGATAGGTGCGTACAGAATAATGAAAACTAAAATCAAATAGAGATGGCTCCAATTAAATTTATGGTTGCTCATTTTTTCTTCGCTCCTTTCTTTTTCTTCTCGCCGGTTAGCATCATAATGATAAACATCGCGATAATCAGAACGACACCAATAGTTGAGCCCATCCCCCAGTTTTGTGTGACAAGGAAATGTTGTTCGATGGCCGTTCCAAGTGTTATCACACGATTTCCCCCAATTAAGCGAGTTAGCATAAATAGACTAAGTGATGGGATGAATACGGCTTGCACACCACTTTTTACGCCATTTAAAGATAGTGGGAAGATGACACGTCTAAATGTTTCAAAATTACTCGCGCCTAAATCACGACTGGCAAACACAAGAGAAGGGTTAATTTCTTCTAAGGCATTAAAAATAGGTAAAATCATAAATGGGATTTCAATATAGGTCGCAACGGTTAAAAAACTAAAATTTGTAAAAAGAAGTTGTTGCGTCCCAATACCAACAGTATCTAGAAAATTATTGATTCCACCATGGATACTAAAAATCCCAATAAACGCATAAGCTTTTAACAACAAGTTAATCCAAGTGGGCAAGATAATTAACATGAGCCACAGTTGTTTGTGTTTTAATTTTGTTAAAAAATAAGCTGTTGGATAGCTAATCACTAGTGTAAATAAGGTAATAAGTAGAGCGTAGAATAATGAGTTAAAGGTCATACTCAAGTAAGTTTTACTTGTTAAATATTGTTGGTAATTACTTAAAGTAAATTGCCCATTAATATCAAAAAATGATTGATAAATAATTAAAATTACTGGTGCAATAACAAATAGAGCTATCCATAAAAAATAGGGAATAGTATAGAATCGTTTTGATTGTGTCACTTATCAACCCTCCTTAGTCGTCATAACTTTCTAATCTGGCATCAAAATCTTCTTCTGATTCATTAAAACGCATGACATGAATGTCTTCTGGTTCAAAAAATAAACCAACTGCTTGTCCTTCAAGTGGCTTCTTAGTTGAATGCACCACCCATTCATTTCCTTCAGAATCAATACAGAAAATTTCATAATGAACCCCTCTGAATAATAAGGTATCAACTGTCGCTTTTAATTTTCCTTGTTCGACAGGTACTAGGGAAATATCTTCAGGACGCATTACTACATCAACGGGCTCATTTTCCCTCATACCACTGTCGACACATTCAAATTGTTTTCCGACAAATTCAACTAAGTTATCCTCAATCATAACCCCTTTTACAATATTGCTTTCTCCAATAAAATCCGCTACAAAACGGTTAATCGGTTCATCATAAATATCAGAAGGAGAGCCACTTTGTTCGATTTTCCCATCATGCATAACAAAAATTTCATCACTCATAGCTAAAGCTTCTTCTTGATCATGAGTAACAAAAATAAAGGTAATGCCTAACCGCTTTTGTAGTTCACGTAACTCTGATTGCATGGCTGTTCGCAATTTTAAGTCAAGAGCAGATAAAGGTTCATCCAATAGTAAAATTTCAGGTTCATTTACAAGCGCACGAGCGATTGCCACACGTTGTCTTTGCCCACCAGACATCTCACTGATTTGTCTTTCTTCTAAACCAGATAACTGAACCAAACGTAGAGCTTCACGTACTTTTACATCAATTTGTTCTTTGGGTAATTTTTTGATTTTTAACCCAAATGCCACATTTTCATAAACATCCATATGAGGAAAAAGAGCATAATCTTGGAATACAGTATTTACTTTACGTTTGTTTGCAGGAACTTTATTAATCACTTTTCCATCAAATAAAATTTCTCCAGATGTTGGTTCGCTAAAACCAGCAATCAAACGTAAAATCGTTGTTTTTCCACATCCTGATGGACCTAATAAGGTATAAAATTTTCCTTGTTCGATTTCAAAACTCACTTTTTTTAATACAGTGGTGTCGTCGTATTCTTTCACGACATCTTTAAATTCAATAATTGTGTGACTCATTTTCTCCCACCTTTACTATAAATAAGAATTTGTTGCAACAATGAGGAGTTTGCTAACTCCATCGTGAGCATTAGATATTTGGTGCTGGTTGAGTGCTTGGTAATAAATACTTTCACCTTTTGAAGCAATATAGGTATCTTCACCTATGGTAACATAGATTTTTCCTTGTAACACATAACCAAATGTTTCGGATTGTGATGGTTCAAATTCTTTGTATTCTCCTTTTTTTTCTAGAGTTAATAATATAGGTTCCATTTCATTTTCATTAGAGTCAGAAACTAACCAATTTATTTCATATCCTTTATCTTCATCAAGGTGAATGGTTTGATCTTCTTTAGGATAGACGACTTGTTGTTTTTGATGTTTTTCATCAAAAAATTGTTTTGGAGAAACACCTAATACTTCTAAAATGGAGAAAAATGTCTCTAGAGAAGGGGAGCTTAAATCTCGTTCTAATTGAGAAATGTATCCTTTTGTGAGATCTGTTCGTTCTCCTAATTCTTCTTGTGTTAAATTTTTTTGTATTCGTAAGTTTTTAATTTTTTTCCCGATAAGTATGGTCAACACCTCCAGTCTAATAGTTTATATATACTAAACTTAAAATGATAGATGTTTATTTATATTAAACTTTTAGTTTACTTTCTGATGGTAGTATACAAGATGATTTTCAACAAATCAATTCATTTTTTTGATATCCCAATTTGTTGTTTTTTTATGATAAACTAAGTGTATTAAAGAGATGAGGAGACGATGTAAATGATGGATAAAACATTCAAAGCACTTATTGTTAGTGAAAAAGATGATAGCATTATCTCAAGTATAGAAGATTGGTCAGTTGACAGATTATCAGAAGGAGACACACTGGTTGAAGTTGAGTATTCAGCGATAAATTATAAAGATGCCTTAGCAACGATAAAAAATGGGGGAGTTATTCGGTCATATCCTATGATTCCTGGTATCGATTTTTCAGGAACTATTATAGAAACAACTCACGAAGGATTATCTGTTGGCGATAGAGTAGTTGTAACTGGTCAAGGGACAGGGGTAAGTCACACAGGAGGTTTTAGTGAAATAGCACGTATTCCAGGTGAATGGATTCAAGTTGTGCCACAAGATTTAGATTTAAAAGTAGCTGCGTTTGTTGGGACAGCTGGAATAACAGCCGCTCAAGCGATTCATCGTCTAGAATCTGTTGGTTTAGGTGAAAACAAAGAGTCCAGTATTTTAATAACCGGAGCAACAGGTGGAGTTGGAAGTATGGCGATTAATTTATTAAAAGCTAAAGGATTTAACAATATCACCGCATTAACACGCAAAAAATCGACGGATTATTTGGATTCTTTAGGCGTACAACATATTATTAGTACCGAAGAAATACTTGAAAATACTCGTCCATTACAAAAACAATTATTTGATTATGTCATTGATACGATTGGTGGGGCAACACTAGAAGCAATACTACCTAAAATTTCATACGGTGGGGGAATTTCTCTATGTGGAAATGCAAGCGGTATTAAATTTAGCACGACAGTTTTACCGTTTATCTTACGCGGTGTAACCATGTTCGGAATTGATTCAGTTCAATTAACAACAGAAGAAAAATCTGCGTTATGGGATACAATTAAAGACAGTATCACAAAAGAGATGATTGACGCGACTATAGCTAATGAAATCTCGTTAGAGGATATCGTTCCAGTGACGAAACAATTATTAGAAGGAACGCATTCAGGAAGAACGATTGTTAAAATTAAATAATAAAAAAGGTGGAGCAAAATTAATTGCTTCACCTTTATTTGGTTAGAAAGCTAAACTATTTGGTTTTACGTCTGCTGGAATTGGATTCACGTAAGGCGTTACATCTGTTATATTTTTTAGCTCAGCCTTCGCTTGATCAATATACTCAGGTTCTTCAAGCACTTTAACAGCTGTTGCTGCCATGATTTTAGCTGCTTGAATCATTCCTTTTTTAGCGATACCACTTTTTCCGTTTGTAACCCATTGCCATGTATGCATGGCGGTATTTTGAACTTCTGTTGCAACGATACATTGAACCGTTGGGACAATCCAACTGACATCTCCTACATCAGATGAACCAGGAAGGGTAACGTTAGTTAATACCTCATTGAATGGATAAACATAGTCAGCTAATACTTTACCCACATTTTCTTTTAAGACTTTTTGTTCAACAGGTGTAGCCGGTGGAACCATCCTAAATTGTTTTTCTTCTTCAGTTAATGTATCATGAATTGCTTTAGCAAATACTTGATCTTCCTCATCAAATTCCGGTCCACCATAATGCATCATCACGTCTCCCATAATGCGAGAGTACACAACGTTTGGAATATAGTTTGAACAAGCTTTGTCGAAATGTACGGTTACTTCTGTTTCAGTCATAAGAGCCGCGCCTTCTGCAATTTTACATAAACGATCATAAATTTCTTTTGCTTGGCTTCCTTTTGGTGCACGAATTAAATATAAAAGTTTTGCATGATCTTGGACAACACTAGGAGCTACACCCCCAGCATCCATATACGCATAGTGATATCTTGCTTCTGGTGTCACATGTTCACGAAGGTAATTTCCACCGACATTCATCAACTCACAAGCATCAAGTGCACTACGTCCCATGTCTGGAGCATTTGCAGCATGAGCTGATTTTCCTTTAAACTCAAAAGCTGCTTGGATATTAGCTAGTGTTTTTACACCCCAAATGGCATTATCTGTTCCTGGATGCCAACAAATCGCCATATCTAATCCATCAAAAGCACCAGCTCTTGCCATAAATGTTTTTCCAGATCCGCCTTCTTCAGCAGGACAACCAAAATATTTAATTTGCGCAGGGATATTGTGCTCTGTAATATAATCTTTGGTCGCAATTGCAGCAGCAAGTGAAGCTGTACCAAGTAAATTATGTCCACAGCCATGTCCATTTGTGTTTTCTGTATCCGGATTTGCTTCTTTTTGTGTAGAACCTGCTTTTTGAGACATGCTAGGTAGTGCATCATATTCCCCTAAAAATCCAATGACAGGACCTTCATTTCCAAAACTTGCAACAAATGCTGTGTCAATCTCTCCAATATTTGTTTCTATGCTAAATCCTTCTTCTTTTAATACATTAATCAACACGTCTGCTGATTCTTTTTCATGGAATTTTGTTTCGGCAATATCCCAAATTTTATCGCTTGTTTGGAAATAAGTGTGTTGTTTTTGATTAATTAATGTTTCAATTTGTTTATACATATAGTATATCCTCCTAATATTCAATGATTACATAAATAGTGTGATACCATAAGATAGAGCAATAGAAAGTGCGGTTATAATTATTCCTGGTATGATGAAACTAAAGACCTTAGTCCGCCCAGTTCTATCTAATTCAACTGCAAGTAACAACGTCGGTTGTGCTGGAATCACAAAGTTAACATTTAGACACTGAACAATAATAATAAGTAACATTGGTGATATCCCTAGTGTCAGTGCTAATGGGAAAATAATTGCTGCAACGGCCGTTTGAGCCCCAATAATCATCGCAACAAACGCACAGATAAAGATGATAACCCAAGGATAGTCAGCTAGTATCTGTCCGACACTTGACACTAAAACAGCTTGATTTTTTGGAGCGCCAAAGATAGTTGAACCAACCCATCCAAGACCTAATACAATTAAGGTTGCTCCTAAAGCGTTAGCAGTAGCTGGAGCATGTAAAATATCTTTTGATTTCACTTTAAAGAGCATGATATTGATTGCAGCAGACAAATACATAAACATCTGAACTAAGTCAGCAGTTGCAATTTTTATTGGTTTTCCATCTACATTATACTCTGGTAAGAGACTGGGAAATAGTCCCAAAATAATAATGGCTAAAACACAGAGTAAGAATACTAATGTAGATTTTTTTGCGGCAGGACTTAACTCTTTTTCTTCATTTTCAATAATTATATCTTCTAGAATTGATTCATCAAACGGCAATTTTTTATTAACAATAGTAAGTAATATACTTAAAATAATAATGGATAATAATGTAGCAGGTAGTGCAATGGACAAATAGGTACCTAAAGTTATACCATATGCAGCTAATAATGTTACGACATAAGCAGTGGATGATGATGCTGGACTACAAAGTAATGCCATGTTTGAGGCCAAAACAGATGATATTAAAGCACCTTTTGGATTGACTTTAGATTTTAAAGCAGTTTCTGAAATAATTGGCTCAAGAGATAGTGCAATCATTGCTGTTCCCATACCGAAAACAAACAAGAAACAAACAAGAGGTGCAACTATTGTAATCGCTTTCGGGAAACGTTGGATAATTTTAGTGGCAACGCGAATCATGTAGTCCATTCCACCAGATGCTTGTAATGCTCCACTAGCAATGCCAATTGACATAATAATAAGAACAGCTGTAACAGGTGGAGAAGATGGTGGAAGTTTAAAAATAAACAGCATGATAAATAGGGCAACAATTGCAGAAACACCAGAACCTAATGCACCACCTTTCATCAAACCATAAATAATAGTTGCTATCATGATAGCAATTTCAATTAATAATAAAGCCATTTGAACCCTCCTGATAAATAGAATATAACGTACTGAAAATAAACAACTTATTAAACCTACTTAAAAAAATAATAAAATCGAATACATTTGGATATTATCAATTAAATGTGTCCTAATTATTTATTTTATATGAATTTTATTAGACTTTTTAAACATTAAAACACCATGAGTATTATACCTTCTTTCTTTATATAAAGAATATCCTATTGATATTTTCCATTTAAATGCTTAAAATAAGGTTAAGTTCAGCGGAAATGAAAGTTTCCTTGAAAAATTATTAACTAAATTCATGTTTAGCTAATGATGTCTGCATACTAGTTTTGGTGTGTGGCTTTTTTTGTGTAAAAAGAAGGGTGAGAAGATGGGGAAAGTTAAAAGACATATTTTGTGGATGATTTTTGGATTGATTATCGGAATCTTTGTAGGTATACTTGAATGTATTTTTGGTAAAGTATTATTATTTGTTACAAATATTAGAGTACAATATTTTATGTTTTTTATATTTTTCTTACCGATTATAGGTTTATTTATTAAATGGCTATATCAATCTTATGGCAAGGAAAGTAGTAAGGGAATGACCTTATTGTTTGAAGTAGGGCAGAATAATCGTGATGTAATACCAGTTAGATTGATACCAATTATTACACTTAGTACATGGCTGACTCATTTAGTCGGTGGGAGTGCTGGTAGGGAAGGCGTGGCAATTCAGATTGGTGGAACCTTTACTAATTGGTTTTCTAGACACGTTTGGAAAAAATTTATACCAAGCCATGAAAAAAAACAACAGATGATAATAGTAACAGGAATGGCGGCAGGATTTGCAGGATTATTTCACACGCCGATTGCAGCAACTTTTTTTTCAATGGAAATTTTAGCTGTAGGCTATTTATCAATTGAGTCTCTTCTTTCAGCCAGTGTCGCAGCAGTTACGTCAAGCTATATGTCACAATTTCTTGGTTTAACAGCTTTTTCTACAACAATAGGAACGTATCCAGAATTAACTATCAGATTGATTTTAGTGTTATGCTTATTGGGATGTATCTTTGGTTTAGTGGGACGGTTATTTTCAATTAGTTTAGAAAAAACAAAATTATTCATTCAATCGATACAATGGCCCATTTATAAAAAAATGTTTTTCTTTTCAGTTATTTTAATGGTGGGGTTGATTATTGCTGGACGGGGGAGATATTCAGGGCTTGGTAGCAATTTGATTGAAGCAGCATTTTACCAAGGGACAGTTTATTCATATGATTTTCTGTTAAAATCAATCTTTACTGTTTTCACCTTATCTATTGGTTTTCAAGGCGGGGAAGTGACACCTCTATTTTCGATTGGTGCAACGTGTGGTGTTCTTTTGGCACACTTATGTGGGTTGCCTGTTGAATTTGTCGCATCATTAGGTTTCGCCTCAGTTTTTGCCAGTGCGACCAATACATTAGTTGCTCCATTATTTATTGCAGGAGAAATATTTGGTTTTGAATTATTGCCATATGCATTTTTTGTTATTATTGCTTCTTATTTAATGAATAATAATGACTCAATTTATCCTAATCAAAAAGTGTGACATCGTTATATAACAATGTCACACTTTTTGTTTTCTACCAATAATTCTTACTTCAGTTTCAAGAGAAACATGGAATTTGTCTAGAATAATGTCTTGGATGTATTGAATTAGTGTAATATAATCTGTTGCGGTTGCCTTATTTATATTAACAATAAAACCTGCATGTTTTTCTGAAATTTGTGCTCCACCAATCATGTGTCCTTGTAAACCGGCGTCTTGTATTAATTTTCCAGTAAAATAACCTTCTGGTCGTTTAAAGACACTACCACACGATGGGTATTCAAGAGGTTGTTTTGATTCACGTAAATAGGTTAGTTCATCCATTTTTTCTTTTATTACCGTGTGTTGTCCTTTCTCTAAATGGAAGGTCACGGATAAAACAATTCCTTTTAGAGTTTGGATGATGCTATGACGATAAGAAAATGTCATATCTTCTTTATAAAAGGTCTTTATTGATCCATCTTCTAAAATAACCTCAGCTGAGTAAAAAACATCTGCCAACTCACCACCGTAAGCACCAGCATTCATATATGCCGCTCCTCCGATACTTCCAGGAATGCCACAAGCAAATTCTAATCCAGTTAAGTCATGTTTTAAAGCATCATAAGTCACATCAATAAGTTTTGCTCCCGATTCAGCAACTATTGTTGTATTGTGAATGATGACTTGTTTCATTTGAGTTAACATGATAACAACATCTTTAATGCCACCATCTCGAACGATTAAATTACTGGCATTTCCTAGACAAATCCATTCTAGTCCCCTTTTTTGGCAAAAATTAATTAAAGATTGAACCTCTTCTTTGGATGTAGGAAATGCTAAAAAGTCAGCAGGACCACCGGTTTTAGTATATGTATAATGTGATAAAGGTTCATTTGTTAATATAGTTATATTCGGAAATTGTTGAACAATAGTTTGTGTCGTCACGCTAATACCCTCTCTTAGTTAGAATAATTATAGTGGTTTCATTTTAACATAAAATCTATTGAAAAAGTATGATTGCTCATCATATCGTTCTGTTTATAAATCGGATAAAAAGCACAATATTCAGTGCAATTATGATAAAATACAATTATAGATAATTTTAGGAGGACGACTATGAAGTTTATTTCTTGGAATGTCAATGGGTTACGTGCAATTGTGAAAAAGAATTTTTATGAAGACATAAAGCAAATAGATGCAGATATTATTTCACTACAAGAAACGAAATTACAAGAAGGGCAAATTGAAATGGCGTTACCTGGTTATTATCAATATTGGAATTATGCAGAAAAAAAAGGTTATTCTGGTGTGGCTGTTTTCACTAAAATTGAACCTATTTCTGTGAAGAAAGGTATGGGTATTAAGGAGTTTGATGCAGAGGGCCGTTTATTAACGCTTGAATTTGATACTTTTTACTTAGTGAATTGCTATACACCAAATGCACAACCAGAATTAAAACGATTGGATTTTCGTTTGGATTGGGAGGAGCAGTTTAAAAAATATTTAGTAAAGCTAGATGAAGAAAAGCCGATCATTTTATGTGGAGATTTAAATGTTGCTCATGAAAACATCGATCTGAAAAATTGGAAGAATAATCGTAAAAAACCTGGCTTTTCCGATCAAGAAAGAGATGCTTTTACACAATTATTAGATTCAGGATTTATTGACACTTATCGTTATTTTTATCCTAATAAAGAGGGTGCTTACAGTTGGTGGAGCTATCGCTTTAATGCACGAAAAAATAATGCAGGATGGCGTATTGATTATTTTTGTGTGTCAAACAAATTAAAAAATAAATTGAAAAGTGCAGATATTCTATCAACAATATTTGGAAGTGATCATTGTCCAGTTGAACTATTGGTTGATATGAACTAGAAAGGAAAAAATATGTTAAAAAATTGGAAAAAATTAGTTATAATGGGATTCTTGGTATTTGGATTCTTAGGTTTTTCTACGGTAGCTTATTCATCTGGTTCAGATAAGCTTCTTTATGATTTAACTTATGATAAAGAAAGAAATGTTCTAACAGGAAAAACAACACCAAATGCCAATATTTTTCTGACAAATCTTGCTGGATCTATTGTAGCAAATGATAAAGGAGAGTTTGAGGTACCAATTCCTAAAGGAACAAAAGAAGCAATGGTAGGAATGCTAGATGCTGAAGGAGATAAATCAACAGATGTTCGGTATGACTTTGATAAGGGGAAAGTCATTGCTACAGAGGAAACTAAAGAGTCTGAACAAAAGAAAGAGTCTGACGATAAGACCAAAGAAAGTACGGAAGACTCTGGTAAAGTAAGCAGCTCTAATACCGAAGAAACAAGTACGAGTAGCAGTAATAGCAAATCACAAGAAATAGCTAATACAGCTTCTTCTAACCAGAACGAAAAAGAAAGTACTGAAAAAAGTACAAAAACAAAGACAAAACAAGCCCTTTCTATTTTAAAGTGGATACTGGTTATTGTAGCAGTCATTGCTACAGGAGGCGCCGTGTGGTTTTTATGGAAGAAAAAACAGGCATCAAATAAAGTAAAAGCGAAACATTCACGTGAAAAAGAATCATCGAAAGATTCTAGTAAAAAAAGTCAAAAAAAATCAGGGAAAAAAAATTCTAAGAAGAAGTCCTCAAATCGTTCCCAATCTAAAAAAGATTCAACACACGGTAGGAAACAAACACATCATTCCGCCACAAAAAAAGTATCAAATGATAAGAAAAAAAATCAGCCAAAACGCAAAAAGAAAAAAACATCTAAAAGATAAACGAGATTCAACGACTACACTTATGAAGTCGTTGAGTCTTATTTTTTTAAAGTGGTTAAAGTAGTAAGTAGCTCAGTATCGCAATATCAATCAATTCATTTTGTTCAGATAAAAAGGCCTTTTTTTTTATTCCTTCTAGAGAAAATCCCATTTTATCATACAAACGAAGAGCTCTATCGTTACGAGTCTGGACATTTATTTCAATACGTTTAGTGATTTGGTAATCTAAACATAATTGGATTAACTCTTCAATCATGGCAGTTCCTAAACCGAGTCCCCAAAATTCTTTTTTTATAGTAATTCCTAATTCTCCAACATGTTGAAAAGCAGTATCATCATCACTTACAATAGTAGCAACTCCTATAATATCATTATAATTTAAGGCTAATAGAATAAATTGATTAGATGCATTATAAATATAGTCTATTTCATGAGCCATAGTGTCTGGCGACATGTTTAAAGCATGAGGGCTAACAACGAGATAAGGTGTTTCTTGATTAAGTTGGCTAATAGCATTAATTAAATTTTTTGCATCATCAGGTATAGCCTGACGAAGTGTAATATTAAATTCAGTCATTTTTTTGATCCTCTTCTAGTGCAGTCATTAACGCATTAATTTGGTTATAACGCTCAGTTTCACCATAGTTTTCTATAGTGATAAATCTGGTGTCTTCAGAAGTTTTATGAAGTATAATTTCGATAAATGTGTTATCTATTGTATCCTTAATTAATTCTCCCCATTCAATCAAACATACCCCTTCACCATCTAGGTATTCCTCTAATCCTAAATCATCACTTGCCCCTTCTAGGCGATAGACGTCCATGTGGTATAAAGGAAGTCTTCCGTTATCATATTCGCGTATTAGTGTATAGGTGGGACTTTTTATCATTTGTGTAATACCTAAGCCTTTTGCAAATCCCTTTGAAAAAGTTGTTTTACCAGCACCTAATTCTCCAGTTAAAATAAAAACATCTCCTGGCTGTGCTAATTCTGAGAGTCTTTCTCCAAAATATTGAGTATCTGTATCATCTTTTAAATAAAGCGTCATATTAAAGCTCCTTTACTAGTCTTTGTTTGTAAGTATATCGTAGAGTTGAAAAATAAAAAAGGATGTCGAATAATTAAAAACATAGAAAAAATAATATAATATAAAAAATATGACATAATTAAAAAGTGATGGCATTTTTTTAATGTCTTATGGTATATTTAGTTTATATAGTGTTAGTTGTGTGGAATGGAGATTCAAATGAGTGATGTAAGGGATTGTAAGGGAATGTACTCGATTGGAGAGGTAGCAAAAATGTGTAATGTTTCCCGTAAAACATTACGCTTTTATGAAAAGTTAGGTTTAATCATTCCAGATTATGTTAGTGAAAAAAATGGTTACAGGTATTACAAAGAAGAAACGATGAATTTAATTCCTATTATTAAATATTACAAGCAAATGGGTTTTAAATTACAAGAAATGGGTAATGTCCAAAAAACATTGGATAGCTTTTATAAAGAACCAAAATTTTTAACAAAGCAATCAGAGTTAAAAGAAGAAGAACAGCGTATAAAAAATAGTTACTTAGCAATCACAGAATGGGTCGAGTTGTTAAGGGAAGGTTCCATAGCAATCGAAAATAATATTCAAAATGTTAATATAAAATATTTTGATTCCTTTGATTACGTGTACCTAGAACAAGAATTTCATCAAAACTATATGGATGCTGTGATTAATATTCCATGGGTAAATTATTTAGAGACGATTGATTGTCAAATTAGTGGACCGGTGATTTTATATTATGAAAATGGTCAGGAAAAAATGTCTAATGATGCTTCTAAAGTGAAAGTATTACAAAAGCCTGTTAATAATTTATTGTCAGGTGTTCCTACTATGTCATTTGGAGGGAAACTTTTTTTATCAAGTTATCATATAGGAGATTTGTCTCAGATTAATAAACAATATACGAAAATGTTGGATTGGGCAAAAGAAAATAATTATGAATACTCCAACGAATTATATGAGCGTTTTGTTATTGATTATTGGTCAACAATGAATACGGATACATTTGTTGTCGAATTATTAGTACCAGTAACTAAGAAAAAGTAACATCTTTAAGAAGTAATTTTGGCACAAGATCTTTATCTTGAGCTTAAAAATTGCTTCTTTTTTTGTCGTAGTATATGGTAATGAATATCAATTAGTGTGTTATTGAATATAATTTGTCCCTAGGGGAAGGTTTTAAATAGAGTGTTTTACTTTTTTAAAATCATGTATTATAAAAATATATAAACGTTGTAATATAAAGGTTTATGTCCATTTTTTTGAATTTAAAATTGTTATGAGTCAAAAAAAAAATAAAAATATTTGTAGAAAAACATAATACAAAATAGAGTTAAACTAGTTATTTATTTATTTAATGTGAAAAACAACACAATTATCTGTGTTGTTTTTTATTTTTTTATTTAAAGATAAATAATAATGATTAAAAATAAAAAAGCATATAAATTATCATATTTGTGTGTGGGTTAACAGAGTATTCTCAATTACTCTAGTTAACTGAAAAAATAGATCTCAGTAGTACAGGAAGTTTGGTGTATTAGTCATAAAAATGTGTTTGACTCTCACCTTAAGGGGATGTTCTAGATTATAACTATAAACAAAGAAGAAAACGCTTTACACTAGGAGGAAAAAAGATGAAGTACGATGCATTAGGAATGGTGGAAACAAAAGGATTAATTGGTTCAATCGAGGCAGCAGATGCCATGGTGAAAGCAGCAAACGTATCATTAGTTGGTCGTGAATTTGTTGGAGGCGGTATAGTAACAGTTATGGTAAGAGGTGATGTTGGAGCCGTTAAAGCTGCTACAGATGCTGGAGCAAGTGCTGCAGAACGTGTAGGTGAACTTCTTTCTGTACATGTTATCCCTAGACCACATGGTGAAGTTGAAAATATTTTACCATTAAGAAACAACAACTAAATTAAGGGGGTACATTAATGGAAACTCAGAAAAACATGGTATGTTCATCCGCAGATACAAAGATGAACTTAGTGAATAAAAAATTTAGAATGAAAGGGATTACTAATGGATTAATATCAGGTATTACTTATGCCATTTATTCAACTCTTGTTGTGGTAGCTAGTGGTTATGATCCTTTAACCAGTGCAGCTGGTATTTTAGCGGCTCCTTTTGTTTGTTCAGGGTTAAATGATTTTTTTGCCGGAATCTTTTTATTATTTTATAACGCTAAAGAAGGTAGATTAAAAGAAATTATTCGTATGGTGAAAACAAAACCAGGCAAAATGTTAGTCGTTGGATTTTTATTAGGTGGCCCGATTGCAAATGGTGCGTATCTTGTTGGATTAGCATTAGCAGGAGCATACGCTATTCCAATTTCAGCAACTTGTAGTTTGTTTGGCGCATTATTTTCTTGGATCTTTTTAAAACAAAAACCAACACTAAGAATTGTGATAGGTATGATTATTTGTGTATTTGGTGCTATTACAATTAATATGGTGGCTCCAGAAGGCGCACCAAACTTTACACTAGGAATTATTTGTGCATTAGTTGCTGCAGTATGTTGGGGATTAGAAGGTGTGTTTTCAAGTTTTGGTGGCGCGATGATCGACACAGATGTTGCTGTAAATTTACGAGAATTAGTTTCAGGACTTGTAGTGATTATTTTTATTTTACCAATTATTGGTGGAGTAGACTTATTATTTAATACACTATCAGCTTTTACACCAGTTATTTGGTTGATTTTCTCAGGATTAAGTGCAGGGGTTTCATTTTTAACTTGGTATAAAGCAAACGCTATGGTTGGAACGGCCGTTGGAATGTCATTAAATGTTACTTACGCTTTTTGGGGTGTCATATTTAGTGTTCTATTTTTAGGAGATACACTGACACCAACGATGATTGTTGGATCGATTTTAATTGTTATGGGAGCTATTTTAGTGACAATGAACCCACTTGATTTATTCAGAAAGGGGGAAGCGTAATATGCTTTTACCTGCAAGAACAGCTGTTTTAAATCAAATGTACGATAGAAAAAAATATAATGTCCAAGAAGTGATGGCACAATTGAAATCACAATATGGTGAAGAAAAACAATTTAATCAAAGGTTGTTTTCAGAACACCTTATGGCACTTGAAGCCAATGGTTTAGTTGAGTTAGATAGTTATAATCTTGATGGAAATGATGAGTTATTGATGTATTACATCATTACTGAAGAGGGAAGAAAAACAGTGGATAAATATGTTAATAAGGCATACAGATAATGTTTTCTAATAACTTGTGAATTGGATAATAAGGGGGATTGAATTTGGTATACAGAGGCCAAGAAGCGTTAGGTTTAGTCGAAACAATCGGCTTAGTGCCTGCATTAAAAGCATGCGATGAAATGTTAAAGGCAGCCAACGTTGAATTAATTTCATATGAAAATATCGGATCGACATTAGTTACTATCATGGTTAAAGGTGATGTGGCGGCTGTTGAGAGTGCAGTAGAAGCTGGGGCAAGAGCGGCGAAAGAAATTGGGACACTGACAGCACATAACGTCATGCCAAGACCTATTGAAGCAATCGGAAAAATTGTATCGGTTCACAGTATTGATGGATAAAGAGGAGGGGATGCAGATGCAAAGTTTTGAAGCAATTGGCGCAATCGAAACATTTGGTTTGGTATTTGTACTAGAAGCGTGTGATGCCATGTGCAAAGCGGCAGATGTTGAGTTAGTCGGATATGAAAATGTTGCATCAGGGTATATTTCAGTCATTGTAAAAGGTGACGTTGCTGCGTGTAAAGCAGCAGTAGAAGCTGGAACATCAGCAGTAGAAAAACTAGGAGCGGAAGTTTATAGCTCGGTAGTGATTGCTGGACCACATATGGATTTAAATAAAATCATTCAGTATTATCAATTACTTGATGAACCGCTTCAAGAGGAGGGAGCTGCTGTTTAGATGAGTAGAGCAGACAAAGATCTGTTATCAATCCAAGAAGCAAGAATTCTTGTAGAAAACGCAAGGAATGCTCAATTTTTAGTTAAAGATTATAAGCAAAGTTACTTAGATAAAATCATTAATCAATTAATAGATGATATAACAATTGAGTTAGCACACTTTGTAGACATGGAAGTCAATGAAACAAAACGTGGGTGTAAAAAAGACAAGGAATGGTTATTAAATACTTTTTTATCACAATTAAAAAAAGAGTTACCCGACCAACAGTGTATTGGAGAGCTTTTAAAAGATTCTGCGGGGAATATTTTAAAAGTAGGTGTGCCTTTAGGAGTGGTAGTAGCCTTCCCTTCTGAAAATAATGTCGTCCTAAACACTTTATATAGTCTTATTATCGGCATTAAATCGGGAAATAGTACTATTATTATTCCAGATAATCAAGCCTATCGTACAACCATTCATATTGTAAATGGTGTTAAAGATATTTGTGAAAAATATGGTTTGCCAGTGGGCTGTATCACATGTCTTGAGACCACTTCTGAAAGTGGCATATTAGAAATAGTGACACATAAAAACACTTCTATGATTATTTCGGCCGAAAAAATAACCAACACAACTAACACTCAAAAGCCGATTATTTATGGAGGAACAGGTGGAACACCAGTTTTTATTGAACACACAGCTAATATTTCAAATGCCGTACAGTCAGTGATAGACAGTCGTTCGCTAGATAACGGGATGTTACCAGGTTCAGAACAATATTTAATTGTTGAACAAAGCATCGCAAGTGAAGTGAAAAAACAATTTCAAAAAAAAGGGGCTCATTTTCTATCTGAAGAAGAAGAACATCAGTTGCTTAATCTGTTACAGCCTAAAAATAATGGCATTAATCCTATATGCGTTGGTAAAAATGCTAGAGAATTAGCTAAAATGGCTCATTTTTCTGTTGAAGAAAGTACCAACATTCTAGTATCGGAAAAAAATTATGTGCATGAGCTAGATCCTTTTGTTAATGAAATGAAATGCCCAGTGATTGCTTTTTATTTAGAACCTGATTGGATGCATGCCTGCGAAAAATCGATTCGGTTATTAAGGGAAAAAAATAACGGTCATACGATAGCGATCCATTCAAACAATATAGAAATATTAAACCAATTTGCCTTAAAGAAACCTGTCGGACGAATGATCGTTAATTCACCGTCGTCCTTAGCTAGCATGGGAATTGATTCAACGTTATCAATTTCTTGTTTATTAGGTGGTTTAACAACTGGTAAAGGTATTAGTGCTAAAAACATCACAGCATCAGATTTAACGTATATGCGAGAAATTAGTCACTCAACAAAGTATGTTGAACATACTAGCAGTGTTGAGGAAGAATCACATGAAAAAATGTTAGAAGAGATTTTACGAAAAATTTTAGCTTAAAACATTATGTAAAGTGAGGAATTAAGATGGATATTAAAGAATTTTCAGCTAAATTGGCTGAAGCAACAAAAGAATTAAGTACAGAAGAACAGCAAGCCTTGATGAAGATGTTTGCTTCTGTATCAGATGATATTACAAAAACAGATTCAGTTGATTTAACTTTTGTAAGCGGTAATCACACAGAGATTCCAAATGGTGTTACACCTAGGTTAGAAGCGTTGAAAGAAAATTATTTAAAACAAAAACCGACTATCACAACTCATAAAGCGCGCGTCATGACCGAAATAGCTAGAGAAAATCCTGGAATGCCTAAAAATATTTTGCGTTCAAAATCATTTAAGAAAAGTTGTGAGACAGCACCATTAGTGATTCAAGACAATGAATTAATTGTTGGTGCACCAAATGGCGCACCAAGAGCTGGATCTTTTTCACCAGATATTGCATGGCGTTGGATGGAAGAAGAAATTGATACTATTTCTAGTAGACCACAGGATCCATTTTATATTTCTGATGAAGACAAACGCATCATGAAAGAAGAGTTATTTCCATTTTGGAAAGGCAAATCAATTGATGAATACTGTGAAGATCAATTTAGAGAAGCAGGTGTTTGGGAAATTTCTGGTGAATCATTTGTATCAGATTGCTCTTATCACGCATTAAACGGTGGGGGAGATTCTAATCCTGGTTATGATGTCATCTTAATGAAAAAAGGGATGCTTGATGTTCAAAAAGAAGCGCAAGAACAATTAGATAAATTAAGTTATGACAATCCTGGAGATATCGAAAAAATTTATTTCTATAAATCAATCATTGAAACAGCTGAAGGCGTAATGATTTACGCTCGCCGCTTGTCAGAATACGCAGCACAACTTGCAGCAAAAGAAACGAATCCACAACGTAAAAAAGAATTACAAAAAATTTCAGAAATTAATGCGAGAGTACCAGCTCATAAACCTGAAACATTCTGGGAAGCAATTCAAGCCGTTTGGACCATTGAATCTCTACTTGTTGTAGAAGAAAATCAAACAGGTATGTCAATTGGTCGAGTGGATCAATACATGTACCCATTCTTTAAAAATGATATCGAAACAGGTCGAATGAGTGAATATGAAGCATTCGAATTAGCGGGTTGTATGTTAATTAAAATGTCAGAAATGATGTGGATAACAAGTGAAGGTGGTTCTAAATTCTTTGCTGGTTATCAACCATTTGTCAATATGTGCGTGGGCGGAGTAACTCGTGAAGGCTACGACGCAACCAATGATTTAACTTATTTATTAATGGATGCTGTGAGACATGTAAAAGTGTACCAACCATCATTAGCTTGTCGTATTCATAATCGCTCACCTCGAGAATACTTGAAAAAAATTGTGGATGTTGTTCGTGCTGGAATTGGGTTCCCTGCCTGTCATTTTGATGACACACATATCAAGATGATGTTAGCTAAAGGTGTGTCGATTGAAGATGCACGTGATTACTGTTTGATGGGTTGTGTCGAACCGCAAAAAGCAGGAAGACTTTATCAATGGACTTCTACAGCTTATACACAATGGCCAATTTGTATTGAATTAGTATTAAATAGAGGCGTTCCTTTATGGTATGGTAAACAAGTTTGTCCAGATTTAGGCGATGTATCACAATATAAAACATATGAACAATTTGAAGAAGCTGTTAAAGAGCAAATCAAATATGTGACAGAATTATCATCCATCGCAACGGTTATCACTCAACGTGTTCACCGAGATTTAGCACCAAAACCGTTAATGTCAATCATGTATGAAGGTTGTATGGAAAATGGAAAAGATGTATCAAGTGGTGGGGCGATGTATAACTTTGGTCCTGGTGTGGTTTGGTCAGGATTGGCAACGTATGCAGATTCAATGGCAGCTATTAAAAAATTAGTCTTTGAAGAGAAAAAATACACACTTGAAGAACTAAATACAGCACTAAAAGCAGACTTTGTTGGTTATGAACAAGTTAGAACAGATTGCTTAAATGCACCAAAATATGGAAATGATGATGACTATGCAGATTTAATTGCAGCAGATCTTATTCACTTTACAGAAAAAGAACATCGTAAACACAAAACATTATTCTCAGAATTATGTCACGGAACGTTATCTATTTCAAACAACACACCTTTAGGTCAGTTGACAGGAGCATCTGCCAATGGTCGTAAAGCATGGATTCCATTATCAGATGGTATCAGCCCAACACAAGGAGCAGACTTCAAGGGACCTACAGCGATTATTAAATCTGTTTCTAAAATGGCCAATGACACAATGAATATGGGAATGGTTCACAACTTTAAAATTATGTCAGGTATGTTAGATACAGAAGAAGGCGAAAATAGTTTAATTACATTACTTAAAACAGCGAGCGTGTTAGGAAATGGCGAAATGCAATTTAACTACCTTGATAATGAAACCCTTCTAGATGCACAAAGACATCCAGAACAATACCGTGATTTGATTGTTCGTGTGGCAGGATATAGTGCATTCTTCGTTGAATTATGTCAAGACGTTCAAGATGAGATTATCAGCCGTACAATGATAACAAAATTTTAGCAATAAGTTAGAAAAGTGGTGAATCAATTGATAGATTCAGTCGAAAGACAGGTTATGGTTTTTAATATCCAAAAATATAGTCTTTATGATGGACCTGGCATTCGGACGATTGTATTTTTTAAAGGCTGCCCTTTAAGATGTCAATGGTGTGCTAATCCAGAAGGGTTAGAACGAAAATTTCAAGTCATGTATAAAGAAAGTATTTGTAGTGATTGCCATGCTTGTGTGGATGCTTGCCCAGTTGGAATTCATTATATTGATGAAAAAGGAAATCACCAAGTAAATCGTGATATTGCGTGTACAGGATGTCAAGAATGTGTGGCAGTTTGTCCAATGTCTGCGTTGAATATAACAGGTGAGATTCGCTCTATTTCTGAAGTAATGGAAATCATTCATGAAGATGATGAGTTTTATGAACAATCTGGTGGCGGTGTGACATTGAGTGGTGGTGAGTGTACTGCTCAACCAGAAGCAGCACTTGCGTTATTACAAGCATGTAAGACAGACGGCATTAATACAGCAATCGAAACATGTGGACACTCACGAATGGATCGATTGATGGCAATTGCTGATTATGTGGATTTATTTTTATATGATTTAAAACATATGGATCCAGTGAAACATAATAAACTAACAGGTGTTAGCAATGAACGAATTTTAGAAAATCTAAAACAATTATTAGAAGATGGGCATGATGTTCATATTAGAATGCCAATGTTGAAAATGATTAATGATAGTAAACCAGAAATTGAGCAGATTATTAATTTCTTATTACCTTACAAAGATTATCCTAACTTCAAAGGCATTGATTTATTACCATACCATAAATTAGGTGTGAATAAATATGGCCAATTAGGTATGGAATATCCAGTAGATGGCGATCCATCATTAACTGATGCAGAGTTAGACCAAATTGAAAGTTGGATTAAAGAGTATGATTTCTTTGTAAAAGTGGTCCGACATTAAGTGATGAGAGTAATTAAAAAGGAGTGAGTTGACTTGTTAGATGATACGGTTAAACGAGTAATAGAAGAATCTGTTCCAGGAAAACAAGTCACCTTAGCTCATGTGATAGCTTCTCCCATGGAAGAAATTTATGAGTCTCTAGGTATTGAAAATGAAGGAGCCATTGGTATTTTGACAATTTCTCCTTTTGAAACAGCAATTATCGCAGCAGATATTGCAGGAAAAAGTGCCGATGTACAAGTTGGGTTTTTGGATCGTTTTACAGGATCTGTCTTGATTTCTGGAGATGTTCAAAGTGTAGAGGAAGCTTTGCAAACAGTGGTCAATACACTGAAGCAAACATTGAACTATGAAGTTGTTAAGGTGACACGAACATGAAAAAACGTGTGCTTATTATAGGACCTAAAAATAGTGGGACAAGAGTGATTGCTCAAGGGATTGAACAATCACAAACACCGATAAAAAAAGTAGCTAATGTATTATATACCGATAAAACGATTATTGTACCTAATACTTATTTAGAAAGTCCGTGGATGCATAAGCACATTATTGCATTGCAACAATCAGCTAGCTACGCATTATTCTTAGTCCCTATACAATGTAAGAAAATAAGTTACCCACCTAATTTTTCAAAGGTTTTTCGCGTACCAGTTATGGGGATTATCACAAGTGTGGGTGATGAGTTTTCAAAAAAAGAACAACAATATGCTAGAACCGTGATTGAAAAAATAGGGTTGTCATCAAACTGGTGTCAGCTTAATTTAGAAACAGAATTTGATTTAGAAGACATGATTCAAATACATAGTAAAAAATAAATTGTTAGAAAGGAGGTGTTACGTTGTTAAATGAATTTCAAGTCGCAACCCATATTATTTCAGGAACAGATTCTTTAAGTGAATTACAAAATCTTTCCTTAAAAAAAGTATTAATAGTGTGTGATCCTTACATGGTAAACAGTGGAAAAGTAGAAATAATGACGAGCCTGTTTGTGGAAAGTGGTGTCGAATACACGATTTTTTCAGATATATCTCCAGATCCAACGATTGATATTGTAACAAAAGGATTGGTCTCTACGTTATCTTTCGAGCCAGATAGTATCGTTGCTCTTGGTGGAGGTTCTGCAATGGATGCAGCCAAAGCCATTCGTTATATTTATCAAATGATTAAGCAAACACTTGATGTATCACTGGTTTGTATTCCAACAACAAGTGGAACTGGGAGCGAAGTCACATCATTTTCAGTGATATCTGATCCATCAACGGATAGTAAGTATGCGTTAGTAGATAAAAAAATGATTCCAAACGTTGCCATATTAGATCCAAAAATTGTGTTAACAGTCCCTAAAAACATTACGGCAGATACTGGTATTGATGTGTTTACTCATTGTATTGAAGCTTTAGCCTCAACTAAAGCAAATGACTTTACCGATGCCAATAGTGAAAAAGCAATCAAGATTATTTGGAATGATTTAGTTAAGGCATACAATGATGGAGATAACTTAATCGTAAGAGAGATGATTCATAATGCCTCTTGTTTAGCTGGAATTGCATTTAATGAAGCCTCTTTAGGAATATGTCATAGTTTAGCTCATGCTTTAGGTGGAAAATTTCATATCCCACATGGACGAGCGAATGCGCTGTTATTACCTCATGTTATTGCTTATAACGCAGAACTTGATAATGATTTTGAAACATCTAATTTAGAGACGTACTATCAAATAGCAAATGTTTTAGGGGTACGATCTGGTACGAAAAAATCTACAGTCTATGCTTTTATTTCTAAACTACAACGGTTAATGAAACAACTAGACTTACCTCAAACTATTGAAGAATTTGAGATTGATAAAGATGATTTTATCTCAGCTATTCCTGAGATGGCTCAAAAAGCAATGAAAGACCAATGCACGATAACCAATCCTAGACAACCTCAGCAAGCTGATTTAGAAAATATCTATAGTAAATTGTTGAGAGGTGGGTATTAAATGTATTTTTTTACAGAAAAAGACCTACGTATGATGTATAAAAAAAAAGCATTTAATCAATTTGTTTTAGAGAAACATCAAAAATTAACACCAGAAGCAAAACAATTTTTATCAGATCGAAAAATTGATGTGACGATTAAAAAAGAAAAAGATATCGTAAACAATGAGCCTGAATCAGTGAAACAAGCAACTAATACAGAATGGATTGGCTATAAAGAAGTTCTTTCCTCAGAAATATTAGAAGCCTATTTTCTTGGTGAAAAAATTAAACATAAGATAACGCATCGTATATTATTACTTGAAACATCAATTAATCATATGCTGTCGCAAGAAGAAAAATCAAAAGAAACATCTGATGATCGTTTTCCTGTATGCGAGAATGTGTCTTCTTATGTGGTTAATTTGGAAGGGCCACTACTAGTAAAATTACAAAAAGTCTATGGGTTACTTTGTTTGATGGCTCGAACATTTCCTGAATTTAGTCATGGGTTTAGAGAAGTGATACGCGAGCTGGTAGACATAGTTGACACGATAGTTGGAGGTATAGATGACAAACGAAATGACATTACATTGTAATAAGTTTATCGAAACATTTGAAACGGTTATTAAAACACCTAAAAAAAGTAAGTCTGACATCTATTATACAGGAGTCGATTTAGGAACGGCTTGCATAGTTTTGGTGGTTTTAGATAGTGACTATCAGCCTGTTGCAGGTGCTTATCAATACGCCAATGTTGTAAGAGATGGAATGGTAGTTGACTATGTAGGTGCTGTAGATATCGTCAGTGAATTAAAACAAGATTTAGAAAAAAAACTTGGAACCACACTTGTTTATGCAGCAGCATCACTACCACCAGGAACAGATGATTTAGATGGTGGTGCGATTAAAAATGTGGTTCAAAGTGCAGGGTTTGAATTAACCAAGGTATTAGATGAGCCAACAGCTGCCAATCAGTTATTAAATATAACTGATGGCGCTGTGGTTGATATTGGTGGAGGAACAACTGGAATTGCTATTTTAGAAAATGGAAAAGTAGTGAAAGTAGCCGATGAAGCAACAGGTGGAACACATTTATCACTTGTGATTGCTGGGAATTATAAATTTAATTTTGAACAAGCCGATAAATACAAACGAAATGAAGCGCATCATGATGAATTACTGATCGTGGTAAAACCTGTTATTCAAAAAATAGCATCCATTATTTCAAATCAAATTAATGGTTATAAAGTTAATGCTATCTATCTTGTAGGAGGTACTGCTTGCTTAAAAGGAATCGAGACAATTATTGAAAAAGAAACAGGGATAAAAACAATTAAGCCCATTAATCCTATGTTTGTAACACCCATAGGAATTGCGTTGAGTTGTACTAATCAAGTTATGTAAGGAGGCACAAAAATGGATTGTCGAATTATTAAATCACCAGGTGAGAACACAATGGCTATTTTAAATAGACGAAAAAGTTCAAAAGAAAAATTAGAAAAACCAGGCGCTGTCGGTTTAGTACAAGGAAAATTGATTGAGATGGTTTGCGCCACAGATGTGGCTGAAAAAGCAGTTGGCGTGACGATTGAAGACATTCGTGGAAGTTGTCCTCAAAACATGATTTTATTAGCTATATTTGGTGATACAGCCTCCGTTGTCGCTGCGATTGATGAGATTAAACGAAGAGAGAAGAATAACGAATGGTAACGGCAACCTTAATAGATAATATATGGGCAACACGCAAATCGGATAAGTTACAAGGACTTAAGTTAATGCTCGCTCAAATTAATGGAGGCGTTAAAGACGGTGAGATAATGGTTGTATGTGATGTTATTGGAGCTGGAATTGGTGATCGAGTTATTATTGCAACAGGGACAGCAGCTAGACGTATGTTAGAAGATGATTTGATTCCTGTTGATGCAGCAGTCATTGGTATTATCGATGAAAGCTGTGAGTCTGTATAAAGAGAGTGTGACAAAATGAAAAAATTGATTTGTGCCAGTGATGTTGAATCACTTCATGAAGAGAATAAACGAGTCATTCCTATATCAGAGAATACGATTGTAACCCCTTCAGCACATGATTTAGCTGAAGAATATGCTATGACATTTAAAGTTGAAAAAGAAACATTGGATTTACCAGACCTGATGACTGGTGAGTGGAGTAAGGAATCACTCGTGATCTTATTAAAAAGTTTACTAACAGGGGATCTCTTAACACCATTTATTCTTGAAAAAGACTCAAGTGGAATAGAAATTATAAAAAAAGAGAGCATCAAATCACAAGAATTTCCGACAAAAGAAGAGGGTGTTACTTGTCAAACAGTGATGCACTCAACTGATGGGACAGCAGTTATTGAATTATTATCTTTAGAAGATACTCACTTTATTGAACAACAACTAGAGGAGTCTTTCTATTATGTTATTTCTGGTGAATTTGATACCACTTTGAATGAAGGAAAGACAAATTTAACCATAGGTGACTTATTACATATTCCTAAAAATGAAGTCATTGATTGGAAGATTATCAAGAAAACAATGGTACTTAAAATACAACTAAAAGGATGTGTTAACTGATGAATGACTCTCTTGGAATGATTGAAACAAAAGGTCTTTTGGCAACTATTGTGGCATCAGACACGATGTTAAAGTCAGCTGACATTCATCTAGTTGGCGTGACAAAAGTAGGCGGTGGGTTAACCTCTATTTTAATTAAGGGTGATGTTTCGGCAGTAACCACAGCTGTGAGTGCTGCTGAATCGAATCTTTCATATTTATCACTTGATTCATTAGTTTCATCTCATGTGATAGCTAGGACAGAAGTGGATACTCACTTTTTTATAGATGAGAAAGAGCCTGTTGTAATCGATAGTGAGAATATCGAAGAAGTGATAGATAATGATGGATTCATTAGTGAAGATGAGTTGATGACACCTTTAGAGATTGAAGAAAAAATAGAAAACACATTAGATATTGCCTTTTTAGAATTAGAGCAGATTACTTACCAAAATAAAGAGGAGCTAGTCAGTCAATTGACTCAAATGAAAGTAGTCGATTTGAGAAAACTAGCCAAACATCAAATAGATTTTAGTATCGCTAGAAAAGAACTTTATAAAACAAGCAAAGAAAAATTAGTTGAGGCATTAAGTGAGTTTTTAATAAACAATGAATAGAGGAGTTTGAATGGAAATATTTGATAAAGACTTAAAATCCATACAGGAAGCAAGAGATTTAGCTCGCCAAGGAAAAGTAGCCGCTAATGAGATAGCGACTTTTTCAGAAGAGCAAATTGATCAAATCTTACAAAAAATGGTTCAAGTAATCAGTCAACAATCACCAAACTTAGCACAAAGAGCTGTTGATGAAACAGGTTTTGGAAAAGTAATGGATAAAATGTATAAGAATCATGCGGCATCAACTCTTTTATATGATGAGATAAAACATGAAAAAACAATAGGAATTGTGTCAGAGGATGAAGCCAAAGGAACATTTGATGTGGCTGAACCAGTAGGATTGGTATTAGGAATTATCCCATCAACCAATCCTACATCAACAGTGATTTTTAAATCAATGATTGCAATAAAATCGCGAAATGCTATTGTGTTTTCACCACATCCATCAGCTCTAGACTGCACGAAAAAAACGGCTGAAATGCTAAATCGAGCAGCTGTGTCAGCAGGAGCTCCAGATGGCATTATAAGTTGTTCGACTATTCCAACTATGGCTGGAACAAATGAATTATTACATGCACCTGAAGTCAGTTTAATTATTGCAACAGGTGGACCTGGAATGGTAAAAGCAGCATATAGTTCTGGAAAACCAGCATTAGGTGTTGGAGCGGGAAATTCACCAGCTTACATTGAAAAAACAGCTGATGTTAAAACAGCAGTAGAAAAAATTATTGCGTCTAAAACATTTGATAATGGGACTATTTGTGCATCAGAGCAATCAATAATTTGTGAAAAAGGAAATGAAGCAGATGTTGTTCGTGAGTTTAAAGCACAAGGTGGATACTTTATGACACCAGAAGAAACAGATAAAGTATGTGGCTTATTATTTAAAAATGGTTATGTCATGAATGCCGGATTTGTTGGACGAGAAGCTACAGTAATCGCAGAAGCAGCAGGTATTACTGTTCCGAGTGATACAAAAGTATTGATAGGTCGACAAGAAGGTGTAGGAAAAGGCTACCCATTATCATTTGAAAAACTGACAACTGTATTAGGTTTTTATGTAGTAAATAACTGGGAAGAAGCTTGCCATTTAAGTATTGAACTATTACAAAATGGTATTGGACATACTATGAGTATCCATACGAATGACAAAGACATGGTAATGAAGTTCGCAGCAAAACCTGCCTCAAGAATTTTAGTTAACACTGGAGGTAGCCAAGGTGGAACAGGTATCTCAACTGGATTACCCATTTCATTTACATTAGGCTGTGGAACCTTTGGTGGAAGTTCTGTTTCTGAAAATGTCGGGCCAAAACATTTATTAAATATTAAAAAAGTAGCGTATGGATTAAAAGATGTTCGAACACTAGTCAGTGATGATAAAACATTTAACCCATATACGAATGAATGCTCTAAAGAAGAAATAACTTGTCACACAAGTAGAGAAAAACAAGAGATAAAAGATGTTTCTGAAAGTGATTTGGAAACATTGACTAAAGTGGTTCGACAAATATTATCAACCATGGACTAATTAAAGAGATGAGTGAAAAAATGGAAAACTATGAAGAGTTATTAATAGAAATATTAAAGAAAATCGCCCAAGAATCACAGACAACAGATCTTAGTATTCCAGTAGGGATTTCCAATCGCCATTGTCATTTATCTAGAGAAGACGTAGAAAGTTTATTTGGTAAAGGATATGACTTAACTAAACTTAAAGACCTATCTCAACCTGGACAGTATGCATGCAAAGAAACCATCATGATTTGTGGTCCAAAAGGGATGATTGAAAATGTCAGAATTTTAGGACCTGAGAGAAAGCAAACACAAGTAGAAGTATTACAAAGTGACTGTTTTAAACTAGGCATAAAGGCACCATTAAGATTATCTGGCGATCTAGATCATTCAGGTGATGTGACCATGATTGGACCAAAAGGCTCTAAGATGTTGGTTTCAGGTGTGGTTGTGGCAAAACGTCATATTCACATGCCGTTAAAAGATGCCAAGCGTTTTGATGTTGTCGATGGAGAAAATGTGTCGATTGCTTTTGATGGTGCTAGAGGCGGCGTATTGAATGAAGTTATCGTACGAGTAGATAGTAACGCAGGCTTAGAATGTCATATAGATGTTGAAGAAGCCAATGCACTTGGTGTAAGTTCTAACACAAACATTGTGATTCAAAAAAATTAATATAAAAGAAAATTTAGGAGGAAATTATAATGAAATCAGATGCTTTAGGAATGATCGAAACAAAAGGACTAATTGGTTCAATAGAGGCTGCTGACGCAATGGTTAAAGCCGCAAATGTATCTTTAGTAGGAAAAGAATTAGTAGGTGGGGGGATTGTGACTGTAATGGTAAGAGGTGATGTTGGTGCAGTCAAAGCCGCAACAGATGCCGGTGCAGCCGCTGCTCAACGAGTGGGAGAATTATTATCTGTTCATGTTATTCCAAGACCTCATTCAGAAGTAGAAAACATTTTACCAACAGAAATCTAAAACGTTATGAGATAAAATAGAAATAAAGCGGTGCAAATTATCCTTTTAAAAAGAGATGAGATGTTCCGCTTTTTATATTAAAGGAGAAAGCGATGAAAAAAACAATCATCATTGGTTCGAATCATGCAGGGATTGCAGCAGCAAATGTCCTGTTAGAATACTCTGATACTCATGATGTGGTTATTATTGAAAAAAATGCAGAATTTAGTTATCTAGGTTGTGGCACAGCTCTTTGGGTAGGACAACAAATTGAGTCGTATGAAGGGCTATTTTATTTAAATGAATCAGAATTTAGAAAAAAAGGGGCAACTATTTACACAAATACAGAAGTGACTAAAGTTGATTTCTATAACAAGACAGTCACATGCTCTGACGATAATCATCAAATATTTACGGAACACTATGATAATTTAGTATTAGCGACAGGATCTAAGCCAATAATATTAAATGTTCCTGGAAAAGAGTTAGGAAATATTCATTGCTTGAAGACATTTAATGATGGAAAAATAGTGAATGAACTTGCTGAAAAAGAAACAATTCAACGAGTAGCAGTAATTGGAGCAGGTTATATCGGTGTTGAGATAGCAGAAGCATTACAACGAAGAGGAAAAAAAGTATTGCTATTTGATGGCGAAAATCGTTCATTGTCAAGTTATTACGATCAAGCATTTTCCCAAAAAATGGATGATACATTGGCAAAAAATGGTATAGAACTTCATTTTGGAGAGCGTGTGACAGAATATCAAGGAAATAAACAGATCGAACATTTAGTAACTGACAAAGGTCATTATGCTGTAGATATGGTAATTAATGCAGTTGGGTTTTTACCTAATAATGAATTAGGTAAAAATCAGTTAGAATTGTTTCATAATGGTGCTTATATTGTCGATGAGTGTCAACAAACAAGTAACCCTTCTGTTTATGCAGTGGGTGATTGTGCGACAATCTATTCAAATGCGTTACAAAAAACCGATTACATTGCGTTAGCGACAAATGCGATTAGAAGTGGTATGGTAGCAGGTTATAACATAGCTGGACGAGACGTTTCATCACTAGGTGTACAGGGCTCAAATGCTATTTCTATTTTTGGATTTAATATGTCTTCGACTGGATTATCTATTGAATCAGCGAAAAAGAAAGGATTAAACGTGAGTTATACTGAGTTTGAAGATTTACAAAAACCGGCATTTATGGCTGATAATTACCATGTTAAACTTCGTATTGTATATGACACTAACTCAAGACGAATTGTAGGCGCACAAATGTGTTCTGAAAAAGATGTTTCAATGCTGACTCATCTATTTTCTCTTTCAATTCATAAAAAATTAACGATAGATGAATTACAATTATTGGATTTGTTCTTTTTACCGCATTTTAATCAGCCGTATAATTATATTACAATGGCAGCTTTGAATGCTAAATAAATAAAAACCAATGCAATTTTCTATTTCAGAAAAGGCATTGGTTTTTATTTTTACTATTTATTCATGATTGCTTGACCAGCAGTAATGATAGATAATTTGTAAACATCTTCTTCATTACATCCACGAGATAAGTCAGAAATTGGTTTGTTTAAACCTTGTAAGATAGGTCCAATCGCTTGGAAACCACCTAAACGTTGTGCAATTTTGTAGCCAATGTTTCCAGATTGAATTTCTGGGAAGATAAACACATTTGCTTGACCAGCTACATCTGAATCTGGTGCTTTTTGTTTCGCAACAGAAGGAACATAAGAAGCGTCAAACTGTAATTCACCATCAATAGACATTTCAGGAGCTAACTCTTTGGCAATACGAGTTGCTTCAGCGACTTTTGTTACTTCTTCAGATTTTGCAGATCCTTTTGTTGAAAAGCTTAATAAAGCAACTTTAGGATCAATATCAAATAATTCAGCTGTTTTAGCACTTTCAACAGCGATTTCTGCTAATGCTTGAGCATCAGGGTTGATATTAATAGCACAATCAGAGAAAATATATTTTTCTGAGTCACGGTTACCTAACATCAAGAAAGCACCACTTGTACGGCTAACACCTGGTTTAGTTTTAACGATTTGTAAAGCTGGGCGAATTGTGTCACCAGTAGAGTGAACAGCACCACTTACTAAACCATCAGCTAAGTCCATATAAACTAACATTGTTCCAAAGTAGTTTTCATCTTTTAAAATAGTACGTGCTTGATCTTCGGTTGCTTTACCTTTACGGCGTTCAATGAAAGCAGCAACCATTTCATCAAATTTTTCGTAAGTGTCAGGGTTAATAATTTCTAAGTTATCAACACTTAAACCACGAGAAGTAGCCAATTCTTTGATTTCTTCAGGCTTACCAATTAAGACAGGTTCAATTAAGTTGTCTGATTTTAAACGAACAGCCGCACCTAAAACGCGTTCATCTGTGGGTTCAGGAAAAACCATACGTATATTTTTGTTAATAATTTTATGTTTAAGTTGGTCAAATAGTTCCACGAAAACATCCTCCAATTTTCTTATACTTTTTTCACAAGTCTATCATATCATGTTTATGAACAAAAAGAACAGTATTTTGTTCTGTTTTTTCGAAAAAACTTAGGTAAAACATAATAACACCAAATAAATTTTTAATAAAATAAAACAGATTTTTTTATTTTATTAGTACAGTTTAGGATAACGTCCAATTTATCTGTGGTTGATTGGTTTCTTTTAAACTATTATTTATTTTAGAAAATGGCTTTGAGCCAAAGAACCCCCTGTATGCCGATAGTGGACTAGGATGTGGTGCTTCGATAATGATGTGTTTTGTATGGTCAATTAATTGTTTTTTTTGTTGAGCGGGTTTGCCCCAAAGAACAAAAATGATAGGGTTCTCTTTTTTATTCAACGATTTTATTATACAATTTGTGAAGTTTTCCCAACCTTTGTTTTTATGCGAATGAGCCTTTCCTTTTTCAACAGTTAGGACTGTATTAAGTAATAAAACCCCTTGTTTTGCCCAAGGAACTAAATAACCACTACTAGGAGTATTGATTTTACAATCATCAGCTAATTCTTTAAAAATATTAACCAAAGAGGGTGGTATCTTGGTTCCTGGTAGTACAGAAAAACTAAGTCCGTGAGCTTGATTATCTCCGTGATAGGGGTCTTGTCCTAAAATAACGACTTTTGTTTCACTAAAAGGAGTGTAGTTTAAAGCACTAAAAATATTTTGTTTATCAGGAAAAATGGTCTTTGATTGGTATTCTTTTTCTAAAAAAAGTTCTAAGTTTTTTACATAGTCGGTTTGTAACTCATCATGCAATATGTCTTGCCAGTCTGTTTGAATTAAGTCTTTTAACATTTTTTCACCTCTATTGTTTAGTTTATCATAATTTTTTTATTATAAATGTATCTTTCAAAAAAAAATGGTACACTAACAGTAATAAAAGAACTAGGAGGAACATTATGATTAAATTGATCGCATCTGATATGGATGGCACGCTTTTATCATCCCATCTAGATATTTCAGAATTAAATAAACAAGCTATAAAAACAGCTGCAGAAAATGGTATTGAGTTTATGGTAGCAACCGGCAGAGGCTACTCTGAAGCTCGTCCTGTTTTAGATGAAGCGGGCATTCACTGTGCTATGATTACTGGTAATGGTGCACAAATCTTTGATGAGTTTGATAATGTCTTACATACTGTTAGTTTAGAAAAAGAAACAGTTAAAGAGGCTATGAAAATTTTAGAAGAGGAAGACTTATATTATGAGCTAATGACAACAGAAGGTGTGTATTCGAATAATGAAGCACAACGAATTGAAAAGTTTGCGATTCTTTTATCTGAAAATATTCCTCATTTAACGTTTAAAATGGCAATTGCCATGGCTTCTACTCAATTAAAAATGTTACCTGTTAACTATACTGAGCATTATGATATTTTAGTTGATGATCCTGAAGTCGAGATTTTAAAAGTGATTGCGTTTAATGAAGAGGGAGCTAAGAGATTTGAGCCAGCTTTAGAAAAACTTCATAAATTAATGAATGTTCATGTGACATCATCTGGTGTGAATAACTTAGAAATTAATCATGTGGATGCAACAAAAGGAAATGCTATAAAATATATCGCTGAAAAGCGTGGTATTTCTATGGATGACGTCTTTACAATTGGTGATAATTTTAACGATTTACCTATGTTAGAAGTTGCTGGTGTGAGTTTTGCTATGGGAAATGCTGAAGAAAAAGTCAAAGAAGTTGCTAAGTATCAAACAGATACAAATATTGAAGACGGTGTAGGTAAAGCAATACTACGAGCAATTGAAGAAAACCTTTAGAGCGACGATTTTGATTAAAGGAAGTTGATAGCAATGGAGACATACTATATTAAAGAACATGTCCTTTCAGCTAATGTTCGTACAGTTATTAAAGATATTCAGGATAAACCAGTGTATATTTTAGTTGGACGTTGGGGTGTGAAGGGGGATGTGCTATCGGTGTATAGCATGGAAGGGGATGTTTTAGCAACAGTGAAACAAACGACATATGCTTTTCCATCTCGTTTTGATTTGTATGATAGGCAACAAAAAGTTGGCTCTTTAGGTAGATTATTTTCATTGAATCGTGATATTTATTTAGTAAAGCAGCTGAATTGGTTAGTTTTAGCTAATGTTGGAAAACAATCCTATCGAATGTATTCTTTAAAAGAACGAATGATGTTGATGAATAAGCATACATCATTTCAAGGAGATTACTACAAGCTATCAATTATCAATAAAGAAGTATCTCCAATTTGTATTTGTATAGGAGCTGTAATGGATTATTGGGCAAAAAATAATGAAAAAAATTGGCAAACTGTTAACTCATTTCTTAATCCTAAACCTTCTTATCAATCAATTGAATTAATTAAAAAAAAATAAAAGCACTTTGGGAAACTTTCCTAAAGTGCTTTTTTGTTATAATAAGTTTATTGTTCCTCGGCATGCTTCGATTGTTTCTTCATCCCATAAAGATACTTGCACTTCTCCAATATGAGCTTTTTCTAAAAGTAACATGCACATACGACTTTGACCAATCCCACCACCAATTGTTAAAGGTAATTCATTTGCTAAAATTTGTTGATGGTATGGGTATTTCAGCCGATCAGTTGCGTTGGCTTTTTCTAACTGTTCTTTTAAGGAAGTTTCATCCACACGAATCCCCATACTAGATATTTCGACAGCAGTTTGTAGTGGTTCATGCCAAAATAGTAAGTCTCCATTTAATTGCCAATCATCGTAGTCAGGAGAACGACCATCATGCGGTTTTCCGCTCAATAATTTATCTCCGATTTGCATAATAAATGTTGTTGGGTGCTCTTTTACATAAGCTAGTTCGCGTTCTTTATCATTGAAATCAGGATATAAATTTTCTAATTCTTGTGTTGTGATAAATGAGACGTTGCTATCAAGTTCAATAGATAGAGATGGGTATTTCGTATGCAAACGACTAGATGTTTCAATAATGGCATTGACAATTTGTTGGACAGTTTGTTTTAAATAATCTAGGTTACGTTGCTCTCTTGAAATAACACGTTCCCAATCCCATTGATCCACATAAATAGAGTGTAAATTGTCTAACTCTTCATCACGCCTAATCGCATTCATGTCAGTATAGATTCCATTTCCTACATGAAAATCATATTGTTTTAAAGCTGTTCGTTTCCATTTAGCTAGTGAATGAACCACTTCTGCAGGAGTATCTAAAGCTGGAACGTCAAATTGTACAGGTCTTTCTACACCGTTTAGATTATCATTTAAACCAGACGTTGTATCCACAAATAATGGTGCAGAGACTCTTTTTAATTTTAAACTTCCAGTTAACGCTTCTTCAAACCAGTGTTTTGTTAGTCCAATCGCTTTTTGTGTGTCATAAACAGACAACGAAGATTGGTAATTTTTTGGTACAATTGTTTTTTTCTTCATATAGTTCACTTCCTAATCAAAGATTTCTCACTATTTTATCATACTTGTTTAATAATTGAAAAATATAATTTAAATTTTCAGAATAATTATCAATTTCTTTAATGAATAATAGTTTTAATTAGTTAGTAGAATATAAAAACAATTAAATGAATGATATGTTCAGTAAATATTTAACCTTGAAATCAAAAGAGGACTTCATTAAATTATTGATAAAAAATCTAATGAATATAATAAGAAATGATTTACTATTTAGTTAGGTAATCAGATAGATTGTAATGCTTGAGAAATAAGGACATCAGATGATTCAAAATTTAATGAATAACTATTAATGAAGGAAGTTGGGTCAGAAGAGGTTGATTTTAATGAAATAGATATTAGAGGTAATTAATATTTTTTATAATATGAATATCTTTCTAACAAGTATAGAAGACTATAATTATTGTTCATTTTTTTACAAAAAAATCATAAAAACAACATGTTATCCGGTTGACATGAAAGCGGATTTAATTTATACTCTTAAATGTAGAAAGCGCTTTTCAAAAAAATGTTAACCGGTTGCTATAACTGGAAGACTATAATATCATCGGGGGAAACTGATATGTCAAAATTCAAAGAGTCATTTAAAAATCCATCTTATCTACAAAGTTCATTAACCTTACTACTATTCTTCGCTTCATGGGGAGTATGGTGGTCATTCTTCCAGCTATGGCTGACTTCTGAATCTAACGGTTTGGGATTAAGTGGTAGCGCTGTCGGAACGATTTTTTCAGCTAATTCATTAGTAACATTAATTTTTATGTTTATATATGGTACGTTGCAGGATAAGTTGTACATCAAACGAACACTATTAATTGTTTCAGCAGGCATTGCAACACTTGTGGGACCGTTTTTTATATGGGTTTATGGTCCATTACTAAAAAATAATTTTAATTTAGGAATACTTGTAGGAGCAGTTGTTTTATCAGCTGGATTTCTATCATCAGTTGGCATTTTTGAAGCGGTGACCGAAAGATTTAGTCGTTTGTTCGATTTTGAGTATGGTCAAGCTAGAGCCTGGGGATCATTTGGGTATGCGATTGTTGCATTATTAGCCGGTTTCCTTTTTGTGAAGAATTCTAACTTAAATTTCTGGGCTGGCTCATTTTTTGGCTTATTATTATTACTTAATTTATTGTTATGGAAACCTAAAGCTGAGAAAATAGCTAGCAAAGAATTTGAAGACAAACAAGCAGAATCAAGTAGTATTCCGTCTCTGAAAGAGATGTTTGGATTACTGAGATTACCGCAACTATGGGCAATTATTATTTTCATTGTGTTTACATGGACATTTTATAATGTATTTGATCAACAAATGTTTCCAGGTTTTTACACTAGTTTATTTTCAACATCAGCAGCAGGTGAAAAAATGTATGGTACGTTGAATGCGATTCAAGTATTTTGCGAAGCAATTATGTTGGGTGTTGTCCCAATCATCATGAGAAAAATCGGTGTAAGAAACACACTATTATGTGGTGTGACTATCATGTGCGTGAGAATAGGTCTATGTGGTTTTGCCTCATCACCAACAGCTGTTTCTTGTATTAAAATGCTACATGCCTTAGAAGTACCGATGTTTATTTTACCAATGTTTCGTTATTTTACTTTGCATTTTGATACTAAATTATCAGCCACTCTTTATATGATTGGGTTTCAAATTGCAGCACAAGTAGGTCAAGTTATTTTATCTACTCCATTAGGAATATTAAGAGATAAAGTGGGTTACCAGTCAACATTTAGAATTATTTCAATGATTGTTTTAGTGGCAGGGGTTTATGCCTTCTTTACTCTTAAAAAAGATGATCAAGATGTTCAAGGAGATCCATTCATTAGAGGTTAATAAATAAATTAATGACTATTAAAAACGAGAAAGTAGGAGATTTATTATGACAAACAAAGATACGATAGAATTAACAAACACACGCTATAGACTAGGGTATCATGTATCTGCACCATCAGGATGGATTAATGATCCAAATGGTTTTTGTTTCTTTGATGGTTATTATCATGTGTTTTTCCAACACCATCCACATAGTGCTGAATGGGGACCAATGCATTGGGGACACGCTAGAAGTAAAGATTTAGTTCATTGGGAAGAATTGCCAATTGCGTTGACACCTGGTGATAAAGAAGACGAGGATGGTTGCTTCTCAGGTAGTGCAATTGAAAAAGATGGAGTACTCTATCTATTCTATACTGGACATCATTATTATGGAGATGGTGATAAAGAACATTTTTGGCAAAATCAAAATATGGCTTACAGTACAGATGGCATTCATTTTACAAAATATGAAAATAATCCTATCATCGCTAAAGAGCCTGGAGATAATACACATCACTTTAGAGATCCGAAAGTTTGGGAAAAAGATGGCATTTATTACATGATTTTAGGAAGTCAAGGTGAAGATGGACTAGGTAGAGCCATTATTTATTCATCTAAAGACTTATTAGAATGGGAATATGAAGGGCCTATTTCTAAAGCAACTGGGTTAAAAACGGAAGGCTTTATGTGGGAATGTCCAGACTTTTTTAATCTTGATGGAAAAGATATCTTATTATTATCACCACAAGGAATCGATGCTCAAGGGAAAGATTATTTAAATCTGTTCCAAACAGGGTATTTCATTGGTGATTATGACTATAAAACAGCAACATTTACACGTGGTGAGTTCCATGAATTGGATAAAGGGCATGATTTTTATGCGACACAAACAACATTAGCACCAGATGGTAGAAGAATTGTAATCGCGTGGATGGATATGTGGGAAAGCCCAATGCCTGAGCAAGAAGATGGTTGGGCAGGAGCTTTAACTATTCCACGTGAATTGAGATTAAAAAATGATCATCTTTACATGACACCTGTTAAAGAATTAGAAACTTTGCGCGCAGAAGAATTAAAGCATGATACAACAACTGTAATGAAAGAATTATGTTTAATAAAAGATGCCTTATCTAATGAATTATTAATAGATGCTCCACTAGATAAGTCAGAAGAACAAGAACTCATTATTTCATTAAAAACGTCTGAAAATGATTTGGTTTTATTAACATATTCTAATAAAACGAATGAATTTATTTTAAAACGTAATGACAAAGACGACTTAAGATATGGTACAATTCAGTCATGTGATAAACTGTCATTACGAGTATTTATTGATACAAGTTCGATTGAAATTTTTATTAATGATGGAGAGCTCGTGTTCACTGAGCGTTTTTATACTGAGGAAAAACCTGAGGTATGTCTTTCAGTTAGTGAAAAACAAACAATTTCTTATACAGTTTATCGTCTTGAAAACGATGCAGTTTCTTATAACTAAGGAGGTTTTATTGTGTTAATTGGTAGTATTGAAGCAGGTGGAACAAAATTTGTCTGTGCTGTAGGGGATGAAGATTACCGTGTGAAAGATCAAATTACTTTTCCTACTACTACACCAGAAGAAACATTAAAAAAAGCAGTGGATTATTTTAAGCAATTTGAGATTGACGCACTAGGTGTGGCATCTTTTGGGCCAATTGAAATTAGAAAACATTCGCCAAAATCTGGTTATATTACAACGACACCAAAACCAGGTTGGAAAAATGTCAATGTACTAGGTTATTTAAAAGAGGAATTAAATGTTCCAATGTCTTGGACAACTGACGTGAATGGCTCAGCGTATGGTGAATATATTATGTCCACTTTATCAAATGAAAAAATAGATTCATTGGTTTATTATACTGTTGGAACAGGTGTTGGCGGTGGAGCCGTTATTAACGGTGACTTACTAGGTGAAGCGGGACATCCTGAGATGGGACACACCTATGTTAAGCGTCATCCTGATGATTTAGAATTTGAAGGGATTTGTCCTTATCATGGTGACTGCTTAGAAGGATTAGTTGCTGGTCCAACTTTTGAAGCTCGTTTGGGCAAAAAAGGTGAAACGGTTCCTTTAACAGATCCAGTTTGGGATATTATGGCTTATTATTTAGCACAGGCTGTTATTCAAACAACTCTTATTATTCGACCAGATAAAATCGTGTTTGGCGGAAGTGTGGCGAATGAAACCTTACTTGAAAAAGTTCGTAAAAATGTGACTGAACTCTTAAATGATTATGTTGGGTTACCACCTCTAGACAAGTACATTACTCGACCATTAATTAAAAATAATGGCTCAGCAACATTGGGTAACTTTGCTTTAGGATTAAACCAATTACAAGAATAATACTAGTAAAAAGGCTTTTATAATGAAGTGTTATAAAGGCCTTTTTTATGCTATTCTAGACACAGAAAAATGACGAGGGGTAGTTTTATGAGACCGAAGTTAGAAGATGTAGCCAAAAGAGCAAATGTATCAAAAACAACCGTGTCGCGGGTATTAAATAATCGAGGATACTTAAGTCAAAAAACGATTGATAAGGTTAACCAGGCGATTGAGGAGCTTAATTATCAACCAAACGTGGTGGCGAGGCAGCTTTACAATAAAAAAACTAATATTATTGGATTGCTATTTCCAACTGTAGCAAACCCTTTTTTTGGTGAGCTGGCTGAAGCATTAGAAAAGAAACTATATGAAAAAGGTTATAAAGTATTAATTGGTAATTCAATGAATGATTCCAAAAAAGAATCAGATTATTTAAATCAATTATTATCGGAGCAGGTAGATGGTTTAATTGTTGGAACGCATAATCAAGGAATACAGGAATATAAATATCAAAATCTACCCATTGTGGCGATTGATCGCGTGATGAATGAAGACATTCCAGTTATTGAGTCAGATAATTATCAGGGTGGTAGATTTGCTACTAAGGAATTGATTGAGCAAGGAGCAAAAAATATCATCCATACGAATGGACCTAGTGAATTAGAAACGCCAGCTAAACGTCGTCGAATAGCTTATGAAGAAACAATGAAGGAACATGATTTGATACCTAATACAATAACATTAGATTTTAATATTCCCTATCAAGAAAAGAAAAAAATATTTTATGATTTATTTGAAACATACCCAGATGTTGAAGGAATATTTGCCTCGAATGATATGGATGCGGCATTGATACTACAAATAGCAAAAGAAAAAGGGATTCGTGTACCAGAAGATTTATTATTAGTTGGTTATGATGGAACGATTATGACTCGTAGTATTCTGCCTGATTTAACAACAGTTGTGCAACCGATTGATGAGATGGCAGAGATAGCAATTGATATTTTAATGAAACGAATAAATAAAAAAGAAACAGAGAAAGAATATATCCTTCCAGTAAAAATTTGGCGAGGAAAAACATCAAAAAAGGACAGCTATAAGTCGGACATCATCTATTGAAGTAAAGTTATAGTTCCTTATATTTAATTCATGTAAAATGTATTTGTTGATAAATTAAGGTTAATGGTTATGACTAAATTGAATATTTGAAATAAATTCTGCGTGACAATATGGTGTAAATTAAGATGAAGTAGGACTGATTATTCTTTTATAATCTAATAAATTATGTCATGATAGACAAAGTGACAGTTAGACGATAAAGGAGATTGATGATAATATGAGAAACATAAAAATGACGATTGAATATGATGGGAAAAGATATCAAGGATGGCAACGGTTAGGAGATTCTGATAAAACAATTCAAGGCAAGATAGAAAATATTATTCATCAAATGACTGGTGAAAAAATAGAAATTATAGGCTCAGGTAGAACAGATGCAGGAACTCACGCAAAAGGACAAGTGGCTAATTTTAAAACAGAATCAACTATGTCTTTGGACGAGATGTTAGACTTTTTTCATCAATACTTACCACAAGATATTGTAGTGAAACAACTTAATGATATGCCAGAACGATTTCATGCTAGATATAATGCAAAGGGAAAACAATATAGCTATAATGTCTGGAATCATCGTATTCCATCAGCTTTTTATAAAAATTATAGCATGCATGTCCCAGAGTACTTAAATATGGAAAAAATGGAAGAGGCGTGTGAAAAATTAAAAGGAACGCATGATTTTCGAGGTTTTTCTGCATTGAAAAAAACGAAAAAATCAACTACTCGAACTATATCAGATATAGCCATTCAACGTCATGGTGACATTTTGCAATTTACCTTTGTAGGGGATGGCTTTTTACATAAAATGGTTCGCATTATGATGGGAACATTACTTGATATTGGTGTAGGTCGTTTAACTGTAGAAGACATCGATGGTATTTTTGAAACTGGTATTAGAAGTCAAGCAGGTGATACAGTGCCAGCACAAGGTTTATTTTTAGATGAGGTATTTTATAAGTAACAAAAAAGGAGGCAATGTGTTTAACACATTGCCTCCTTTTTTAATCTTTTTTGAAGAATCTGATACCAGTTAAAATTGTGGCAATGAAGCAAATAACAAATGAAGTGATATAAACAGCATGCATCCCATAAATGAAAACATCTGGACGTCCTGCTATATAAGTTTTAATCCTTTGTCCATAATGCTGACTCATTGCAGCGTACAAGATAGTTGTTGATAGAGAAATTCCTACCACCATCCCTAAATTTCGTGCAAGAGAATTTAAACTACCTGCTACACCTAAATCCTTTTTCTCGACATTGCTCATAACAAGAGTGTTATTGGGTGCTTGAAATAAGGCATTTCCAAGACCGACAAAAATAGAAGCAAATATAAAAAAGATAAGAGATGTTTGTTCGCCTAAAGTTAAATAGAGTAATTGAGAAATAGTGATTAAAATCAATCCCACAAAAGTTAATAATTTTGCACCAACTTTATCAGTGATATATCCACTAACAGGAGAGCCAATTATCATAGTAAAAGGAACTACCATCATTAAGATACCTGCAAAACTAGCAGAATAGCCTCTTGTATTTTGTAAATAAAAAGGAATCACAACATTTGTAAAAAAGTTTGTGACAAAAATCATAGAAGCTGTTAACAAACTTAACGTAAATACTTTATTTTTAAATAAAGAAAATTGAATGAGAGGATTGTTCTTTTTTGTCTCAATTCGGTAAAAAATCACCATCGTTATCAATGCAATAATAATTAATAAAATAGGCAATGTGTGTGTATAACCTAATTCTTGACCGATAAATATGCCACCAAATAAAGTTAAAATAATTGTGGCAAATAATATAAATCCGATAAAATCAATTTTAGTCCCAGATTTTGTTGAATCTTTTGGTAAAACTTTTTGTCCAAGTAAGATAGTTAATATGCCAATAGGTACATTGATTAAAAAAATATATTCCCAAGAAAATTTGGCAAGAATGACACCGCCAAGTCCAGGACCCATAATCGATCCCAGTGACACGAAAGCACCAATCATCCCTAATGCTCGACCACGTTCACTTAACGGAAAAACTTCTGTGATAATTCCTGTGTTTGTTGACATAGTCATACTAGCACCAATCGCCTGGATAACACGAGAAAGTAGAATGAGTTCGAATGTATGAAAGACACCACATAATAACGAGCCTAAGACAAATGTTATCGTTCCAATACGAAATATTTTAATCTTTCCAATACTGTCGCCAACCTTACCGAAAAGTGGTAAACAAGCACAAACGGTCATTAAATAAATTGATACAATCCATTCTGCTTGATTCATTGGAATATGCATGTCTTTTGACATTACTGGTAGAGCGATATTAACAATACTTCCATCTAGTGTAGACATGAAAGTAAATAGTCCAATCGCAACTAAGACAAGCCATCTATTTTTGCTAGGTGATTGATTTATTGTTTTCATTAATTTTTCCTCCATTAATCTATTGGTATAGCGTTTAACATCATTCATTGGAATAAAGTAAGTGAAATGAATAACCAATAATAGATAAACTACTTTATTATCTTACTACAAAGTTTCATTTTTTAGGGGAATTTTTTATAAGAAACAAACTACGATATTTATGATAAACTAGGTTGAAAGAATAAATTAGGGGGACAGGTTGTTTATGGTGGAAAGCAATGAAAAAGATGTTGTTCATCAGTTAGGTGTCTATATTAGAAAGATAAGAAAAGAGTCCGGGCTAACGATGGAACAACTATCAAAAAAATCAGGCGTGAGTGTTTTATCAATTGGTAATATTGAAAATGGTCGGACCAATCCAACGATTAATATTTTATGGAAGTTATCCCAAGCATTAAATATGACCTTATCCCAATTAATTGGTTACTCTAATGTATCAAATACTGTATCTAAAGTCAGCACCATGGCTTATTTTATGAGTGATTTAACAAAAGGATGGCTGGTGCAACCTGTTTTTCGGGAAGATAATATTGAAGTGTTTAGAGTATGCTTAAAGGCTAATTCTATTAATACCGCACAATATCAGCCAAAGGAATCTGTTGAAGTATTAACGGTAATGAAGGGGAAAATTGCTATAAAAGTCGAAGGTAACATTTATCACTTAGAAACATATGATACGATTAATTTTTATTCTGGAACCATTCATGAATACATTAATGAAACTGATGAGGATGCTCTTTTAAGTATTGTTGTTAAATATTAAAAAGTATATTATAATATATATTTATATATTATAATATACTTTTTGATTTAAGGAGATTAATGATGGAAAAGAAAATAAATAAAGTGTTGTTGTTAGGAATTATTTTTGTGGCGATGAATTTACGATCGCCCATTACTGCTGTAGGACCATTAATAGGGGTTATCTCAGATGATTTAATACTTTCAGGAGGGCAAGCGGGATTAATTACTACTATTCCATTGATGTCTTTTGCTATTATTTCTCCAATTGCACCTAAATTAGCAAATAAATGGACAATAGAAAAAACAATTTTTGGTGCTTTAATTGTCTTAGTACTAGGTATGTTGGTTCTGTTGCAAAGTTTTTCATTTAATCCAGTTTAAGTTAAAATGAAAATAAAAGATGGTTAGGAACTTTCAAATGACTCATTTTAAAGGAAAATAATTCAAAAAAGATATTATTACCGTAGCCGTTGGCTACTATTTAAGATATAACTTGAGTTATCGGGAAGTGTCTGAAATGATGAGCGATCGAGGAATCACTGTTTGTCATACAACCATTTATCGCTGGGTAAAGATTACAGTCGAATTATTTATTGTTTATGGAAAAAAAGAAATAAATTGGTTAATGATTCTTGGAGAATGGACGAAACGTATATAAAAGTGAAAGGAAAGTGGCATTATCTGTATCGTACTATTGACTCTTCAGGTTTAACATTAGATATTTGGTTACGAAAAAGTCGTAATAAACAGGCAGCTCATGCTTTTTTTAAACGGTTAATCAAACAATTTGGAGAGCCTAGAGTTCTTGTAACGGATAACGCTCCTTCGCTAATTAATGCGTTTAATCGACTAAAATCTGAGGGGAAATTTATTAATACTGTCCATCGAACTAGTAAATACTTAAATAATATTATTGAGCAAAATCATCGCCATATAAAGAAAAGACACAAATCATATCAGTCCATAAGAACTGCTTCTTCAACAATTAAAGGGATTGAAACTATACATGCATTATATAAAACTAGCCAAAGAGACGAAAATCTCTTTGGCTTTTCAGTCATCACTGAAATAAACAATTTATTGATACAGACTGTATAAGATTAGCTCATATATAGAAATTGATTTTATTTTTTTAACTTTGCAACAGAACCAGTTGGACTATAGGTACTAGACCTGATGCAGAATTAGTGAATACAATGTTGAATAATAGACTAGCTACTCTTCAAGATTTTGAACGTCCAATCATCCATTCTGATCGAGGTGCTCATTATCGATGGCCCGGCTGGATCGAAAGAGTACAAAAAGCAAATTTATTTCACTCTATGTCAAGTAAAGGCTGTTCACCATATAATACAGCTTGTGAAGGTTTCTTTGGACGTTTAAAAAATGAAGTGTTTTATAGACGGGATTGGAAAAACGTGACACTTAATCAATTTATAGACTATTTAGATCATGCTATCCATTGGTATAATAATGAACGAATTAAGCTATCTTTAGGAGGATTAAGTCCTATTGAGTATCGTCAAAAACAAGGATATATTTGCTAAAAAGGGTCCAAAAAAACATCCGCACTCCCTTTCTTACATTTTTTAATTGCCTTTGACATTAATCCAAGTATATAAACAAAAAAACATTAGTAAGGTATATTCAAATGAAATTTGAGCAAGAAAAAATAACCACTCAAGCTATTCATACCAACAGATCGAGTACTTATCTTCAATTATTGACATATTTCAACGTAATTGAATTAACATATATTGTATTACTTGACTTTCCAATTATTATATAAAACTTTGTCAAGCTTTACTGAATTTAATAATTCTTGTTTTGCTTTTATAACTAGAGGTGAAGAATTGTCCTCCGTTATATCACTTAGTTCAACCCAAATTTCAGAATCAGAATCGTTAACCCCATCTTCGACTAAAATAGGTAGGCTTTTTTTCTCAATTGTTAAGTCTATTTCAATATTATAAAAAACCATGATGTGATGTACCATAAAATTTTTTTTTTCTTCTTTAACAAAAACATCGTAAATTCTTGAGTCTGAATACGATACAATATCATAGCCCGTTTCTTCTAAAACTTCTCTTACCAAGGTTTCTGTCAGTCCTTCCCCAATCTCTTGGCTTCCACCTGGAAGATCAAATCTTCCTTTGTAAGGACCAGCATTTTTCCCAACACACAATAGTTTGTTATCCTTAAAACAAACTCCATAAACTCCAAAATGATTATTAATATTCATTATTTTAGACCTCCTTAAATATATCTTTATCACTATATTCGCTATCCTTGAATACAACAAATCCTATATTGTCTTTGTCAAATGATTCTTGGATATTTTCCAATGCCCGTTGATTCCTTTTAACTACTAAATTCGCTATGTTATAGATTAATTTGTCTTTTTTTTGTTTAGATATCTGTGCTATGACAAAGTTAACATTTATATCTTTTGCTGCACTAATTTTCATACAAGCTTCTCCAGTAGTTCCCGAACCACCGAAAATGTCCAAAACTTTATCTCCGTCTGTTAAAAAAATTGAAAATAATTCTTCTAATAACTCAACTGGTTTGGGATAATTTGTTATCACTTCTGAATTAAATAAATTATTAACATGTTTTCTAGCTTCCTTTTGATAAACGGCTTCCAATTCATAAAAGTTATCTTTTCTTTTTAAATTTGTAGGAATCGAATCAATCCAAGTTGAAAATTTATAGTTAATATTGTAGCTTTTATTTTTTGAGTAACATAATATATACTCGTGATCAACAGATATGTACTCTTCATTTAACTCAGAATAATTTCTTCTTCTCCAAATAAAAGAACATAGAAATCTATCTTTTCCAAACACAGAATCTAGAAGTTTTCTGGCTGTGATTAGTTCATTATCATCTATAGAAAAGAGAATAATTCCTCTATCATCTAATAATTTATAACATTTTTCAATTCGTTGGTGCATCATATCATACCAATTTATTTTTATCTCCCAGTTGGCACTATCGCTATCATAAAAGATTTCATTTCCAGTATTGTATGGTGCATCAATATATACTAAATTAAATTTTTCGTTTTGTAATGACAGATAGTCGAGTACGTCTGAATTTTCTCCAATATATATTCCACTTTTTTCATTAGTACCTCGAGATTCCGCTTCAACTTTAATAAAATGCTTCATCTTATATTCTCCTTCCCCTTAAAAAATTCGAAATTTAATTCATAATCATTTAAAAAAGTGTAATATTTTTCAGGTATATTCTCATAGCTTTCTATATCGAAGCATCTATCGTGAAATTCAACATTCCAAGTAAATAGTTGCTTTTCTCCAAATTTTACTACTTCTTTCCCCAGCTTACACTCCCAATCCTTTCGTCGTAAAAGTACATGTTTGAGAATTTTATTCTCAAACAATTGTAAATAACATGATAATATTATACTCGCTTCCATTTTTATATTACATTTTTCAATTATTGATAAAAGGACCTCATATTCTTTAGTAGAATAATTTATTAACATGTAGTGTAAATCAATATATTTAATAAGTTCAATATCTTTTAAATATTTAATGGAATGTAAATTAGTCTGATTGTAATATATTTCGTTTATCAATATCAATATTTGCATAAAAAATACATTGTCAATATGCCGTATTTCTAATGATCCATTAAAAAAAAGATTGATATCTAATTTATAAAATATCCATCTACATACTTTATAAAAGGACATATTGTATTGTGAGTTAGTTGTTTAAATAGTATCTCTTCCCGCGAAAATTCAATTATATTATTATTTAACTCGTAACCTTGTGTATAACCCATATCAAGTAGATATTCAGTAATAATATCCACATCACAATACTCTTTTTTTACTAATAAATCAATATCATTTATCGGTCTTTGCCCTTTCGTTTTGTAAATATCAGTAATCAAAAATATACCTTTTATGCCTATAAAATAGTCGGTATTATGAATAATCGAGAAATATTCTTTTTGATATACTTTATTTTTTTTTCTGTTCCAATATAATAAAACTTAAATATTTCTAACCATTTACTATGAATATCTGAACAGATATTTAATTTATCAAAGATGTGATAAAAATGTCCAAGCAATTTATGCCTTGAGCAAAAAGCAATTATTTTCTGAAAGCTAAGTTTTTTGACAGGTATACTGCCTAAAGCATCACTGTCTTCATTTAGTATTGCTATAATAAATTTACGTTCTAAATTATTTATCAACTATTTACGTTCCTCTCTAGCTATTTCTATACCTTTAACTATATTTTCATAGTTTTCAAATAATTTTTGGTTTAAACTTGATGATTTAAATTTTAGGTTCTGTTGCAAAGATTTTCAATTAACCTAATTTAAGTTAAAATAAAAATATGGTTAGGAGCTTTCAGATGACTCATTTTAAAGGAAAACAATTCGAAAAAGATATTATTAAGGTAGCCGTTGGCTACTATTTGAGATATCCTTTGAGTTATCGACAAATTTCAGAAATTATGGCTGATCGTGGGATCAAGGTTTGTCACACAACCATTTATCGATGGGTACAAGAATACAGTGATCTTCTTTATTGTTTATGGAAGAAAAGAAATAAATTGGTGAGTGATTCTTGGCGAATGGATGAAACGTATATTAAGATAAAAGGGAAATGGCATTATTTGTATCGTGCAATAGACTCTTCAGGGTTAACATTAGATATTTGGTTGCGAAAAAATCGTGATAATCAAGCTGCTTACGCCTTCTTTAAGCGACTCATTAAACAATTTGGAGAACCAAGAGTACTTGTGACGGACAAAGCTCCATCACTATCTTGTGCCTTTAATCGTCTAAAAAAAGAAGGTCTCTTTATTTTCACTACCCATAGAACCAGTAAATATTTAAATAATATGATTGAACAAGATCATCGTCATATAAAGAAAAGACACAAATCCTATCAATCCATAAGGACTGCTTCTTCAACGATTAAGGGGATTGAAACCATACATGCCTTATATAAAAAAAGCCAAAGAGATCTCCGTCTCTTTGGCTTTTCAGTCATCACTGAAATAAATAGTTTATTGGGAAAAACAGCGTAAGAATAAATTGGCTTTAGAAAGTGATTTTATTTTTTTAACTTTGCAACAGAACCAATTTTAGCATTAACAGCATTTATTTGTTGGCTACCTCAGTTGAAACGGCAAGATAAAGAGGTTCAAGAGATAGTTTCACAAGAGAATACATCCATTTGGACGTCAACGCTTGCTTGGTCAGTCACGTTATTTATGGGGATTCAGTCCTTTATTTTTTATGTATTAGTTGCGTGGCTACCAGAAATGTTAGTGGATAAAGGGCTATCGACAACACAAGCAGGTGGTATGTTATCATTACTGCAAATGACGTTGTTACCTATCACATTTATTGTGCCAATTATTGCTGAGAAACGACCAAATCAAAACAGTTTTGTTTGGGTTTCTTTTTTATTGTTTGCTTTTGGTATTTTAGGATTAATGGGAAATAATATGAAGATAGTGACTCTGTCTATTATGGGAATAGGTATAGCTGGAGGAATTGCTTTTAGTTTATCCATGATGTTTTTTAATTTACGAACAACGAGTGCAAAGCAAGCCGCTGAACTATCGGGAATGGCTCAGTCTGTTGGGTATTTACTTGCAGCAACAGGTCCTTTTTTATTTGGTTTTTTACATGATGTAACAAAAACTTGGCAGTCATCTCTGATTATTTTATTAATGATGACAAGTATTTTATTAATCGTTGGCCTTAACTCAGCGAAAAAACGTGTTATCTAACATTAACAAGGTATAAAAATTTTTATACCTTGTTAATGTTTATTTTGTTTATGAAAAATTTGAAAAAGATAGAGATAAGAAAGAATGTGTGGTAAAATGAGAAAAAAATGAGAATGATTAGAAAAAGGGGATGGGTTTAATGACATTAGATTGGAATAATTTAGGTTTTGATTATATTAAAACTCCGTATCGATACATTGCACGGTATAAAGATGGTAAATGGTCAGAAGGTGAGTTAACAGAAGATAACACATTACATATTAGTGAAGGATCTATGGCACTTCATTATGGACAACAGTGCTTTGAAGGATTAAAGGCATATCGTTGTAAAGATGATTCAATTAATTTATTTAGAGTAGATGAAAATGCTAAACGAATGAAAGTGAGTGCAAATCGTTTGATGATGCCAGAAGTACCAGAAGAGATGTTTATTGACGCTGTAAAAAAAGTGGTTAAAGCAAATGAAAATTTTTGTCCCCCTTATGATAGCGGGGCGACACTTTATTTAAGACCTTTATTAATTGGTGTTGGTGATGCCATTGGTGTTGGACCAGCACCTGAATATTTATTTACAGTCTTTTGTACGCCTGTAGGCCCATATTTTAAAGGTGGATTAAAGCCAACTAATTTTATCGTATCAGAATATGACAGAGCAGCTCCACAAGGGACAGGTGCTGTAAAAGTCGGTGGAAACTATGCTGCGAGTCTTTATCCTGGTAAAGTAGCAAAAGAAAAACAGTTTTCGGACTGTATTTATCTTGATCCAGCAACGCATACAAAAATTGAAGAAGTGGGTTCTGCTAATTTCTTTGGTATTACAAAAGATAACCAATTTGTGACACCTTATTCACCATCTATTTTACCAAGTATAACGAAATATTCTTTACTTTATCTTGCAAAAGAACGACTAGGATTAAAGACACGAGAAGGTGATGTCTATTTAAATGAAATAGATGAATTTATAGAAGCTGGTGCATGCGGTACTGCAGCAGTCATTTCTCCTATTGGAGGGATTCAAGTAGGAGATGATTTTCATGTGTTTTATTCTGAAACGGAAGTAGGTCCAGTGACTAAAAAATTATATAATGAATTAGTAGGCATTCAATTTGGAGATATTGACGCACCAAAGGGATGGATCACAAAAGTAGAGTTAACATTAAATAAAGATTAAAAAAATGTTGACAGGATTAAAAAAATCGTGTAGATTAATGGCAACATATAAATAATGTTCTGTTTGATTAGGAAAGTAAGCTTTGATGCTTTTTAGAGAGACTCTGGTTGGTGAAAAGAGTTAAGTGATGATAAGTTGAAAATGACCTATGAGGAAAGAGTATCGATAGGTAGGTGCTCTCGGAAAAAGTTTCACCGTTAAAAGAAACACCGATAGATCCATTGTCGGGTATGAGGGAAGAAGAAATTCTTCTAAAAAAAGGTGGTAACACGATAAGTCGTCCTTTTACATAGTTCGCTATGTAAAAGGGCTTTTTTATTTTTATAGACCTACATTGACATGGTAAGTAGATTGACTTTATTTTTTACAGAGAACCTCGTGAAGCTGAGAAGAGGAAAGGTAAACCAATTGAAAATGGCCATGGAGTAATTTATATTCGAGCATTTTGATGTCAGAGTATAACGAGCGCAACCGTTAACTTGCTAGAGTATGATAGTACTCGATAAGGATTAATTTGTGAGAATTAATCAAATTAGAGGTGGTAACACGCACAAGCGTCCTCAAGAAAACAAATGACAGGGTTTGTTTTCTTGAGGATGTTTTTTTATAAATGAATTTGGAGGAAATAAAATGATTGAGTTGAAAGATATATCAGTAACATTCTATCAACCAGACAGACAAATTAATGCTGTCAAAGATGTTAATCTAACTATAGATAAAGGTGATATCTATGGCATTGTCGGTTTTTCTGGTGCAGGAAAAAGTACGTTAGTGAGAGTGATTAATTTATTACAACGACCGACATCAGGTGAGGTCATTATAAAAGGAGAAAACATTACCAATTTAAAGGGAAAGGATTTAAGAAGAAAGAGACAGTCCATTGGGATGATTTTCCAACATTTTAATCTAATGGCAAGTCGTACTATTTTTGATAATGTTGATTTTTCATTAAAGTATTCAGGAAAATCAAAACAAGAGAGAAAAGAAAAAGTAACAGAATTATTAGAATTAGTTGGTTTATCTGATAAACATGACGCGTATCCAAGCCAATTGTCAGGTGGGCAAAAACAACGTGTTGCTATTGCAAGAGCTTTAGCAAATGACCCAGAAATTCTTTTATGTGATGAAGCAACAAGTGCTCTTGATCCAAAAACAACATTACAGATTTTATCTCTATTAAAAGAATTGAATAAACGGTTAAATCTAACCATTGTACTTATTACCCACGAAATGCAGGTGGTTAAAGAAATATGTAATAAAGTTGCCGTAATGGAAAATGGCGAGATTGTTGAAAAAGGAGACAGTGTCACATTATTCAGCCAAGCGGAAAAAGAATTGACTCAGACATTTATTCGAACAGCTTCACATATTGATCAAGCCCTAGAAACGATACTGAATAGTCAATCGTTTATTGATTCATCCAACGATATTTGGCTGATTGAATTATCTTATATAGGAAGTCAAACCAATGAAGCATTAATTTCACAACTGTACAGTCGTTTCCAAGTATCAGCCAATATTCTTTATGGAAATGTTGAAATTATTCAAGATGTTCCATTGGGAAGCTTAGTGGTCAGTTTGTCAGGTGACATTGATAAACGACAAGAAGCAGTAGCATATCTTATTGCTGAAGGCGTGAAAATTACAATCGTTAAAGCAGATGAGCCAGTTGAAGTGGAAGGAGTGAATCATTATGCAAAGGTTAATTGAAAATTATCTACCAAATGTGAGTCAAATTCCAGATGAATTTAAGCAAGCGACTATTGAAACATTATACATGTCGTTTTGGACAGCCATTATTGCGGGAATATTTGGTTTGATATTTGGTGTTATTTTAGTCGTCACTCGACCAGGTGGATTATTAGAACAAAAATATTTGTATCACCTATTAGATAAAATTGTGAATGTAGTTCGTTCCATACCATTTATCATCTTACTGGCTTTATTAAATGTTGTGACGCGTGTGATTGCAGGAACAACAATTGGCGCAACAGCAGCACTTGTACCACTTGTTGCAGGAGTTGTCCCATTTTTTGCAAGACAGATTGAAGTCGCGTTACTCGAAGTTGACCCGGGAGTTATTGAGGCGGCTGAGGCAATGGGAACAAGTCCTTTAGGAATTATCTTTAGAGTGTATTTAAAAGAAGGTTTACCAGGCATTGTCAGAGTTTCAGCCCTCACGATTATCAATGTGATTGGGTTAACAGCGATGGCTGGAGCAGTTGGGGCTGGAGGGTTAGGGAATCTAGCCATATCAAGAGGCCATAATAGATTTCAAAGTGATGTCACTTGGGCAGCATTGATTATTATTTTATTAATCGTATTTATTTGTCAGGGAATTAGTAACTTTATCATAAAAAAAATAAGCCATTAACAATCAAAAGGAGAATGAAATATGAAAAAATTTGTCGGATATATCGTAGCAGTTGCAGTAGTATTATTAGTTGTTACAGGGTGTGGTTCAGGTAATAAAGAGGCAATATCTGAATCAAAAAGCGGAAAAGAAATGACAGTAAAATTAGGTGTTGTCGGATCAGACACAGATGTTTGGGATAATGTACAAAAGAGATTGAAAGATGAAGGAATTAATCTAGAATATGTAAAATTTACTGATTATAGTCAACCAAACGTGGCTTTAGATAGTGGTGATATTGATTTAAATTCATTCCAACATCAAATCTTTTTAGATAACTTTAATCAAGAACATGGGACAGATTTAGTATCAATTGGGAATACAGTGAATGCACCTTTGGGAATCTATTCAGAAAAAATTAAAGATGTTAAAGAACTAAAAGATGGAGACACCATCTCTATTCCAAATGATGTAACAAATGGGGGGCGTGCGTTATTACTTCTTCAAACAGCAGGGTTAATCAAAGTTGATCCAGCCAAAAAACAATCACCAACAGTGAGTGATATTACAGAGAATAAATTGAATTTAAAAATTGAAGAATTAGATGCTTCTCAAACACCTCGTTCTTTACAAGATGTTGCAGCAGCTATTATCAATAGTGGTGTGGCAGTAGATGCTGGATACCATCCAACGAAAGATGCGATATTCTTAGAACCAGTAGACGATACATCAAAACCATATGTCAATATTATTGTGGCAAGAAAAGAAGATGAAGATAACGAAACATACCAAAAAATAGTAGATGCTTATCAAACAGAAGATACGAAAAAAGTGATTGAAGAAACATCTAAAGGCTCAAGTATTCCAGCATGGGATACATTTGGTAAAAAATAAGGCTACTTAAAGGAGAAAAGGACTATGACAAGAGCAGAACAATCAGCAATTATAAAAAATTATATTAAAAAACAATTACCTATATATAAAGAACTAGCATTAGACATACACGCCCATCCGGAAGTCAGTAACTATGAAGTTTACTCATCAGATGTATTAATTAATCAATTGAAAAAAGAAGGTTTTGACGTTAAAAAAAATGTTGCTGGTCACCATACAGGATTTGATGCACGATATAAATCTGGCAAGCCTGGACCAACTTTAGCATTTTTGGCTGAATACGATGCCTTACCTGGAATTGGTCATGCATGTGGACATAACTTATTTGGAAACTATTCAGTTTTAGCTGCTAGTGCATTAAAACAAGTGATAGATGAAGTTGGTGGTGAAATTCGCATTTATGGAACACCTGGAGAAGAAGGAGGGGAAAATGGATCAGCTAAAGGTAGTTTTGTAAGAGAGGGATTTTTTGATGACGTTGATGCCGCCCTCTGCGTTCATCCTGCACACAAGTATGGCAAGACGGCTTTAGGATTAGCAAACGATCCGGTAGATATTGAATTCTTTGGTGTGGCTTCTCATGCTGCAGCAGCACCTGAAAAGGGAGTTAATGCGCTCGATGCTTTAATACAAGTGTTTAATGGTATTAATGGACTAAGGCTTCATCTACCAAAAGATGTGAATATTCATGGCATTATTACTAATGGGGGAGTTGCTGCGAACGTTGTTCCTGAATATGCGTCTGGACGTTTTTATTTAAGAGCAGCTAATAGAAAAACGTTAGATGATGTCTATCAAAAAGTTGAAAATATTGTTAAATGTGCGTCAATTGCGACAGGAGCAGATTACAAATTTGGGTTATTTCAAAATGGAGTAGATGATATTATTGTGACACCAACATTTGATGATATTTTTGTTAGTCATTTTGAGAGAATCGGTATTTCAGAAGAAGAAATATATAGTGGTGAAAGACAAAATATCGGTTCTTCCGATGTTGGAAATGTTAGTCAAGTGATTCCAACCATTCAACCAACAGTATCTATCTCTGATGAATACATTGCAGGTCATTCAGAAGAATTTAAAGCAGCCGCTAAAAGTGAGAAAGGTTTAAATTCAATAGGAATTGCTGCCCAGTTGTTAGCAGAAACAGCGTTGGATTTACTTTTAGATGACAAGTTATTAAATGAAATAAAAGAAGAACATAAAAAACAAAAAATACAAGGAAATTAATCTTTATTCTTTATCAATATAATAGATTTTTATATTGATATTACCAATCCCCTCTTTTTAAAAAAACTAACATTATATAGTAAAGATGTAGTGGTCATGCCTTTATAGAGATTGGACCCTGCTATAATTTTTTATGTTAATCATTAGGCTTGAAAATAAGAAAATAATTTGTTTATCTTATATAGAAATAAGCTATCCCCCCTAGTTATTTTTTATTAAGATGTTTCTAAAAAAACAAGTCTAAAGCATGACTGAATGGTATTATTCCATTCAGTTTTTTGAGTTATTTTATAGAAATAGGTATAATTGATTTATCTAATAAGTTAGGAGGAAATTATATGAAAATTAGTTATCATGGTCATTCAGTCGTTATTATAGAAACAGATGATCATACTCGTATTTTAATTGATCCATTTATTACAGGAAATAAATTAACAGACCTAACACTAGAAAAAGTGGAAATAGATTATATTTTTATTACTCATGGACATAGTGACCATGTGGGGGATTTGGTTTATTTAGCTAAAAAAAACAATGCTCAAGTTGTTGCTATTCCAGAAATTTGTCATTTTGCAACAAGTCAAGGAATTAAGAATGTTCATCCTATGAATATAGGAGGAAAGTTTGATTTTCCGTTTGGTCAAGTTAAAATGGTTTTTGCACAACACAGTTCAGGATATGAGTTGGATGGTGAGATGATTTATATGGGAGAACCCGCTGGATTTATCTTTACCATTGATAATAAGTCAATTTATCATGCCGGAGATACTGCTTTTTATAGTGATTTATCTTTGTTGAAAGATGATTTTGATTTAGATGTCGCTTTTTTACCAATTGGTGACAACTTTACAATGGGGATAGCAGACGCTGCAAAAGCATCAAACGTTATTCAAGCAAAATTGACTATACCGATTCATTATAATACCTTTCCTGTTATAGAACAAAATCCATATGAGTTTATTGGTTTATTACCAGAAAATACAGGTAAAGTATTAGAACCAGGAGAGTTCATTAGTATTTAAAAATCATATGAGAACAGTCCGAATAGAACTGTTCTTTTTTTATTCCAAAAACATGTTGTATTGAAAATGATAAAATAATGAAACCTTTCTATTGCATTGTGGATAAAAAAAGTCTATAATAGCCGAATGTAAGAATGAGAGGAAGTGATATCACTTGAAGTTAACCAATGCAACGGAACAAGCGTTGGCAATCATGGCATTATTATCGACACAGGAAAAAGACGTACCTGTGTCATCAATCGCAATTTATCAAAAACTGTCAGTTTCTTCTTCTTATATTAGAAAGTTACTAAGAAAGTTAGTGGTTTCAAATATTATTGAAGGGGTATCTGGAAATAATGGTGGATTTTACATTAAAAAAGAGTTATCTGATATTACGCTATTACACATTGTTGAAGCAATAGAAGAGCCGTTTCACTCATTTCCAAAAGTGGGTGTTTTAGAGAGAGCTTTTAGTGATTTTACTAAAATTGCTCAAACAGGTGATGAACAAATTGCCGAGTGCTTTTCGCGAGCGGATAAAAAATGGAACAAAGAATTAGAAAGAATCACAGTAGAAGATATATTATCTGATGTCTTTCGTGAGTATGGTGAAATACCACATAGAAATTGGAATGATTTTATAGAGGATGAGAGGTCAATTCAATGTTAAATAGAATAAAAAATGTATGGGATTTATTTGTACTAGATTGGAAAAGGATTTTTCATAACAAGCTCACGTTTGTATTGATGATAGCATTGATGATTATCCCATCGTTATATGCATGGTTTAACATTGCTGCACTATGGGATCCATATTCAAATACTGGTGGTATCAAGATTGGGATTTATTCCGATGATCAAACAGTTGATTTGAAAGGTAAAGAAATCAATATTGGTGAAGAGATAGTTGAAAATTTAAAAGATAATAAAACAATTGGCTGGCAATTTGTGTCATCAAAGCAAGAGCTTGATGATAAAGTGAAAACTGGTAAGTATTATGCAGGAATTTATTTACCAAAGAACTTCACTGAGAATCTTTTAAGTTTTACTAAAGGTGAAATTGATTATCCAGAAATTGAATATCAAGTGAACCAAAAAATTAATGCCATTGCACCAAAAATATCTGATAAAGGTGCTGGGACCATTCAAGATACTATTTCAACAGAATTTATTGAAACAGCTAGTAAAACATTATTAGAAGTATTTAATGAGATTGGGTTTAACCTTGATGCCAATTTACCTTCTATTAAAAAAATTACGTCAAAAATTATCAAAGTAGATGAAAATCTTGATGAGATAGATGGCTATACAAAAGAAGTTTTGGAATTACAAACTAAAATGCCAGAATTTAAACAAAAACTAGCATTGGCTAATGAATTTGTTGATTATATTCCTGAATTAAATAAAACAACGGACAAAGTTGTGGCATTAAATGGAAAATTACCTGAGATAGCCCAATATGGTCAAATCGTTTATGATGTTCAAGGAAATATTCCAAAAATTAAAAATGCCGGAACTCAGTTAAACAAAGCTGACAATGACATGGATAAAATTGTGAAGATGATGGATGAGGCCATTAATGAAGCAACAAAAGGGTTAGAAGTCATTGGAACAGCACAAAAAGTGTTACCAGACGTGACAGAGTTGATTAACACAGCTGATGGCATGATTCCGGATTTACAAAAACAATTACAAGAGATAGCAAATGTGTTGCCAACAGTGACAGAAGGATTGACACAAGGATTGGAAGTATTAGATACCTTGTCTAAAGTGTCAGCTAAATTAGCAGCTGATATTGCGGCATTAGATACTGAAACACATACAGCACAAATTCATGCTCAACTTGTAAAACTGGATAACCAATTAAGCACACAACTACAAATTATTCAGTCATTAAAAGAAACATTGACTCAATTATCTACCTTACCAAATGCACCTGATTTTTCTAATGCATTGGCACAATTAGATGATTTAGAATCACATGTGAGTCATGCTCAGGCAAACGTTCAATCTATTTTAGATAATTGGGAAAGCTACGCAGACGCACCTGCTCAATTACAAGCAAAATTAACTGAAATCAGCAATACATTAAATCAGATTGTTGTATCAATCAACCCACAAGAAATTGAAGCACAAGTTGATCAAACATTAAAAAATGTTCAACACATGTTAACGTCAGCCGGAAACATTACTGGTACAATTATTGATAACAATACAATGAAAACGTTGGATAGTTTATTAACAAATACAACAGGTATTATTAATGAAGCAATAGGATTCTTGAAGGATTATCAAAAAGAGATGCCAGCTATTCAAGATGAGATTCATACAGCTAATGTTATGCTAAATGGCAATATGGATTTAATTATTAATGGTATTAATCAAGGTGCTGATTTTTTTAAAAATGATTTTCCTGTTGTTCAAAGTAAAATGAATAAGGCAACATTATTTATTAAAAATGATTTACCTGGAATTGAAAATGATGTAAAAGAGACCATGTCCAAAGTTAATGAAAAGGCACCTAAATTGGAAACAGCTTTAAATGCAGCAGAAGTGATGATTAAAGAAGACTGGCCGAATGTTAAAGAAGGTGTTCAAAAGGCAGCAAATGCCATTAGAAAAGGGGAAAAGGACATTGATTTAGAGGAGGCAGTGAAGTATCTTAAGGGAGATGCTAATGCTGAGAGTAAGTTTATTTCTAGTCCGGTCAAACTTAAAACGAAAGATGTGTATCCTGTTCCAAACTATGGATCAGCAAGTACGCCTTTTTATACAGCACTTTGTTTATGGGTTGGGGCAGTCTTATTTTCAAGTATTGCATCAACTAAATTCCATTTAGACGAGGAACACGTAGGGCGTTTTTCAAAACGTCAACAGTTTTTAGCTCGTATGGGAACATTCTTGGTAGTAGGTTTCTTCCAAGCGTTAATTGTAACAGTTGGAAATCAATTACTCCTTGGAACCTATACAAAAAATCCAGTATGGAATGTGATATTTGCTTTAATTATTGATTTAGCCTTTATGATGATGGTGTATGTGCTAGTTGCTTTATTTGATAATCTTGGTAAAGGAATTGCCATTATTATCTTGGTTCTTTCTATTTCAGCAGGTGGAGGAAACTTCCCAATTGAAATGTCAGGACCGTTCTTTAGAGCAATTAACCCTTATATTCCTTTTACCTATGCTGTAAACTTATTAAGAGAATCAGTGGGTGGTATTTATTGGCCGTCAGCACTTAAAGCTATCACTATTTTGATTAGTATAACAATCGGATTCTTCATTGTTGGGTATATTTTGTATCCAAAAGCAGAGAGAATCTTTAAAAAAGTAGGAGATAACCTTAAAGAAGGACGAATTCTTCATTAACATTAAATTATATAAAAAAGAATCTAGAATAACTCTAGGTTCTTTTTTGTTATAAATAAAACAATAATGTATTTATGAAAAGGTTGACAAAGCATAAAATGTGGGTATTTAGCAATAAATTAAATAACAATAAAAAGTAATTTGCAACAAATTAATAGTAGCAGTATACTAAACAAGAAAAAATAAGGATTGTTGATTGTCACAATAGACAACCCGCTAAAGGGGAGATAGAATTATGAGTAAAGTTGCGATAGTTACAGGAGCAGGACAAGGAATTGGTTTTGCTATTGCAAAACGATTATATGACGATGGCTTTAAAGTAGGTGTGATTGATTATAATAAGGACATCGCACAAAAAGCGGTTGAACACTTAGGAGAGAATGCTTTTGCTGCAACAGCTGATGTTTCTGATAGAGAACAATTAGCTTCAGCTATTCAAGTGATTGTTGAAACATTTGGTGATTTGCATGTTATGGTAAATAATGCTGGGATTGCTCCAACAACACCAATTGAAACCATTACGCCAGAACTTTTCAAAAAAGTTTATGACATTAATGTTGGTGGAGTATTATGGGGAACTCAAATCGCAACAGAAATGTTCCGTAAATTTGGTCACGGCGGTAAAGTGATTAACGCAACATCTCAAGCCGGTGTTGTAGGAAACCCTAATTTAATGCTTTATAGTTCATCAAAATTTGCGGTTCGCGGAATGACTCAAATCGCGGCACGTGATTTAGCTGAAGAAGGAATCACAGTAAATGCTTATGCTCCAGGTATTGTTAAAACACCTATGATGTATGACATTGCTCATCAAGTTGGTAAAAATGCAGGAAAAGATGATGAATGGGGAATGCAAACTTTTGCTAAAGATATTGCAATGAAACGTTTATCTGAACCAGAAGAAGTAGCAAGTGTGGTATCATTCCTTTCAGGACCAGACTCAAATTACATTACTGGTCAAACAATTATTGTAGATGGTGGAATGCAATTCCATTAATATCTAGTCATAAATTAAACTCTCTCGGGAACATTTCTGAGGGAGTTTTTTTATACGAAAAAAAGAGTGCTGATAAAAAATCAACACACTCTTATCTATTAATCTTCAATTTTATGGATATCAATGATTGAACCAGTATGAGCATCTGCTGTAAATTCATATTGAACAAGTTGTCCTTCTTCAACACGAGAAATACCACCTGTATAGACATCTGTTTTAATAGCAAATTTGTCTAAAGGTTCCTTTTTAAAGTGAATCCAAGAGCCTTCGATTGGGCCATCTTGTAGAAAATCAGATTTTACTTGCTCTAAAATATCGTCTGCTGAAAGAACTTTATTTTCTTTGTACCATTTTGTGACTAAAGCACCAGCAACGGCACCCATTGCTAAACCAATACCTAAACCAGTCGTTAATCCATGATGATAAACTTCTTTTGTTTTTTGTTTTTTATGAAACATGTCGTTACCTCCTATGGTAATACTGATGTTATTATTGTAGCATAAATGATTAAAATGGAAAGAAAAAAGAAGTTAAAAAATCAAGTGATTGGTTTTTGACTAAGCTTTGCTTATGTTATAATTAAGTGAAGAAGAAAGAGAGGTGAACTACTAATTATATAATTAGTAGATAATCATGGATGATAAATTATTTAATCGTATAAAAACATTAACTGAAATTCAAAGTGTCAGTGGCTTTGAAGACAACATGCGACGGGTTATGGCTAAAGAAATGACACCATTTGTTGATAAAGTAGAATATGATGGATTAGGTGGTGTGTTTGGTATTCGTAAAAACAAATCAAACGAAGCACCACGTATCATGTTAGCGTCTCACATGGATGAAGTTGGTTTTATGGTGAGCCAAATTTTAGAAAATGGGTTATTTAGAGTCGTTCCTTTAGGTGGATGGAATCCTTACACTGTATCGGCACAACGTTTTACGTTACAAACAAAAAAAGGTGACTATCCAATTATTTCGACATCAGTTCCACCGCATTTATTAAGAGGAGCAAATAAGCAAAAGGGAATAGATGTTGCGGATATTTTATTTGATGCAGGATTTGTATCAAAAGAAGAAGCAGAAGAATTTGGCGTACGTCCAGGAGACGGGATTGTTCCTCAAGCTGAAACAATTAAAACAGCAAACGGTAAACGACTCATTTCAAAAGCGTGGGATAATCGCTATGGTTGTACACTGGTGTTAGATGTTTTAGAAGAATTATATGGTCAAGAATTACCAAATACCTTAATTGCAGGAGCAAACGTGCAAGAAGAAGTTGGGTTACGTGGAGCAAAAGTATCGACTCACAAATTTAAACCTGATTTATTCTTTGCAGTGGACTGCTCACCAGCTGATGATATGTCAGGTAAAAAAGATGCAAACGGTCAATTAGATGAAGGATTCTTATTAAGAATATTTGATCCAGGAATGATTATGTTAGGTCGCATGCGTGAATATATCCTTGAGTTAGCAGAAGATAATAACATTCCCTATCAATACTTTGTTTCAAAAGGTGGAACAGACGCAGGTGCAGCACACTTAGTCAATGACGGGGTTCCAAGTGCGGTAATTGGTGTGCCAGGTCGTTATATCCATACTCATCAAACCATGTTTAGTATCAAAGACTATGAAGCTGCAAGAGAAATGGTCTTGAAATTAATCACAACATTAGATAAAACAGAAGTTGATACAATAATATACGGAAAGTAGTGAAGAGATGTTAATCCCAACAACGTATGAAGAATTAGCTAAACCACTTGAAGAAGGAAAAACCATGCTATTTTTTACAGCTGATTGGTGTGGTGATTGTGTCTTTATTAAACCAGACATGCCAGAAATTGAAGCGAGTTTTCCTGAATACACGTTTGTCCAAGTGGATAGAGATGTGTTTATCGATATTTGCCAAAAATGGGAAATACTAGGCATTCCAAGTTTTGTAGCAATCAAAGACGGTAAAGAGCTAGGTCGTTTTGTTAGTAAAGACCGTAAAACGAAAGAAGAAATTATGACGTTTATCAGTGAATTATAAAAGGAGGAGATAGTATGTTAGAATCACAAGAATATCGTTCAATATTAGTTGGAACAGATGGTAGTGAACAAGCCCAACAAGCATTTGAAAAGGCTGTCGCTGTGGCAAAACGTAATAATGCAGATATCGTTGTAGCACATATCATCGAAAATAAATTATACGGCGGGACTATGGCGTTTTCTACTTTTTCTCCAGATATTGTTCAAGAAGAAACTAATCAAGCAAAAGAGTTGCTCGAGAGCTATCTCCAGATAGCAAACGATTTAGGTTATGACCGAGTAAAAGCAACCTTAGAGTTTGGTTCCCCTAAAGTGATGATGGCAACAGAACTGCCAGAAAAATATGATACAGATTTAATTATGGTTGGACAATCAGGATTAAATGCGGTAGAACGATTAGTTATGGGAAGTGTGAGTGATCATATTATACGAACAGCACCATGTGATGTCTTAGTTGTTCGACCTGAGTAAAACAAAAAGAATGGTGAGGAAAAAATTAATGATTGTTAGTTATAATTTAGAAGCAGTTGGTGACACGCTGATTATTGTTGTAGCAAAAGGAAATAGTAAAGAAGTATCTGTTGTTAAAAAAGATAATGTAGCTTGTATTATAGAAAATGAAACAGATCACATTTTGGGTTGGAATATTTTTGATGCGTCAGATCATATTACTAATTTAAATGGAAATGGCCAAATCGAGTTATCATCATCACAAATTACTGAGCTTAATTTGACATTAAAAGAGGCAGGATTTTCTCATGAGTTTGAAGTAGATCATTCGCCAAAATTTGTTGTGGGATATGTTCATACATGTATACCACATGAAGATTCTGACCACTTAACGGTAAACGACATTGAGGTTGATAATGGTGAACATCTACAAATTGTATGTGGTGCACCAAACATTAAAGCTGGTTTAAAGGTAGTTGTTGCAAAAGTAGGTGCTATGATGCCTGATGGCTTAATTATTTGGCCTGGAGAATTACGTGGTGTGAAAAGTTTTGGTATGGTTTGTTCTGCAAAAGAATTACACTTACCAAATGCACCAAAAGAAAAAGGAATTTTAGAGCTAGATGATAGCTATGAAGTGGGAAGTCGCTTCAATTTACCTCAATAATTAATACTTTGTAAAAGTTTGAGTTATTAATTGTTGTTTCAAACACTATGAGTTAAAATAACATAGAGACATATTAAAGGGGGGAATTGCAATGAGTTTTGTTGATGAAACAGTCCAATTTGATTTTGGGGATGCCAATAAACGTGAAGTAAGTGAAACATTAGCGATTGTTTATATGGCGCTAAAAGAAAAAGGCTATAATCCTATTAATCAAATTGTTGGTTACTTATTATCAGGAGACCCAGCCTATATTCCGCGTTATCAAGATGCTCGTAATTTAATTCGTCGTCATGAGAGAGACGAAATTATGGAAGAATTGGTAAAAAACTATTTAGTGCATAATGGTATCGATCTATTATGAGAAAAATGGGATTAGATGTAGGATCTAGAACTGTTGGTGTTGCCGTAAGTGACTTACTTGGTTGGACAGCCCAAGGGTTAGAAATTATAAAAATTAATGAAGATGAAGGCGAGTTCGGTATTGAACGTGTAGCAGATTTAGTCAAACAATACGAAGTTGAAGAATTTGTGGTTGGCTTACCTAAGAACATGAATAATACGATTGGTCCAAGAGCAGAAGCAGCAATAGCTTATGGTGATTTATTAAAAGAAACCTTTAATTTACCAGTCGTTTATCAAGACGAGCGATTGTCAACTGTCGCAGCTGAGAGAATGTTAGTTGAGCAAGCTAATACGTCTCGAGCCAAGCGAAAAAAAGTGATTGATAAATTAGCTGCTGTAATGATTCTTCAAAATTATTTGGATAAAAAGGTTTAATAGCCTTTTTATCTTTTTTTTTGTATAATGAAGAGGAAGCAAAGATGAACAGAAAAGAGGAATAAATGATGACAGATAAACATGTACACACAGATGACTGTAACCACGATCATGAACATGAGGCAGATGATTTAATTACGTTAATTGATGATGAAGGAAATGAAGTATTATTTCGTATTCACTTAACAATTGATGGTAAAGAACAATTCGGTAGAGATTATGTATTATTATATGATGCAAGTACACCAGAAGGTGAAGAAGTTGAATTATTAGCTTATGCTTATGAGCAAGAAGATAACGAAGCAGAAGGTCGTTTAATGGAAATTGAAACAGAAGCTGAATGGGATATGATTGAAGAAGTTTTCAATGCATTCGAAGCAGAAGAAGATTAAACATCTTAAAATAAGAGCTAAACCCTTGATATGATTGGGTTTAGCTTTTTTTGTAGAGTTTTGGAAGTTTGAGAAGAGGGAAAGTAAATGAAAAAGTATAAAGGAAGCTATACTGTATTATTTTTAAGTCTTCTAATCGGGATTGTTTTGGGAAATGTTATAAAAGATATGACATTAGGTATATTAATTGGGATTTTAACTTATCCATTGTTTTCTTTCATGCAAAGATATTAGGAAGGGATGCTAAGATGATCACTAAATTAGAGGTTTTAATGGAAAATCAATTACAAGATATTATGTCGATTTGGCTTGATACTAACAAAAAGGCCCACTCCTATATAGCTAATTCATATTGGGAAGACAATATAGAGTTTGTAGAAAAAGAGCTACCTAAAGCAGATATCTATATAGCAACAGATGAAAATGGAAAAATTATTGGCTTTTTAGGTATTTTAGAAAGCTATATAGCGGGATTATTTGTATCGTCTGATTATCAAAGGCAAGGTATCGGAAATAAACTAATAGAACGAGCAAAAGTTGATTTTGAAGAATTATCTTTAACTGTTTATGAAAAAAATAAGCAAGCAGTAAATTTTTACACTAAAGAAGGATTTAAAATTAGTGAAACTCAAATTGATGAGGACACAAATGAAATTGAATTAGTTATGGTATACAAAAACTGACAGTGAATAAATCAACTGTCAGTTTTATGTTTATTGTTTTTTCTTTTTCATATACCAAAAAATAGCTGCTAAACCAATGATTAGAATTCCTATGAATGGCAGATATTTTTGAACAACCTCTCCTGTTTTAGGAAGACGAGATAAAGAGTTTAGTTCTTGATTATCATTGTTTACTTTTTTATTTTTAGAAACTGTTTTCTGAGAATTAGTGTCTGTCTGGCTACTTGTTTCACTAGTCTCTGAACTGGCTGATTGACTTGATTGTTTACTAGAACTTATTTCTGTACTATCAGTTGTTTCAGGAGCAGGAGTGACTAAAGTATTATCATCTTCAGTTATTAGAGTAGAAGAGGATGACGTAGAACTTGATTCTTGTTGACTACTACTTACTGTTACATCTGTTGTCTCGGAAGTACTAGTGGTAGAATTCTTTGATTCGTCACTTATCGTTTGAGTTGTAGAGTCAGTATTACTTTCTGAAAGTATTGTATCTGTTACGCTAGTTGTTTCTTGTGTCGACTCATTTTCAGATTGACTGATAGTGTTATTTGTCTGACTTGTTTCACTTTCGCTACTTAAAGAAGAACTAGACTCAGTTTCTGTTGTCGATTCAGTAGAGGACGTCATTGTATCGCTTGTTTCAGGAATGACTACATCTTTTTTAGTGTGTAGTTGCTTAAATTGATTATTTTCTTCAAATAATTTTCCTATTTCTAGTAAAAGTCTATCTTGATTTGTCGCAGCATTAAATTGTATTCCTAAAGGTAAATTACCTTTGCTGACATAAGTTGGTAAACTAATAGCAGGTTGGCCAGTTAAATTTGCTAACTGAGTAAAAGGTGTGTAAGCCAATGAATTTAACCATTGATCGTAGACAACTTTCATTCGTTCATCTTTTGTTTTTAACTCATCAATATGTTTAATTTGTTCAGCGTATTCTGGTGTTAGTAAAGATTCAGTTAGCCCTGGAGCAGTTGAAGCCGTAGTTGGCGTTAATATTAAAGGATAGTCTTTGTACAAAGCTTCCATTGTTTCTTTAACCTCATCGTTATAAGCATTGACTTTTTCTAAGTCTTCTTTATGAACCAATTCACTCGCTTGGTAAAGAGCCCACGTAACTGGATCAACATCGTCTATATGTAAACTTCTTTTTAATGTTTGCTTAGCTAAAAAGTTGGCTAAACTACCTGAAGCAGTTGCCATCTCATAATAACCATGCATTAGTTTAATCCCATCAACTGGAATAGAGATTTCTTCAGTGACAAATCCTTTTGAATTTAAAAAGTTAACAGCGTTCATAACAGCTTGTTTAGCATCATCACTGACAGGTGTCCCAACAGGTGAAGTAGTGGTGTAACCTACTTTTATACCAGTAAGATTAGCCGGTGTAGGATTAATATCAGATGTTAATAGATTCTCAAACAAAGCTGTTGTGTCTTCCATATTTTTAGCAAGTGGGAAATTGACGACTTGTCCAGTTTTAGCATTTCCTGAAATGATGCCTCTAGAAGGTTTTAATCCGACAAGACCATTCCATGATGCTGGAATTCTGATAGAGCCACCAGCATCACTACCAGACGCAACAGGCACCACACCAGATGCCACGGCAGCACCAGAGCCACCAGAAGACCCACCGGCTTGATAGTTAGGATTCCAGGGACTTCCAGTAGGGCCATAAAGAGTCGAATCAGTCACATTTTTCAATCCTAATTGGGGGTAGTTACTTTGACCAATGATAACAAAGCCTAAATCTTGTAATGATTTGGCAATACGCCCGTTAAATTTTGTTGTGACATGTTTGTTAAAATCTAACCCATTGGAGTTACTTCCACCAACGATACTATGACCTAATCCTTTCATTACAATAGGGACACCAAAAAATGGTTGACCGTTATCGACCATCTCGCTTGCTTCTTTTAAAGCAAGGTCTTTTCTTGTTGTAATTAAAGCATTTGTTCGTGGGTTTTCTATGTCATTGACTTGAAAAGCTAAATCAATTAATTCTTCGGTTGTAACTTTTTTCTCTCTTACTAGCTTAGCTAAATCAGTAGCGCTCATAGAAATGTACTCATCAGTTGTTAGATTCGTGTGTTGTGGTGTATCAGTAACGATGGTTGAACTACTAGTTGTAGCGACAGGAACCTCTACGGCATGAGTATGTATACCAACAGATAATAGTGCTGTGGCAAGTAATAATTTTATATGATTTTTTATCGGCATATTTTTTCTCCTTTTTACAAACTTCTTCAAGTGTAATCAAAAACGATCAAAAAAGAACGACGTAAATTTTTTACGTCGTTCTTTTACTGACGGAAAAGACGAAAATGTGTAATTTTTTATAAAATACCACTACTAGAAGACATATTCCAAAATAAACAAAACAATTTTGTATTTAACGATTAATTAAATGGTAGGCTTTTTGCGTATTGGCAAAATGAACTTTTGCATATTGTTCTAAAAGGGGCATGCCACCTTTTTTGATGATGTTAGCAGCAGCTATATCTGATTTTTGTCCAGCACCTGAAGGCATAGTAAATCCAAGTTCTTGACTTGCTTTTTCTAAACTAGTTAAAAATTCTGCTCGGCAGATAATAGAAGCTGCAGCAACAGACAAATGATATTGCTCACCTTTCGTTGTAAAGTAAAGAGGTTTAGTCACCCGATTTTGCTCTTTTGATAAGTATTTGCGATAGTTTGATTCAGGAGTGAATTGATCAATTAGTATACCTTTAGGGGTAATTGGGCTGATATCTTGCATTAAAAGATAGATGGCTTGATTATGTAAGGCAACTTTCATTCGATTGACATTGTATTCTGGTTGGATTTCATTATATTTTTTTGGTGTTAATACTAGTTTTCGGTAAGGTATGACATGGATGATTTCTTTGGCAATCCGTTTAATGTCATGATCCGTTAACATTTTTGAGTCTTTTACGCCTAACTCTTTTAATAGTGGCATATGTGTGTCATCAACATAAGCAGCACAGACAACAACTGGTCCAAGATAGCTACCATTTCCAACCTCGTCACTCCCCACAACGTTCCATGAAGCAAAATCTTTTGGCAACGAGTTTGAAGAACTAGAAGATTGTTTTTTTTGCGTCGTATTAGCTCCACGCTTTTCCCACATAGCGGCTTCTTTTTCAGCGTTGACTCCTTGAAAGACAACTTTTTTTGATTGATAAGCTGTGATAACTACTCCAGGAATTTTGGCTTGAAATAATGCGTATGGGGGTGTTTTTTGGAAATATGATTCATAAGCTGTTGTTAGTTCACTGATTAGCTTGTCAGAGGCTAATAATGTTATAGTTTGTTGCATATTCAACTTCCTTTTTAAAAAATTTATGTTAAGTATAACATGTTTTTATCATGAATGATTCTTAAGGTACAACTTGCTGAATTGTCAATTAAAAGAAAGTCATATATAATTAAGTTGCTTCTTTTAGTGAAGGATTTATGGGAGGATTTAAAATGGCTTTTGAAGAGAACAAACGATATAAAGCAACCATTGCTGGTAATACATATACAATCATAGGAAAAGAAAGTCATCATCATATGGATATTGTTAATCAGTTGGCAAACGAGCAGCTTGAAACAATTATGAAACATGCTCCTAAGCTATCAACAGAACAGGCTGCTATCTTATTAGCGATTAATACACTATCTGTTCAAATAAAACAGCAGGAAACAATTTTAAACTTAAAAAAAGATATTAGTGAATTAGAAGATGAACTAGAAAAAATGAAGAAGTTAGAAGAACGTCTTGATAAAATCGAGTCAAGAGAAAAAGAAACACGAAAAAAAGTGATACAAGAAAATCGAGAGTTAACAGATGAAGAGATGTTGAATCAGATTGAGATTCAAAAAATTGTGAATGAACAAGCAAAAGAAAAAATTAAACGCAACAATCATCAGAAGAAAAAACAACAATCAAACAAATAAAAAAATAAGTAGGTTTTTCAATGGTTATAACAATAATTAGTATTTTAGTATTATTGACAGGATTTTATGCAGGCTATCGACGAGGTTTTACTTTACAGTTGGTTTATTTTGTGGGCTATTTGTTAAGTTTTTTTATGGCAAAAAGCATGTATCAATCTGTAGGAAAAAAAATTGAACTATTAATCCCTTATCCTGCGCCAACAAAGACAACGAAACTAGCTGTTTTTGATAATCAGCTGATATTTGATTTAGATAAAGCTTTTTATGCAGCATTTGGCTTTTTAATTGTTTTAGTCGTAGGCTATTTGGTAACAAAATTTGTCGGTATGTTGTGTTACAGATTAACTTTTATTCCATTGCTTCATAAAAGTAACCAGTTAGTTGGAGGATTAATTAATCTTGCTTTAACCTATATTGGATTAGTCATCGTGTTAACGATAATAAGCATGATACCACTAGGTTTTATTCAAAATGCTTTTGCTAGTTCAGGTGTTGCTAGAGCGATGATTGAACATACCCCAATACTGTCATCTAGTTTGTATCAGTGGTGGATTAAACAAATTATTTTATAAAAGAAGAGCCTAGTAAAATGGGCTCTTTATTTACATAAGTCGTATTTTAGGAAGTGAAATAGAATGAAAAAGACAATAGAAGACATTTTAGAATTTGATAAAGTGAAACAATTATTATCACAACATATTGTGACAAAATCAGGATTAGAGCATGTGAGTGAGTTAAAGGCTTCTCATTCATATGATGAGATAGAAGAAGCGTTAATGGAAACGGAAGATGGGATGACAGTTCTACGTTTGCGTGGTGGGATTCCTATGCCGATTTTAGAAAATATTAAACCACATATGAAACGAATTGAAATAGGTGCCATGCTTAATGGGGTTGAGTTAGCTCAAGTTGGACGTGTGCTAAGAACAGTATTAGAGATTCAATCCTTTTTTGATGATTTAAACGATGCTGAGGTTGCTTTACATCGATTATATGATTGGTCAGAAAAAATGATTGCGTTACCTGATTTATCAAAAATCATTCGATTATCAATTGATGAAGATGGTCATGTAACAGATGACGCGTCACCTGAATTAAAACAAATTAGACAAAGTATTAGACGGTCAGAGCAAGCAGTTAGAGAACAGCTTGATGGCATACTTCGTGGAAAAAATTCAAATTACTTGAGTGATACGATCGTGACAATGAGAAATGATCGCTATGTTATCCCAGTAAAAAGTGAGTATCGCAGTCATTTTGGTGGTGTTGTTCATGATCAAAGTGCATCTGGTCAAACAGTTTTTGTTGAGCCAAGGCAAGTAGTTGAATTAAATAATCGTTTAAGACAACACCAAATTGCTGAAAGAAAAGAAATCGAGCGTATTTTAGCTGAGCTTTCTAATGAATTAGAACCTTACAGACAAGATATTTTACAAAATGCCTATGTTTTAGGTAAACTAGATTTCATTAATAGTAAAGCATTATTTGGTAAACAATTGAAAGCTGTTGTGCCAAGATTGAGCGAGGACAAGGATGTTAACCTTAAACAAGCTAGACATCCACTAATTGATGAAGATGTTGTGGTACCAAATGATATTGTAATTGGTAAAGAGTATCAAGCTGTGGTCATCACTGGACCGAATACAGGTGGTAAGACGATTACGCTTAAAACATTAGGATTACTTCAATTAATGGGGCAATCAGGGTTACCAATTCCTGTTGGAGAAGAAAGTAGTATTGGAATCTTTTCAAATATTTATGCAGATATTGGGGACGAGCAATCAATTGAACAGAATTTATCAACGTTCTCTTCACATATGACAAATATTGTGTCAATTTTAGATAATCTTGATTCAGATAGTTTGGTATTATTTGATGAGTTAGGAGCGGGGACAGATCCACAAGAAGGAGCAGCATTGGCTATTTCTATTCTAGATAAAGTGGGAGAAATCGGCGCCTATGTTATGGCAACGACTCACTACCCTGAGTTAAAAGTTTATGGCTATAATCGTCCAAATACAATTAATGCTAGTATGGAATTTGATGTTGATACACTTAGTCCAACATATCATTTGTTAATTGGAATTCCTGGTCGAAGTAACGCGTTTGAAATATCAAAACGTTTAGGGTTATCACCTGATATCATTGAGCAATCTAAACAACTTATTGACGGAGAAAGCCAAGATTTAAATGATATGATTTCTGATTTAGAAAATCAACGGAAAATGACGGAAACCGAATATTTGGAAATGCGTCACTATGCTGATGAGGCGGAAAATCTTTATCATGATTTAAAAGAAGCGTATGAACGATTCTTTACTGAACGTGAAAAAGAGATGAATAAAGCGAAAAAAGAAGCAAATGAAGTCATCAGTAAAGCGCAAGAAGAATCGGAAAAAATGATTAAAGAGATTCGTCAAATGCAACTAAGAACAGGGAATAATCAATCCGTTAAAGAACATGAATTGATTGAAGTTAAATCAGGATTAGAAAATCTAAAACATGATGAAACGCACTTGAAGAAAAATAAAGTCTTGAAAAAAGCGAAAGAGAAAAAAACATTTAAAGTTGGTGATGATGTTTTAGTTGAAGCATTTGGTCAAAGAGGAACATTGATTGAGAAAGTTGGCAATAAAGAGTGGCAAGTTCAATTAGGTATTCTGAAGATGACTGTCTCAGAAGATGGCATGACACGAATTGCACCAGAGAAAGAATCTCGCATGCGTGTATCAACGGTGAAAAGTGATGGTGGCGGTAGTCGTCAATCAGTTTCAACTCAACTGGATTTACGTGGTAAACGTTATGAAGATGCCTTAGCAGAAGTTGATCAATACATTGATGCAGCCTTACTTGCAGGTTATCCTCAAGTAACAATTGTTCACGGACGTGGAACAGGTGCTTTAAAACAAGGGGTACAAGAGTACTTGAAAAATAATCGTCGAGTAAAAAAATATAATTTTGCTCCTAGCAATCAAGGTGGAGACGGCGCGACAATTGTAACTTTCTAAAAAGTGAGCAGATTGTTAGTTCTTTACTACCCCCGATGGTATAATCAGTTTATAAAATAAAAGATGATTTAGGAGATGAATGAATATGGTAGAAAATATTACAGATGCAAACTTTGCAGCAGAAACAGATGAAGGATTAGTATTGGTAGACTTTTGGGCACCTTGGTGTGGACCATGTCGTATGCAAGGACCTATTTTAGATGGTATTGCAACAGAATACCAAGACAAAGTAAAAATTGTTAAAGTAAATGTGGATGAAAACCCTCAAACAAGTCAAGCACACGGAATTATGAGTATTCCAACATTACTACTTAAAAAAGATGGTCAAGTTGTTGAACAAATGGTTGGTGTCCAACAAAAACCACAATTAGAACAAGTATTTAATAAATATCTTTAAAATTATAATCATTCTATGGTGCTATAATCACTGTGGAATGATTTTTTTTTCAACAAATTGTATACTTGACTTGATAAAGAGAGAGTACAAGGAGATTGAACTAGTGAACGAAAGAATAAAAAATAAATTAGCTTTGTTACCGGATCAACCAGGCTGTTATTTGATGAAAGATAAACATAATACCATTATATATGTTGGTAAGGCGAAAATTTTAAAAAATCGTGTGCGGTCTTATTTTACAGGGACGCATGATGAGAAGACACAACGACTAGTTAGCGAGATTGTAGATTTTGAAACGATTATTACAGAGTCGAACACGGAAGCTCTATTGTTAGAAATTAATTTAATTCAAAAAAATATGCCGAAATATAACATCATGTTAAAAGATGATAAGAGCTATCCCTTTATTAAAATTACCAATGAAAAAGCACCAAGACTGCTTATTACTAGAAAAGTATTGAAAGATAACGCCATTTACTTTGGCCCGTATCCTGATGTTAAAGCAGCCAATGAAACCAAGCGACTACTAGATAAAATCTATCCACTTAGAAAATGTAAAAATCTACCAAATGAAGTATGTTTATATTATCATATGGGACAATGTTTAGGACCATGTGTGAACCCAGTGGTAGAAGCGAAGTACAAAGAGATGGTAGAAGAGATTAAAAAATTCCTAAATGGCGGCTATACAGAAATTCAAAAAAAGATAGAAGAAAAAATGATAAAAGCGTCTGAAAATATGGAGTTTGAAAAAGCGGCTGAATACCGTGATCAAATTCAGTCGATTCAAAGTGTGATGACAAAACAAAAAATGACCAATGCAGATTTTGTTGATCGCGATGTATTTGGTTATTATGCTGACAAAGGGTGGATGGTTGTTCAAGTTTTTTTTGTTAGACAAGGAAAACTAATTGAACGAAATGTATTTGATTTTCCATTTTATAATGAGCCAGAAGAAGATATATTGACTTTTATTGGGCAATTTTATCAAGAGAATCACCATTTTATTCCCAAAGAAATACTATTACCAAAAGAACTGGATAAAAGCCTTGTCGAAGCGATGATTCCAACTAAAATTTTACAACCTCAACGCGGTGAGAAAAAAGATTTAGTGAATTTAGCCAATAAAAATGCCAAAATTTATTTAGAAGAACAATTTAGTTTAATAGAAAGAAAAGAAGATAGAACAATCGGCGCTGTAGAAAAATTAGGACAAGCAATGAATATTCCAATACCTAATAGAATAGAAGCATTTGATAACTCGAATATCATGGGAGTAGATCCTGTTTCTGCGATGGTAGTTTATATTGATGGAAAACCATCAAAAAAAGACTATCGCAAATTTAAAATTAAAACAGTTGAAGGTCCAGATGATTATGCCTCAATGAAAGAAGTGATTTATCGAAGGTATTCGCGAGTAATAAAGGACAATTTACCAATGCCAGATTTAATCTTAATTGATGGTGGGAAAGGACAAGTACATGCAGCTCAGGATGTGTTAGATAATCAATTAGGTTTAGATATACCAATTGCAGGATTAGCAAAAAATGATCAACATAAAACAAGTGAGTTATTATTTGGTCCAGATTTGGAAGTTATTCCATTAAAGCGTAATTCATCTGAATTCTTTTTGCTTCAGCGCATACAAGATGAGGTCCATCGATTTGCTATTACGTTTCATCGCTCAACACATAGTAAAACAAGTTTTGCTTCTAAATTAGATGGTATAAATGGTCTTGGACCAAAGCGTAAAAAACAATTATTGACAAAATTTAAATCGATGAAAAAAATTGAGGAAGCAAGTATTCAAGATTTGATTAAATCAGGCTTACCTCAACGAGTCGCAACTAATGTATACCAACATTTTAAAGCAATAAAAAAATAGTCAAATGATAAAAAAAATGTTACAATTTAAAGCATGTTTTTTTAATTCGATAATAGAGGAGCCTTAACTATGAATTTAATTATACAAATCGTTACGTTACTTATCATTTTTGTCAGTATGTTTATTTATTATCGTCAAGTAAGTAAAGCAAAAAAAAATCAGTTGGGTTTAGAAGTATTAGCTAAATCATCTCAATTAACTATGAGTGGATTTATTTTAGGATTAGGTGTTATTTTAACTGAATTAAATTCATTTGGACTTTCAAGAAGTGAATTTGTGAATCATTTACTGATATACGGTGCATTTGTGAGTTTAGTGACAATTATTAGTATTTGGTACTACTCTAGAACGCTAAAAAAATAGAAGCATGTTTGTTTAAAAAGTCACAGTCAAAAAAATTGACTTTTTTGTGAAAAAATCATATAGTGTCGATGGACTAAAAGTTGGAGGGAATAAAAAAATGAGCAGACCAAGAGTCGTTATTTTGGGGGCAGGCTATGCAGGCCTAAAGACAGCTAAAGAATTAAGCAAGAAAAATGTTGAGGCGGATATCGTTTTAGTGAATAAAAATGATTATCATTATGAATCAACGCAATTACACGAAGTAGCTGCTGGAACAGAACCAGCAAGTAAAATAACATTTAATATTGTGGATGTTATTGATACAAAAAAAGTTGAATTTATAAAAGATACTGTTATTAAGGTTGAAAAAGATGATAAAAAAGTATTGTTAGAAAACAATGGTGAGCTATCATATGACTATTTAGTAATGGCATTAGGTTTTGAATCAGAAACATTTGGCATTCCAGGTGTAGATGAATTTTCTTTGCCATTAGTAAATATTAAAACAGCAGAAGCAGCACAAGCACACCTAGATAAAATGTTATCTAATTATCAACAATCTAAAAATGAATTAGATTTATCAATAGTAGTATGTGGTGCTGGTTTTACAAGTATTGAATATTTAGGTGAGATTACAAACCGTATTCCAAAATTGGCGAAAACAATGAATTTCCCAATGGATAAAGTGAAAATTACTTGTATTGAAGCAATGCCAACCTTATTGCCAATGTTTTCAGAAAAACTTGGTCAATTTGGTATTGACGTATTAAAAAAACGTGGTGTGACATTTAAAGTTGGCACACCAATTAAAGAAATTAAAGAAAATACAGTTGTTTATGAAGAAAATGGTGAACTAAAAGAAGTTCATGCACATACAATTATTTGGACAACAGGGGTTAAAGGAAGCCATGTTGTTGGAGAATCTGGATTTGCAGAACGTCGTGGACGTGTGATGGTGGAAAAAGATTTACGCGTTGAAGGTTACCCTGATATCTTTATGATTGGTGATGTGAGTGCCGTAATGGATGAAGAATCTGGTCGACCATTTCCAACGACAGCTCAAATCGCAATTAAACAAGGTGAAGCAGCTGCAAACAACTTAGCTCGCTTATTGAACAACCAACCTACTGAAGCCTTTACTTTTAAATCTTTAGGAACGGTAGCTTCAATTGGTAATAATGTTGGGATGGGCCAAATCCTTGGTGGAAAAGAAGTTAAAGGATATATGGGATCAATTGTTAAGAAAAGTATTATCAATAAATCTCTTCTTGATGTTGGGACTGCAGGAACACTTCTTAAAAAAGGCCGTTTTGATTATTATCATTAAAAATAAGAATAAAGAGCACCTTATTAGATTGAAGTCTAACAAGGTGCTTATTTTATTTAGGTTGATTATTGTAAAGTTGATGCATAATTTTTTTACCTGTTTTAGTTGCTGCTAATCCACCTTCAGCAGTTTCTTTAAAAGCAGAGGGCATTTGCATTCCGACTTGATGCATCGCTTCGATTACTTCATCTACAGGAATAACACTTTTAACTCCTGCTAAAGCCATATCAGCAGAAATAAATGCTTGGGAAGCACCTAAGGCATTTCTTTTAATACAAGGTATCTCAACTAACCCAGCAACTGGGTCACAGATAAGACCTAGCATATTGATAAGGGTTATTGCAACAGCATGAGATGCTTGTTCAGGTGTTCCACCACACGTTTCGACTAAAGCACCACTTGCCATAGCACTAGCTGATCCAATCTCTGCTTGGCACCCACCAGCAGCACCACTAATTGAAGCATTATTTGCAATGACTAAACCGATAGCACCAGCTGCAAATAAAAAGTTGATTTGTTGTTCTTTTGTTAAATCACGTTTATCTGTTAAAGCAGATAATACTCCAGCAGCAACTCCAGCGCTACCAGCAGTAGGTGTGGCACAAATTAACCCCATTTCAGCGTTAACTTCATTAACTGCTATGGCATTTTGTACAGCACGTAAAATAGTTTCACCACTTAAAAAGTTTCCTTGATTGACATAGTCATTCATCCTAGGAGCATCTCCACCAGTTAAACCGGTTACAGAAGTAACACCTTTTACCCCTTTTTCAATTGAGGCTAACATAATAGAAAGATTTTTTTCCATATGAGCGATAATCACATCACGTGGTCGCTGTGAAACATCTATTTCTGTTTGGATCATAGCTTCGGCAATTGAACCATGTTCATTTGCTAAAGTAATTAATTCTTCAATTGTTTCAAACATGTTTGTCTCCTTTCTAGTTGAAAAAATCAACCGCATCAATATGTTCAATTTGTCTCAGAGAATCGAGTAAGCCATCCACACGATTATCTACCTCGATAATCATCATAGCTTTTTCTCCTTTGGCTTCTCTTGTTAATGTCATGGTGCTGATGTTAATATTTTTTTCAGATAACAGTCGCGTTACGTTAGCAACAACTCCTGGTTTATCCTGATGGAAAGTAATGTAGGTTGGTGTTGAAAAATCTAAATTAATTTTAAAACCATTAAGTTCAGAAATTTGAATGGATCCACCACCAATAGAGATACCAGTACATGTCATGCTACGATCTTTTGTTTTTAATATCATTTTAACTTGATTAGGATGGTCAGCTTTTTCAATTTTAGGTATAAAAGCTACTTCCATTCCTTTTTCATGAGCGATTTCCAAGGATTTGGCTAAACGGTCATCATCTGGATCCATCCCAAGTAACCCACCAACTAACGCGATATCAGTTCCATGACCACGATAAGTTTTTGCAAAAGACTCATATAAATAGATATCAACAGAAAGTGGCTGTTCACCTAAAATACGTCGGATGACTTTTCCAATTCTTGCAGCACCAGCAGTATGTGAACTGCTAGGTCCTATCATGACTGGTCCAATGATGTCGAAAACGCTATTATATTGCCCCATGATTTACCTCCGTATATATTATTATTTGATTTTAGTTTATCATGAAAGGTTGATTTTATTGTAAACTTAGTCTTTTTTTTATTTAAATATAATGTGATAAAATAGGAAAAAGCGTATTTTAATTTATGAGTGGAGGAATAAGAATGAAAACAGAACTGATTGTAGTAGGAACTGAATTACTGTTGGGGCAAATTATTAATACAAATGGCGCTTTTTTGTCGAAAGAGTTAGCTGATTTAGGTTATGAAGTTTATTTTGAAACAACAGTTGGAGATAATAAAAAACGTTTAATAGATACCTTGAATTTAGCTTCAAAAAGAAGTGAGTTAATTATTTTGTGTGGAGGGTTGGGGCCAACAACAGATGATTTAACAAAAGAAGCAGTGAGTGAATTTATTAATGAACCGTTAGAATATGATAAAGAATCTCTAGAAAAGATTTACCATTTGTTTTCATCGACAGATAAAGTCATGCCAGAAAATAATAAAAAACAAGCACTTACCTTTAAGAAAGGCATAACATTAAAAAATCCAACAGGTTTGGCATGTGGTGCTTTTATTGAAGTGAATGGTGTTAATTATCTACTTTTACCAGGGCCACCAAGTGAATTAACGGCTATGTTTGAACAAGAAGCTAAACCTCTACTCAGAAAACTATCTCCACACCATAAGGAATTGGTATCGCGTTATTTACGATTTATTGATATTGGCGAGTCGCAGTTAGTAACAGATTTATCAGACATTATCGATGCGCAAACTAATCCAACAGTAGCACCTTATGCTAAGTCAAATGAAGTGATGTTAAGACTTACGGCACAGAGCTCAAATTTAGATACGGCTAAAGAGTTATTAGATGAAATGGAAGAAAAAATATTAGATATTGAAAAGCGTTATTTTTATGGTTATGGAGAAGAATTAACCATTCAAGAAGTTGTTATTAACCAATTAAAGAAACAAGGAAAAACATTATCAGTGATTGATCTATTAACGGATGGTCGTTTTTTTACTGTAGGGACTGAGGTAGCTGGTGGGGAACAAGTTGTAAAAGCAGGATTCAACGTCAATAGTAAGAGCATGTTATCTTCTATATTTAATCAAACAATTGAGGTAAGTGACGATAACACGCTCGGGAAAGAGTTAGCAAAATCAGGATTAGAGATGTTTCAAACAGATTATGTAATGGTGTTATTAGGAGATGTGAGTCATGGAAATGATGAATTACCTGAAGGGATTATTTGGTTTTTCTTGGCTAATAAAGAAGATATTATCTGTAAAAAAAGAATATTTAAACGTCACTTATCTTATATGAAAGACGGTGCTATAAAGCATGGATACAATTTTATACGATTAACTATTTAATCGGGAACGCGAATATTTGTTCGCTTTTTTCTTGCTTTTTTGATTAAAAAAAAGTATATTAAAGAGTGAAGAGATAAAATAACTGGAGGTACATACATGGCAGATAATCGTAAAGCAGCCTTAGATGCTGCGTTAAAAAAAATAGAAAAAGATTTTGGTAAAGGTTCAGTAATGAAATTGGGAGAGAAAGTGGATACACAAATTTCAACAGTATCTAGTGGCTCTCTTGCTTTAGATTCTGCCTTAGGTGTTGGCGGATACCCACGAGGAAGAATTGTGGAAGTTTACGGTCCAGAAAGTTCTGGTAAAACAACGGTTGCACTACACGCTATTGCTTCAGTTCAAAAAGCTGGCGGGACGGCTGCCTTTATCGATGCAGAGCATGCATTAGATCCTAAATATGCAAGCGCGTTAGGAGTTAATATTGATGAGCTATTGTTATCACAGCCGGATACTGGAGAACAGGGGTTAAATATTGCGGAAGCACTAGTTTCAAGTGGAGCAATTGATATTGTTGTAGTCGATTCTGTTGCAGCACTTGTACCAAGAGCTGAAATTGATGGAGAAATGGGAGATTCACATGTTGGTCTGCAAGCTCGTTTAATGTCTCAGGCTTTAAGAAAATTATCAGGAACAATTAATAAAACCAAAACCATTGCTATCTTTATTAATCAAATCCGTGAAAAAGTTGGTGTGATGTTTGGAAATCCAGAAACAACACCAGGTGGGCGTGCATTGAAATTTTATGCAACAGTCCGTTTAGAAGTTCGTCGTGCAGAACAATTAAAATCAGGGACCGATATCATTGGTAACCGTACAAAAATTAAAGTCGTTAAAAATAAAGTGGCGCCACCTTTTAGAATAGCAGAAGTAGATATTATGTATGGTGAAGGAATTTCGCAAGAAGGCGAATTACTGGACATGGCTGCAGATAAAGACATCGTCAATAAAAGTGGTGCCTGGTATTCTTATCAAGATGAACGTATTGGTCAAGGCCGTGAAAATGCGAAAAAATATTTGGCTGAACACTCAGAGATGATGGAAGAGATTTATCAAAAAGTACGTTTAGCTTATAATATGGATGGTGTAAAACCTGAAGAGGTAGAAGAAGAAAATGAAAAATTAGAGGAAATGTCTGTCGAATCCGAAGATTAATTGTATAATAAACTACTGTTTAAAGTAATAATAACGAATTATGTTATTCTATTAATTTAGACAGTAGTTTATTTTTTTATGCTTTGTTGTTTAGCCTCTTTTTTAAGTTGACACTCCTTTTAACAAAGATTAGAATATATAATGTATAGTTAAATATATACACTCATATTTTATATATGATTTAAGTCATAGTAATATGTTTTACATCTACGAATAACACAATAATAAAGATAGTATGGAGGTGTTTTTATGGCTGCTACAATACTCCTTGCTATCATCGGTTTAATTGTAGGTCTAGCAATTGGCTATTTTATTGCCATGACTCGACATAAGAGGTCTATAGAGGGTGCGAATAATACTGCCACCGGAATTATTCGACAAGCCAAGAAAGAGGCTGAGACTCTAAAAAAAGAGCATTTGTTGGAAGCAAAAGAACTGAATCAACAATACCGATTCGAAATCGAAAGTGAGCTGAAGGAAGAAAGAGCTGAATTAAAAAATCAAGAAAATAGACTGTTACAAAGGGAAAACAATCTTGATCGAAAAGATGACTCTTTAGAAAAACGCGAACGTTCACTTGAAGAAAAAGAGGAAAAACTTGATTCAAGGAAACAATTGATTGATGAGCGGGAAAAAGAGGTATCGACCTTAATTGAAAAACAAGAGATAGAATTAGAGCGTATTGCCAGTCTATCTAAAGATGAAGCACAAAACATTATCATGAACGACATGAAAGCAGAATTGTCACATGATCGGGCAATGTTGATTAAAGAAAGTGAACAACGTGTAAAAGATGAAGTAGATCGTAAAGCACGTAATATGTTAGCTTTAGCGATTCAGCGAAGTGCTGCTGACCAGATCTCTGAATTGACAGTGACAGTTGTTACATTACCAAACGATGATATGAAAGGTCGAATTATCGGACGAGAAGGCCGAAATATACGAACACTTGAAACATTAACAGGTATTGATTTGATTATTGATGATACACCAGAAGCAGTCGTCTTATCTGGATTTGATCCAATTAGACGAGAAATTGCTCGAATGACATTGGAAAAATTAATTCAAGATGGTCGTATTCATCCAGCTAGAATTGAAGAGATGGTGGAAAAATCTCGTAAGGAAATGGATGAACGGATTCGCGAGTACGGTGAGAACGCAGCATTTGAAGTGGGAGTTCATTCATTACACCCTGATTTAATTAAAATACTTGGTCGTTTAAGATTTAGAACAAGTTATGGTCAAAATGTTTTAAATCACTCAATCGAAGTAGCAAAACTAGCTGGTGTCTTAGCTGAGGAATTAGGAGAAGATGCAACGTTAGCACGTAGAGCTGGATTACTACATGATATTGGTAAGGCTTTAGATCATGAAGTAGATGGCTCTCATGTTGAAATAGGAACAGAGTTAGTAAGTAAATATAAAGAAAATCCAGTAGTAATAAATGCTGTTGCCTCTCATCATGGTGATGTAGAAGCAACTTCTGTAATCTCTGTCTTAGTTGCAGCAGCAGACGCTTTATCAGCTGCTCGACCAGGAGCAAGAAGTGAGTCATTGGAAAACTATATTAAACGTTTAGAACGTTTAGAAGGAATTGCTAATGATTTCCCTGGTGTTGAAACAAGTTTCGCAATACAGGCTGGTAGAGAAATTAGAGTTGTAGTGAAACCAAGTGAAGTGACAGATGACGAAGCCGTTATATTGGTTCATGACATTCGTAAGAGAATAGAAGACGAGCTTGAATATCCTGGACACATTAAAGTAACGGTTGTTCGTGAAGTTAGAGCAGTTGATTATGCTAAATAACGTTTACCAATAAGAAACAAAAAACAGATGGAGAAATTCATCTGTTTTTTTATTTACAAAATTTAATAAAGGTAAACGACTATTTGTTATTGCAGCATTTTTAATGACGATTAGATTTTTTATAAAAAATGAAAAGTAAGAAATGATAGATAAAAAAATGGAATATTCTTTTAATACAGAATAGTTCATTTTTTTATGATTAAGTGAATAAAAAAACAAAACAACTATTGACAAATAAAAGATATTATCAAACCAATATTTATACTATATATAGTGTTTTTAAATCTTTTGTAACAAAAATATATACTATATATAGTTGAAAAAAGACTCTCGTTGGGATAAGATATTAATTGAATATATTAAGGGAGTTAGATGATAATGATAGAAACAGCAGAACCAAGCGAAAAAATGAGCAAAATATCAGAAGAAATTGATACGATTAATGTCATTAAAAGAGATGGACGTACGGTTGATTTTGACATTGCAAAAATAACAGCGGCACTACTGAAAGCAGAAAATAAAATAAATGGTCCAATTGATGATTTATCTATTAGAAAAATTGATGAATTAGTATTTAAAATTGTTTCTGAGATTACATCTCGTTTTTCTAAAGATGTGAAAATTTATGAGATTCAAAATATCGTCGAACATATACTTCTTGAAAATCGTGAATATTCTTTAGCTCAAGAATATATAAATTATCGAACTAAGCGGGATTTTGAACGAGCAGAATCAACAGATATTAATGTGACAATTGAGAAATTACTAAATAAGGATCAACGTTTAGTAAATGAAAATGCGAATAAAGATAGTGATGTATTTAATACCCAAAGAGATTTGACTGCAGGAATTGTTGGAAAATCAATCGGTTTGAGAATGTTGCCTCCCCATGTGGCAAATGCTCATCAGAAAGGTGAAATTCATTATCATGATTTAGACTATCATCCCTATTCACCTATGACAAATTGTTGTTTAATTGATTTTGAGAGTATGTTGAATAATGGATTTAAAATTGGAAATGCTGAAGTTGAGCCTCCTAAGTCAATTCAAACGGCAACAGCACAAATTTCACAAATTATTGCTAACGTAGCATCTAGCCAGTATGGTGGCTGTTCAGCTAATCGAATCGATGAGTTTTTAGCACCATTTGCGAAAAAAAATTATGAAAAACATTTAGAAGATGCTAAGCAATGGATAGATGATGAGTCTAAACACGATGAATATGCAAAACAAAAAACAAGTAAAGATATTTATGATTCTATGCAAAGTTTAGAGTATGAAATTAATACATTATTTACTTCTAACGGCCAAACGCCATTCACTTCATTAGGATTTGGTCTTGGAACGGATTGGTTTGAGCGAGAAATTCAACGAGCAATTTTTTTAAATCGTATTAAGGGGCTTGGAGGAGAACATCGTACAGCGATTTTCCCAAAATTAATTTTTACGATTAAAGATGGTGTTAACTTGAAACCAAGTGATCCAAATTACGATATCAAAGAGTTAGCGTTAGAATGTGCGACTAAAAGAATGTATCCTGACATATTGAATTACGATAAAATTGTTGAGTTAACTGGTAGTTTTAAAGTACCAATGGGATGTCGATCATTTTTACAAGGTTGGAAAGACGAGACAGGCAAAGAAGTTAATGCTGGACGTATGAATTTAGGCGTAGTGACATTGAATTTGCCACGCATCGCGTTGGAAGCTAAGGGTCACATAGAAACATTTTGGTCAATGTTAGATGAGCGTTTATCTATTGCTAAAGATGCTCTGATTTTTCGTGTGAAAAGATGTAAAGAAGCAGGACCAGCTAATGCGCCTATTTTATATATGTACGGTGCATTTGGCAATAGATTGAACAAAAATGAGTCAGTTGATGAATTATTTAAAAATAAACGAGCAACTGTATCACTTGGTTATATCGGGTTGTATGAAGTGGCTTCATCATTTTTTGGTGGAGAATGGGAAGATAATCCTGAAGCAAAAGAATTTACTTTAGAAATATTGAAATATCTAAAACAACATACTGATGCATGGGGCGATGAGTATGGTTATCACTTTAGCGTATATTCAACACCTAGTGAAAGTTTAACGGATCGTTTCTGTCGTTTAGATAAAGAAAAATTTGGGGAGATTGAACATATTACAGATAAAGAATACTACACAAATAGTTTTCACTATGATGTGAGAAAAAATCCTACGCCATTTGAAAAATTAGATTTTGAAAAAGATTACCCTAAATATTGTTCAGGAGGGTTCATTCATTACTGTGAATATCCAGTCTTGCAACAAAATAGAAAAGCATTAGAAGCGGTGTGGGATTATGCTTATGATAAAGTTGGGTATTTAGGTACTAATACCCCAATTGATCATTGTTATGAATGTGGTTTTGAGGGGGATTTTAACCCAACTGAACGTGGTTTTGAATGTCCACAATGTCACAATAATGACCCAAAAACATGTGATGTAGTAAAACGAACATGTGGCTACTTAGGTAACCCACAAGCAAGACCAATGGTTCATGGTCGTCATAAAGAAATTTCATCACGAGTAAAACATATGAAATAAAAAAGAGTATCACACTCTTTTTTATTTTTTAAAGGAGTATAGAAATGAGAAATCCAAAACCAAAAGAGTGGGACTCTGCTAAATATAGTAAAGGATACATTGCTGACTATAAACCCTTTATGTTTGTAGATGGAGAAGGTGTTCGTTGCAGTATTTATGTTAGTGGTTGTTTATTTGCTTGTAAGGGATGTTTTAATCGAGCCATCCAAAATTTTAGATATGGAACACCTTATACTAACGAACTAGAAGATAGAATAATAGAGGATTTATCACATGATTATGTACAAGGATTAACATTACTTGGGGGAGAACCTTTCTTAAATACAGAAGTATGCTTGTCATTAGTTAAACGTGTTAGAAAAGAATTTGGTCACACAAAAGATATTTGGTCGTGGACAGGCTATACATTTGAAGAACTCTTGGAAGAAACAGATGATAAATTAGAATTACTGAGCTATGTGGATGTGTTAGTTGATGGTCGATTTGAGTTGGAAAAGAGAGATTTAAGTTTGCAATTTCGAGGAAGTAGTAATCAACGAATTATCGATGTCCCACAATCCCTGGTTGAATCTAATGTGGTGATTTGGGAAAAATGTTTAGATAAAGAAGCCTATTTCCGTTGAAATGGATGAATGCGTATAGTATTCATCTTTTTTTTATGATTTTATCCTTAAAAAGTTAAAAGTATTTGTGATAATTAACGTATCAAACATTAGGGGTGGGTCATATGATAGTCTCAGTTAATTTATTTCAACAACAAACACCAGAAGTACAGCAAAAAATAGCGGAACAACAAAAAGTAATGGAACATTTATATCCAATATTAAATGATGTGCCAACGTTAGTATTTTTTACTGATGATAGTCAAGTGGATTCTTTATTTGAGCAACAGTTTATCCAGCTGAATGACCAACCAAGTATTTTATATAGCCATGATGAACAAGATTATCAAACATTAATTGAAGGAATAGGAGCAATTGTATTAACTGCAGATAAAGTGGATAATACACAAATGATGTGTCAATCCTTATTAACAAAAGTAACTGATAATCAACGTGTTGTATTTGATGGTTGTGACGATATACTTAAATTAGTGCTGAGTGGGGATAGTAAGCCTTATGCCATTTGTGTACAAGAAAATAGATTGTCAAATCTTCTTTCGTTATCAAAAGAGACTATTTCAACGATGTTGCCCTCAGAAATTATGACAGATCCATTATTTGAGGATGTTCCGTTTGTTTTTATTTATAATGAAGCAGGTATTGGTTATCTCAATCATACTGACGAATTGTATGATGTCTCTATTGAACACTTGGACGTTAGCAAATTAAATCATACTGGTATGTTATTAGGATTGGCTAAAGGATTGAGTGATGAGGAAAAATCGACAGAAGAAATTGTAACAGACGGGATTGTTTGTGCGATTTCTGCTATAGAAAATCAGGATGTTGTATTTGACAAACATTTTTATAAAGATAAAATAAATGTGATTAAACTAGCATGAAAGGGGCTTACTAGCCTCTTTTTTTTGTGTTAAGGAATATAATACTCTTGTTTAATCTTTGTTTTAATAACATAATTAACACCCCAATTTTTCATTTTTACTTAATCAGATGGAATCATTTTTGCTTCGTTTGGTTTAATAAACGTTGACGATTTCTTTTGTTTACTTGATAGGTTTATTGAAAAAAATGAGCATATATCTTAAAATTAAAAAAATGTCAGACTTTTTCAATGAATTAATTCTCATCTTTTTATATTTCGGTTAAAAATGTTATACTAAAGTTAATGAAATTAAAAAGAGGTGACTAGTTTGTTAGATAAACAAGAAGAATTATTTTTAAAAGAATTAACAGATGCAAAAGGCGTACCTGGTAATGAAACACAGGTGACAGAACTATTTAAAAAATATGCTGAGCCATATGCTGATAAATTATTGTTTGATGGGTTAGGTGGGATTAATGCACGTCACATTGGTGAAAAGGAAGGCCCACGTGTCTTAATTTCTGGTCATATGGATGAAGTTGGATTTATGGTGACTAAAGTCACTGATAAAGGCTTTATTGAATTCCAAACATTAGGTGGTTGGTGGGGACAAGTCATGCTGGCTCAACAAGTGACTATCACAACATCTAATGGAAAAGAAATTCATGGTGTAATTGGTTCAAAACCACCACATGTTTTGTCTGCTGAAGCAAGAAAACAACCATATGATATTGCAGATATGTTTATAGATATTGGCGCAACAAGTAAAGAAGAAGCAAATGAGTGGGGCATCAAACCAGGAGATATGGTGACGCCTTACATTGAGTACAAACGATTAAATGATTCAAAATATTTATTAGCAAAAGCATGGGATAATCGTATTGGAACGGCCGTGTCATTAAAAGTACTAGAAAATTTAGCTAAAGAAGGTCATCCAAATATTTTATTTGCAGGAAGTAATGTACAAGAAGAAGTTGGATTACGTGGTGCCAGAACAAGTACTCATTTAGTTAATCCTGATATTGCATTTGCTCTTGATACAGGGACTGCAGGAGACACACCAGGTATGACACCAAAAGAAGCGGATTCTGTGTTAGGTGAAGGACCACAAATTTTAATTTTTGATGCGTCAATGATTCCACACAGAAAATTGCGTGATTTTGTCATTGATGTGGCAGAAGAACTGGATATTCCATTCCAATATACTGTTATCACAGGTGGAGGAACAGATGCTGGAATGCAACATTTAACACGTAATGGCGTGCCATCACTTGCGATTACAGTGGCAACTCGTTACTTACATTCGCACACATCTATTATTCATGAAGATGATTATTTAAACACTGTTAAATTAGTGACAGAAGTAGTGAAACGATTAGATGCTGATAAAGTAAAAGAATTAACATCTTACTAAATGAAATGAACAGGTACGTAAAAGTATCTGTTTATTTTTTATAAAGAACAAAATTGTTTTAAAAAATGATTTTTATTGAATGATTTTAGGAATTAGTTGATAATATTACCAAAGTATTTGTATCTTTTATTGACTAGTCGTAGGATAATATTGTATGGAAAGGAAGTCGTATTATGGATATCACTGTATTAGGCTATTGGGGAGGTTACCCTTATCAAGGGGAAGGTACAACATCATACCTTGTTCAATCAAATGATTTTTCATTGTTATTAGATGCTGGAAGTACAACACTTGTTAGGTTAGAGGAAAAGTTAGATCCTTTGACGTTAGATGCTGTTCTTTTGACTCATTATCATCATGACCACATGGCAGATTTAGGCGTTTTACAATATTTACGCCAATTAAAACCAACAAAACCTGTGGAAGAATTGCTGATATATGGTCATACTGAAAATATGGAAAAATTTAATGAGCTAACCATGACAGGTATTTCAAAAGGTATTGCCTATCATGAAACACAAGAGCTTGAACTGGGTCCATTTCTAATAACGTTTAAACGTACGGTTCATCCTGTTCCTTGTTTTGCAACAAGAATTGTCGAAAAAAGTACAGGCAAAGTGTTTGTGTTTACGGCAGATACAGGCTATTTGGAAGGGCTATCTGATTTTTGTCAAGAGGCTGATTTGTTAATTACTGATACTTATTTTTTAGAAGGTAATGAGCATCATAAAGCTCATCTAACAACCAAAGAAACTGGTGAATTAGCTAAACAAGCTAATGTTAAACAAGTAATCATTAGTCATTTAAATCAATCCCTTGATTTAGATGAAGTTTTAAAACAGACTCAATATTATGCTGGAGATATTCCAATTCAACTTGCAAAAATTAATTTAAATAAGACATTATAAGGAGATGTATCGATGATTTATGTATCAAATGAAGAAATAACAGACCCACGTATTAACTTAGCTATTGAGACATTTTTATTACAGGAAATGCCAGTAGATGAGCCAATTTTATTATTTTATATTAATGAGCCATCAATTATCATTGGACGTAACCAAAATACGATTGAAGAAATTAATATGGATTATGTTGAAGATAATGGTATTCATGTGGTTCGTCGATTAAGTGGTGGGGGAGCAGTTTATCACGATGAAGGAAATTTAAACTTTAGTTTTATTATGCCAGATGATGGAGAATCCTTTAGAAATTTTGCGAAGGTGACTCAACCGATTATTGATGCCCTTCATGAGCTAGGAGTTGAAGGAGCAGAATTAAAAGGAAGAAATGATCTAGTCATTGACGATAAAAAATTCTCAGGAAATGCGATGTATGCAACAAATGGTCGTATGTTTGCTCATGGAACATTGATGTTTGATAGCGATGTGAATGAAGTTGTAAATGCATTAAAGGTGAGAAAAGATAAGATTGAGTCAAAAGGAATTAAATCAATTCGTTCTCGTGTCACTAACATCAAACCTTTTTTATCTGATGATTACCAATATATGTCAACAAAAGATTTTAGAAAAGAAATTTTATTAAAAATCTTTGAAACAACAGATATTAATGATGTAAATGAATATAAATTAACAGAAGAAGACTGGAAAAAAATCAATGCTATTTCTGATAAATTATATCGTAATTGGGATTGGAACTACGGTCGTTCGCCTGAATTTGATATTGTACGACGTAAAAGATACCCAATTGGTTCAATTGAAGCAAAAATGAATGTATCCGATGGTGAAATTAAAGAGATTCGTATTTTTGGTGATTTCTTTGGATTAGGTCAAATTGCTGATGTGGAAGATATTCTTACTGGAATCAAATATGACAAAGAATCAATATCAAAAGCTGTTGAAAAAATTGATGTTAAAAAATACTTTGGAAATATTGAAGTAAGTGATTTAATTGAATTATTGTATTAAATAAAAGACGTGCATCTCATTAGGAGATGCACGTTTTTTATTATTAGCATTATTTAGTTGATTCAGTGGTTTCTTCTTTACTAGATTCAGTTGATTTAGATTCTGAGGATTTACTTGTTTTAGAATCTGAAGATTTACTTGTTTTAGACTCTGATGTTTTGCTATCACTTGTTTTTGTTTCTTTTTGTGGTAAGTATGGTGTTAATATATTTTTATACTGATTATCTTTAATATTTACATTTGCTTTTTCTAATTCTTTTCCAATAACTTCTTGTTGGAAAGTAGGATCAGATATTTTAGTTTGTTCAAAAATGTCTTTTAATTCTTTTTCATAAGGTTTGTAATCATTACCTTTTTGTTTATTTTTAACCATTTTTACAATGTAATAAACATCTGTACCAGTTTGTTGGTTTTGAACAGTGATTAAATCAGATACCTTACCGTCTTCTAATTTGTATGCAGCTTCTTTTACTTCAGTAGGAACTGTTACACCAGCAGGATCAGTTGTAGCAGTTGAGTCAAACTTCACTTTACCACCATCTTCTTTAGTGACAGTATCTTGAGAGTCACTTTTCGCTACTTTAGCAAAATCATCACCATCATTGACTTTTTTCAATGCTTTTTCAGCGTTTTCTTTAGAGTCAAATGACATAATTTGAGTTTCTACTTGTGGGTGATATGTTTTCCAAGTTTCTTTAAGATCAGCATCTGTTACTTTGATGTGAGATTTCAACATTTCTTTGAAGGCCAAACTTTGTTTAATATTATCTTTAAATTGTTTAGCTGTCATGTTGTTTTGTTTCAGTAGGGCTTCAAAAGATTTTTTACCACCATTTTGTTTTTCATAAGTAGAGTATTGTTTATCAATTTCTTTTTGGTCAACTTTACTACCGTAATCGTCTAAAGTGATTTTTTGAATAATCATGTTAACCAATGTTTCAGATGAAGTAGGGCTTTTCTTCAATTCATCGAAAAATTGAGTATCAGTAATTTTTCCACCTTTCATTGTAACGATATCTTTACCGCCAGAACAACCTGCTAAAGTAATCATACTTAATAGCGCGACAGCGGCTAATTTTAATTTTTTGTTTTTCATGTTAATTCTCCAATCTAGTTTTCAATAAATATTATGGATGATTCATAAGCATGTTTATTATTATACCATAAAAAGAATGAAACTAAATAGTTATCTAAAAAGTTAATAATAATTTATAAATAATTTAAGACTTTATTGTTCAAGAGTGTCTTTAAATTCAGTGATATCTTGTTCAATTTTTGCTAATTGTTCTTTGATTTGTTCGATCCTTGGTTTGGCTTTAAATTTAAATTTTTTAAGACTTTTTAATGTTTCTTGTTCAAAGACAGGTAATAATTCTTGTGATAAGGTTACTAATTGATTAGCTTGTATTTTGGTAGTATCAATTTGATTACTTAGTGATAGAAGAAAATTGATATCTGTTTCTATTTTATTAGTGATTGATTGTTTGGTTTCTTTTCCAGATCGTGGAGCTAGTAAGAGAGTAGCCCCCCCACAAATAGCTCCTCCGATTAAAAAGCCTTTAATAAATTTTTTTCCTGAAAAAGAGTTATTTTTCTCTTTTTTTTTCATTTTTGAATCTCCTTGTTAATGGACTGAGCAATGGATAGCATATCTTCTTTTGAGTATTTTGAACCATTATCTGCAAAGGTCATTGAAAAATCGTCCTCTTTCCCATATCTTGGAATAAGATGGACATGTGAATGAAAGACACTTTGATAAGCCGCTTCTTTATTATTATTAACCATATTTAATCCAACCATATCGGGGAAGGCTTGTTCAATAGCACGTGCAATTTTAGGGATTCTAGTAAAAACATCTGATGCTAACTTCTCATCATACTCAAAAATGTCAGTAACATGTTTTTTTGGAATCACCAAAGTATGTCCTTTAGTGGTCTGAGTAATGTCTAAAAAGGCATATACCATATCATCTTCATATACAGGGTAACTAGGTATTTCTTTTTCTATTATTTTGCAAAAAATACAATCAGTCATGCTTTGTTCCTCCTATGTTTATTAGCTTTCTGTTTTAGTGTAACATTATCACAATTGAATGAAAAGCTAGGACAATGAATATTAAAATAAGTAAGTAAACGAACGATATATGATATAATCAGTCTAGTATATATTGGAGGAAAAATAATGAGTTTAAAAATAGAAAATCTAACAGGAGGCTATGGTCATGTCCCTGTTTTAAAATCAGTTAATTTTGAAGTGAAATCTGGTGAGATGGTTGGGTTAATCGGTCTTAATGGCGCAGGTAAAAGTACAACCATAAAACATATTATTGGGTTACTTAATGCACAAAAAGGAAAAATTACCATTGATGATGAGACCATTTTTAATGCCCCTGAATTTTATCGAAAAAAAATAGGCTTTATACCAGAAAGTCCAATATTGTATGATGAATTGACATTAAGGGAACATATTGAAGTGACGGCGATGGCGTATGATATTCCTAAAGAAGAAGCTTTAAAACGTGCGGAGTATTTATTAAAATTATTTCGTTTAGAAAATAAATTAGATTGGTTTCCCACTCACTTTTCAAAAGGAATGAAACAAAAAGTTATGGTATTGTGTGCTTTTTTAACAGAGCCAAGTTTATATATCATAGATGAGCCATTCTTAGGCTTAGATCCATTGGCTATCAATGCTCTTCTTGAATTGATGAATGAAATGAAACAACAAGGTGCTGCTATTTTGATGTCCACTCATATTTTAGCTACAGCTGAAATATATTGCGATCGTTTTGTGGTCTTGCATAATGGTGAAGTTAGGGCGAATGGGACAATGGAGGAATTACGTGAGGAGTTTAATTTACCAGATTCTTCTTTAGATGATATTTATTTATCTCTTACTAAAGAGGAGGGGAAATAATGGCAGAATTTTATAAATTACGTCTTACTAAACATCGAAAAAAAATGCTTCGCTATTTAAAATATGTGATGAATGATCATTTTATTTTAATTTGTATGGTTGGACTAGGAGGTTTTGGTTATTACTATTCCGAATATTTAAAAACATTGACTCCATTGGTTACGTGGGTACCTTTTATGGTGCTGCTGCTTTGGATTATCAGTCTATTTATTGGACGATTGAGTACCTTGATGCAAGAAGCAGATATGGTATTTTTACTGCCAAAGGAAAGAGCGATGATGACTTATTTGAAACAAAGTTTAAGATATTCGACTATTTTACCAATGATTAGCTTATCTCTAATTGTCGGAGTGACGTTTCCTTTAGTAGCGGCAACAACATCGGTGACTCTTTCTATGGCATTATTCATAATTGCAAGCTTGATTTCATTAAAATATGCAGATTTATGGATACAGTTAGAGTCACTTTATCTTAATACAGAGAAAAAGGTGATAACGCATCGATTTGTATGGTGTATTGGAGCTTTAATTGGTCTTTCTTCAAGTTTATTTTTATCATTTTATATTGGAACAGTCATTTCAATTATTGTGAGTACCTTGCTAGTGGTATTAGCAAAACAAACGTTAGAAATAAGTCAATTGAATTGGGAAAAGAGTATTAACATGGAGAGAAAAAGAATGAAACGAATTTATTCATTCTTTAATTTATTTACGGATGTTCCGGGCTTGTCATCAGATGTTAGAAGACGGAAATATTTAGATGGCTTACTGAATAAAGTTAAGAAAACCTCAGAGAATACTTATCTTTATCTGTATGCAAGAGTTGCTGCAAGAAGTTCTGAGTATAGTAGCTTAACATTACGATTGGTTGCTGTAGGCGCGATTCTTTTATTTTTTACTCAGTCATTTTGGTTAATGGCTATACTAGGTAGTTTGTTTATCTATTTGTTGGGATTTCAATTAATTCCAATGTATCATGCATTCGACTATATGTTGATGATTAAGCTGTATCCTGTTTCTCCTAAGAAAAAATCTGGTGCAGTTTTATCTATAATAAGAAGTGTATTAATTATCATGACAATTATTTATGGCATAATTGTGTTGATTGTATTACCTAATAAAGTAGAGGCAATGCAATTATTTGGGATATTTGTGGTGGTATGCTTAGTATTCTCGTGGGGGTATCTTCCTTTGAGACTAAAAAAAATTGAAAAAAATGCAAATAGATGAAAAACTTTAATAGAAATGTGTTATACTAAATTTTCGTAATCCCGTAGTGGAACAGTGGAATGATGGTAAAAGTGAGTAAAGGACAGTTATGGAGAGTAATAGACATGTTTAATTTTGATAAAAACTGGAATCTCCAACCAATAAAAGGAGATACCGGGAAAGCTTATAAAGGTATGAAAGAAAATGAGAGGGTCTTTATTAAGCGTAATTCTACTCCTTTTTTAGCCGCATTATCTCGTGAAGGTTTGACGCCGAAATTACTTTGGACAAAAAGAACAAGTAATGGGGACATATTAACTGCACAAGAATGGTTAGAAGGACGACAATTAGAGGTAGATGAACTCCCTGAGAGTGAAGATGTTGCACATATGTTGCGTTATCTTCATCAATCAGAGTCATTAAAATCAATGCTTAAAAGAATGGATGGTGCAGAAAAATCAGTCTTTGATTTTTTGAAAGATTATATAACTGATTTACCTAAGGAATTGAAAAACGACGATTATTTAATGCGTATTTTTCGTTATTTAGAAAATCACTTACCATCTTATGCATCAGTTGAATTTGTTGCGTGTCATGGAGATGCTATTCATAATAATTGGATGTTAGCATCAAATGGAGAATTATATTTGGTTGATTGGGATTATTCTGTTTTAGCTGATCCAGCTTATGATTTGGGGACTATATTAGGGCAATATGTTTCTAGAGAGGATTGGCCTAATTGGTTAGAAATGTATGGTATACAAGTTGATGATGAAGTGTTGGAGCGTATTAATTGGTACGCAGGCATGAACTTGTTGCAGCAAATTAAAAGAAGTTATTATCGAGAAGAATACAAACAAATGTCAAACTATGTTTCATTATTAAAAAAATTATATGAGGTATGAGTAGCTCTTTGACTTAAAAGTCAAGGGGCTATTTTATAGAGAAAGGAATACGTTATGCGATTAAGAAACAAACCAGGTGCAATGGAGACAATTAAAGACAATCCACAATATATTTTAACTGATGGTAGCTTGTGGAAAGGTAAATGGCAAGAACGTTTTGCAAAAGAACAACCCATCCACATAGAAGTGGGGAGTGGAAAAGGGCAATTTATTGTCGAAATGGCAAAAGCTCATCCTGATATTAACTATGTTAGTATTGAACTGCAAACAAATGCTATGATTTCAGTATTAGAAAAACAATTAGTTGAGCAGTTACCTAATTTGCAATTATTATTAGTCAATGGAGCAGATTTAACTGATTTTTTTGAAGAAGATGAAGTGTCTCAAATTTATTTGAATTTCTCTGATCCATGGCCAAAGAAGAAGCATGCTAAAAGACGGCTAACGTATAAAACATTTTTAAAAACCTATGAAACTATCTCAAAGTCAGGTGCACAACTTCACTTTAAAACGGATAATCAAGGTTTATTTGAATATTCATTAGCTAGTTTGTCTCAATATGGTATGGTTTTAAATCAAGTGTGGCTTGACTTGCATGGTAGCGATTATGAAGGCAATATTATGACAGAGTATGAAGAAAAATTTTCTTCGAAGGGACAACCAATTTATCGATTAGAAGCAACTTTTAAAGAGAAATAGTAAAAACATCTTTGCGGATAAAAAAACGCAAAGATGTTTTTATTTTTCTCTGATGAGAAAAGATAGTTGAGTAATAATAGATGAGGTAAGTTGTTCTTTTGGTGTTTGGCAATCATGAAACAACCAATTTTTAATGACGCCTGTCACAGCAAATGCATAAAAATCAGCCGTTTCTTCAAGTTTGATTTGTTTTATCGTTTCTTTTTTTTGATGGGTGATTAGGTATAAAATAAATTGTTGTAGTTGAGTCGATAACTGAGCATCAAAAACATAGGATTCTAGTAGCGTCTTTTGGTAAAATAATTTATTTTTTTCGAAATAATCAACCAATCGTTTAATAATCACTGTCCAGTGATCATAGTTGATAAAATGCTCCACAATTTCAGTGAGTTCTTGTTGATAAATCCAAATAATCAGATCTTCTTTGTCTGTAAAATGATCATAAAAGGTTTGTCTACGATATTCAGCATGAGACATAATATCTTTGATGGATATTTTTTGATAGGGAGTTGTCTTTAATAAATCTTTTAACGAATAGGCGATGACTTTTTTTGTGATTAAAGAACCAGTTGACGCCATGAGAGACCTCCTTTAGTTGACCCTGTCTATAGAATAACAAGCTAAAACGAAAAAGACAAATATGATTCATTTTTGAAAGCGGACACATTTTCAAAACTGTCCATTACGAAGAAAGCCTTTTCTTTATATAATACAGACATAGATAAGAAAACGGAGGAAGCGACGATGAAAAAAATAATTAATCAAACAGATGATATATTAAATGAAATGCTTGAAGGACTCTCTTACGCTTATAGTGATTTAGTAACACGAGTTCCAGGAACAAACGTTATTGCTAAAAAGACTATTTCTGGTAACAAAGTCGGTGTCGTAAGTGGTGGAGGAAGTGGTCATGAACCTGCACATGCTGGATTCGTTGGAAAAGGAATGCTGAGTGCCGCTGTTTGTGGAGAAATTTTCACATCACCTACTCCAGATCAAGTACTAGAAGGAATTAAAGCAGCCGATGATGGTGCTGGAGTATTACTTGTCATTAAAAATTATTCTGGTGACGTGATGAATTTTGAAATGGCAAAAGATTTAGCCGAAATGGAAGGCATTGAAGTTGAAACAGTTTTAGTTGATGATGACATTGCGGTTGAAGATAGCACATACACAGCTGGAAGACGTGGTGTTGCTGGAACTATTTTCGTTCATAAAATTTTGGGTCATGCCGCAGAAAATGGTAAAACATTAGCTGAGATAAAAGAAATCGGGGACAAATTAGTTAAAGACATTAAAACACTAGGTGTTGCTTTAACCGGTGCAACAGTTCCTGCTGTAGGGAAACCAGGATTTGTTTTAGAAGAAGACGAAATTGAATTCGGTGTGGGAATCCATGGAGAACCTGGTTATCGTAAAGAAAAACTACAATCATCAAGAAAACTAGCTGAAGAATTAGTTGGGAAACTAAAAGATGAATTTAACTGGAAATCTGGTGATAAATATGGTGTGTTAGTGAATGGTTTAGGTGGAACACCATTAATGGAACAGTTTGTTTTCATGAATGATGTGAAAGCGCTATTAGAAGAAGATGGATTAATTGTTGACTTCAAAAAAGTTGGTGATGTGATGACATCAATTGATATGGAAGGATTATCGTTAACGATGATTCACCTAGATACACCTGAATGGACAGAAGCATTGAAAGCACCTGTTACAACAATTGCGTGGTAAAAAGGAGAAAATTGTATGGAAGCAAAGAAAATTATAAATTGGTTACAACTTTTTACAGATAAAGTTGGCGAAAATAAAGCGTATTTAAGTGATTTAGATACACCAATCGGAGACGGTGATCATGGTGCTAACATGGCTCGTGGAACGAGTGAAATGATGAAAGTTATCGAAGAAAAAAATCCAGAAACACCAACAGATGTCTTTAAGTTAGCGGCTATGACATTGATTAGTAAAGTCGGTGGGGCTTCTGGTCCTTTATATGGTTCTGCTTTTATGGGAATGACAAAAGCATCAATGAAATCAGATGATTTGGTGACAATTTTAGAAGGTGGCATGAGTGAAATTCAAAAACGTGGCAAAAGTGAGCAAGGCGAAAAAACAATGCTTGATACTTGGTCACGTGTCATTGAATCTCTCAAAGACGGTTCTTTAACAGAAGAAAAAGTGAAAGAAATTGCCGAAGAAACAAAAGAGATGAAAGCAACAAAAGGACGTGCCTCTTATTTAGGTGAACGTTCAATTGGACACATTGATCCAGGTGCTATGTCAAGTAGTTACCTATTTGAAGCTATGATAGAAGTAGGAGTGAAATAGATGAGTTTAGGAATCGTATTAGTATCACATGTATCAGAGATTACAACAGGTATTACTCGTTTAATCAAAGAAGTAGCCAAAGATGTTTCGATTACAACAGCTGGCGGTTTGGAAGACAACGGTATTGGAACTAGTTTTGATACGATTATGTCAGCATTTGAAGAAAATGAAGCAGACACTATCCTGGCTTTTTATGACTTAGGAAGTGCTAAAATGAACTTGGAATTAGCAATGGACATGACAGATAAAAATGTCATTTTATATGATACAGCATTAGTGGAAAGTAGTTATACAGCGGCCGCGTTAATACAAGCTGGTGCTGATTTAAAAACCATTGAAGAACAATTAAGCGAATTAAAGGTAAAATAACTAGGGGGAAAAATCATGAGAAAAGCATTTATTAGTCCATCAAAATATGTACAAGGCGAAGATGAATTACTGAACTTAGGTTATTATGTTAAAACATTTGGAAAGACAGCTCTTTTAATCGCACATCAAGATGATATTAATCGTGTGCAAGAAAAACTAGACAAGACAGCAGAAAAATTTGGTATCACATTTATTCCAAGTCATTTCAATGGGGAATGCTCACGTGGTGAAGTAGCAAGGTTACAAGCATTTGCTAAAGAAAATGAAGCCGATTGTGTGATTGGTTTAGGTGGTGGTAAAGCCATTGATACATCAAAATGTGTAGCTGAAGGAGATCACTTAATTATCGTGCCAACTATTGCTGCAACTGATGCACCAACAAGTCATTCAGCTGTTTTATACACTGAAGATGGTGAATTTGATGACTATGCTTACTTTAAACAAAGCCCAAGTGTGGTCATGGTTGATACAACGATTATTGCTAATGCACCAACCAGATTTTTAGTATCAGGTATGGGGGATGCGTTATCAACATTATTTGAAGCTCGTGCAACAGCGAATTCATTCTCAAATGTTAATGCCGGTTTACCAAATGGGTATGTGACAAAAGAAACAGCTCCTGCTAAAAATACGATTGCAGCTTACACATTAGCTAAAGTATGTTATGAGACATTACTTGAAAATGGCTACAGTGCCAAAATAGCATGTGACAATAACATCGTGACACCAGCGTTAGAAAATATTGTTGAGACCAATATTTTATTATCCGGTTTAGGATTTGAAAGTAGTGGTTTAGCTGCTGTTCATGCAATCCATGATGGATTAACTGCTTTAGAAGGAACTCATTCATATTTCCATGGCGAAAAAGTTGCCTTTAGTGTGATTTGTCAATTAGTCTTAGAAAATGCCTCACAAAAAGAATTACATGAAGTACTTGATTTTAGTTTATCTATTGGCTTACCAGTTTGTTTAGAAGACATTGGCGTAGAAAGCATTACGTTTGAAGAAGCAATGGAAGTGGCTAAAAAGGCTTGTATTCCAGAAGAATCAATTCACTCTATGCCTTTCCCTATTGTTGAGGAAGAAGTTGCGGCTGCCATTATTGCAGCAGATAAGATTGGTCGTGATTACAAAGCGAAACATAAATAATGATTTAAAGGTTTCAAACAGCCAGAATGCTCTATGATCTGGCTGTTTATTGTTTTATATACTTATGTTAGACTAGGGAGGAAAAAGAAGAAGGGGGGATGTTATGACGCGGATTATCAATAAACCAAACGATACTGTTTCACAAGTTTTAAATGGTGTGGCATACATTCATCAAGATATCTTACAAAGAATTCCTAAAACAGGTATATTATTACGAAAAAGCAGTATACCAAACAAAGTTTCAATCATTAGTGGTGGGGGAAGTGGCCATGAACCAGCACATTTTGGGTATATTGGAGAAAATATGCTTGATGCTTCGGTGAGCGGCCCCGTATTTATTCCACCAACAGCTGAAGAGGTATTTAAAGCCATTCAGAAAACAGATCAAGGTGACGGCGTTTTATTAGTCATAAAAAACTTTGAGGCTGATGTCAGTAATTTTTTACAAGCAGAAAAGCAAGCGAAAGACGCGGGTCATAAGGTTTCTCACGTGATTGTCAATGATGACTGTTCAGTTGAAACCGGAAGTTTTGAAAAAAGACGTCGAGGTGTTGCTGGAACTATTTTTGTACATAAAATACTGGGAGCGGCAGCTAGTGAAGGGAAAACATTAGATGAATTAGTTTCAATAGGAGAAAAAGTCATCAACTCAATGAATAGTCTAGGGGTGGCTTTGTCAAGTGGGACAAGTTTAACTGGAGAAACGTCTAACTTTACCTTAGAAAAAGATATGATTTCCTTTGGTATTGGCATTCATGGTGAAGAAGGATATCGAAGTGAACCCTTTCATTCGTCAGAACACTTAGCCAATGAGCTATTAAATAAATTACTCGTTCAGTATGATGATCATACTAATAAAAGATTTGCAATCCTTATAAATGGTTTGGGTACAACGACGGTAATGGAGCAGTATGTTTTTTCAAATGATGTCAAAAGGCTGTTAGAGTTAGAGGGTGTAACGGTTGTTTACGCTAAAACAGGAAATTATATGACATCAACTGATATGGCTGGAATTTCGTTGACTCTTTTAGAAATTATCGAAGAAAGTTGGTTAGAGTATCTCGAAAAACCAACTAATGCTTTTGCTTGGTAAAAAATTAATTATTTGAAAAAAAGGTTGTATTTAAATGAAACTTATGATATATTAATAAGCGTAGTATATTTGATTCGTTTTAGGAAAATTAACGTTCTGTTTACATTTCTCCTATTAAGCGTCACATTTATTGCAACAAAATATGCGTATATGATTACGCGATAATAAGGAGGAAACACAACATGGCAAACGGAACTGTAAAATGGTTTAACGCTGAAAAAGGTTTTGGTTTTATCACTCAAGAAGGTGGAGAAGATGTATTTGCACATTTCTCAGCTATCCAAGGTGACGGATTCAAAACTTTAGAAGAAGGTCAAGAAGTGACTTTTGATGTTGAAGAAGGTCAACGTGGACTTCAAGCAACTAACATCGTTAAAGCTTAATCTAACTTTTAATTAAACAAAACCACTTAAGTTAATTCTTAAGTGGTTTTTTATTTGTTTGAATCAAATGGCTTGTCTATCACCATACTAAGGGCTAAACCGATGCTAATCATTTTATCCATATTTACAATAAGTCCTTGGATTAAGTCCTTGGATTTTATCAGGAGAAAAGTGGATCTGTTCAAAGTGGCACGTAGAAAGATTGAGTGAATCAAGAGATGTATTTAACCAGGTTGTATTTTCAAGAGTACAATCATCTATTTTAAGTTGTTTCCAAGTGGTATCAGAAAATTCAGATGATAATGGATTGCAAGATAAAAAATGTGTCAGGCGTATTTTAGAAAAATTAAATGGTGTATGGGGCATAGTACAGTTGGTAATTGACAATGGTTAAGATGGGAATTAACCCCATAGATGACACTCTTTAAACATAACACGATGGAAGGAGCTGTTCATCCTTTCTGATAGATATCATACATAATGTTTAGAACAAGTATAGAATACTACGTTATTAAATGATAAAAAAGTTGTTGACTTTTTTGTTTGATTCTTATACAATTAAGAAGTTGAGAAATTAAAGCAGAAGCACCCGCTTCTCGCCTTAACAATAAAAAATTGTTGGGCTAGATAACGTTTAGTTTTGATATAATATCAAATACTATTTTGGTGCGGGGTCTTTATTTGTAAAGAGCTCGTTTTTTTCTGTGTTTTTCTCTAAAAAATTCGGAGGTGAATGACCATAGCAAAAGATAATATGGTGAATGACGGCATTCGTGCAAGAGAACTACGTTTAATTGCAGTAGACGGAGAACAGCTAGGTGTTAAATCTAAAGTAGAAGCTTTAAGAATTGCTCAAGAAGCAAATCTTGATCTTGTTTTAGTATCACCAAATGCTAAACCACCAGTTGCAAAAATTATGGATTATGGAAAATTCCGTTTTGAGCAACAGAAAAAGGAACGCGAAGCCCGTAAAAAACAAAAAGTCATTAATGTGAAAGAGGTTCGTTTGAGCCCAACAATCGATGTCAATGATTTTAATACCAAATTGCGTAATGCGCGTAAATTCCTTGAAAAAGGTGATAAAGTGAAAGCTTCTATCCGATTTAAAGGTCGTGCGATTACCCATAAAGAAATTGGTCAGAACGTCTTAAATCGCTTAGCAGATGAAACAAGTGATATCTCAGTTGTTGAGCAAAAAGCGAAAATGGATGGTAGAAGTATGTTTATCATGCTTGCACCAAAAACAGATAAGTAGGTAAGAATCTGAGGAGGAAAATAACATGCCAAAAATGAAAACACACCGTGGATTAGCAAAACGTGTAAAACGTACTGGTGGTGGAGGTCTTAAAAGACATCGTGCATTTACTAGTCACCGTTTCCATGGAAAAACTAAAAAACAACGTCGTCAATTACGTCGTCCAGCAATGGTATCAAAAGGCGATTACAAACGTATTCGTCAACAATTGACTCGCATGAAATAATTTTTAGTTCCTGATAATAGCTAAAAATATATATTGAAATAATGAACAACTCAAGGAGGAATTATCATGGCACGTGTAAAAGGTGGAACAGTAACTCGCCAACGTCGTAAAAAAGTGCTTAAGTTAGCTAAAGGCTACTATGGCTCAAAACATACATTATATAAAACAGCAAAAGAACAAGTGATGACTTCTTATACATACGCATTTAGAGATCGTCGTCAAACAAAACGTAACTTCCGTAAATTATGGATTGCTCGTATTAACGCAGCAGCTCGTATGAATGGTTTAAGTTATTCTAAATTCATGCATGGTTTAAAATTAGCAAACATTGATATGAACCGCAAAATGTTAGCTGATATTGCTATTCATGATGCAGAAGCATTTACAACATTAGCTGACCAAGCAAAAGCTGCTTTAGCTAAATAATAAGAGTTATTAATCTAGAGAATGTATGTTTTCTAGATTTTTTATATGAAAAACACATGTTTTTTAGGTGAGATAAATCTAAAAAGCATGTGTTTTTTTATTAATAGTTTAAATAATTCAATAGTTTATTTAGGTCATTGATTTGTTCTTGTAAACTTGCTCCAATAGTCGTATCTCTTACGTATTTTCTATCCACAGGTCTATCCACAATTCGTTTGACTGAAGCAATATCATCGTTTTGTAAAATAACTTCTTCTATAGAGGAAAAAGGTTTATGAGCAACTAATTGCATGCCGTAAGAATTATATAAAAGAGTATATCCGGCGATACCGGTTGTTTTTTGATAAGGTTTTGAAAATCCTCCATCGATTACTAACATTTTTCCTCCTGCTTTAATAGGTGTTTCTCCCTTAATCTCTTTAACAGGAGTATGACCATTTATAAGGTGGCTATCTTTCTTGTTTAGACCAAATTCAGAAAGAATAAAAGAAATCGTTTCTTGATTCTCTCTAAGTTTATAATAAGCATTTTTTTCTTCTATGTGAGTTTCCTTGTCTTTAATGAAATATCGTTCAAAAGTAGTCATTTCTTTTTTTCCGAATAATGACGAATTTTCTCCTGACCATAAATACCAAAGTAAATCTGTGTCGATATCGTTATGACTATGTGGATTAGCGTAAGCTCTTCTTAAGCTGGTTTCAAAAAAATCTAATAGATATTTCCCTTTATACGCGTGTCCGTTGATATGGAAAGCTTTTAATGAACCATCTTGGTTTAAAGGAACGCAACCGTGAATAAGCAAGTTATCATTGTAGACCAGGTACATATTTCCTCTTCTTACTAAAAAATCAGTATGGCGTTTTAATTTTTCTGAATGGATAAAGTTATGCATTAAACGTTCAATAATATCTTCTTCTTCCAATGTTAATTTAGTGGGATTATTAGGATCTACTGTCATGAAACAGGTGTTGGTTAAAGTATACTTTTTTCCTTTTAGGTGAACCGATAAGTCAGTGTAGTCGACAGTTGTTAAAAATTTTCTATGATCCATATTAAACTCTTGTCGCCTAGAAACCAATTGTTCCTCTAATTTGAATTGTAAAATAGCGGCTGCTTGATGTATTTTGGTTGTCTCTAACAGCTCTTCTTTTGAAGATATCGTTTCAGGTGTTGTTTTCGGTTGAAATACTGGATTATCTAGGTAGTACTTTTCTGCATAAGTCAGTAACGGTCGTAAGTTGATACCATAAGTATCTTCAATAATATCTAAGTTATTATATCTTGCTGAAATGCGAATGATATTCATCATACAAATAGGAGAACCTGCTGCTGCACCAATCCAAATGATGTCATGATTTCCCCATTGTATATCGACTGAATGGTAATTCATTAAAGCGTCAATAATTTTATCTGGTGCAGGTCCTCTATCATATATATCGCCGACAACGTGTAAATGGTCTATAACTAAACGTTGGATAGTGTAACACAGGTCAATAATTAAAGCGTTTCCTTGTTTGAGCGTCAAAATATTAGAAATGATTTGATTATAATATTCTGCTTTATCAGCATTAGTTTTTACTTGATAAAGTAGCTCCTCAATGATATATGAAAAACGTTTTGGTAAAGATTTTCTTAATTTTGAGCGAGTATATTTACTCGCACTAAATTTTATTAAACGAATTAATTGATCAATTGTTTGTCTATACCAATTAGCGTTAATTTGTTTTTCAAGATGTTTTAATTTTTCCTCGGGATAATAAATAAGTGAAGCAAGGTTCTGTTTTTCATTAAAAGTTAATTCATTATTAAAGACATCATTTATTTTTTCTTTTACATTACCCGATCCATTTCTTAATAAATGTTGGAAAGCATTGAACTCCCCATGTAAATCACTAACAAAGTGTTCAGTGCCTTTTGGTAAGTTTTGAATCGCTTTCAAATTTATGATTTCGCTAATAATGTTTTCTTCATTTTCATACTGTTTATAAAGTAAATCAAGATATTTATTTTGTTCTATCATATAATCTAAACCTTTTCTTTTTACCTTAATAGTAGTCTATCATACATTATTAGTCAATATATACCAATTAGTAAAAAATACCTAATTGTCAAACGATAAAAAAATTTGTATAATTTGTAAGGATGGGGTAGGTGATAAAAAATGAGAAATGAAATGATGTATCGTCCAGTTTTAAAAGATGAAATAATAGAATTACTTAGGCATAGACAACCGGAAATGAGCGGTAAAGTAGGAAAAGTCCAAGAAGAAGCTAAAGAAACAGGAGTACCAGTTATTCCAAATGAAACAGCGACGTTTTTACGATTTTTCTTAAAACAAATTAAAGCAAAAAATGTTTTGGAAATTGGCACTGCTATTGGTTTTTCTGCTAGTTTGATGATAGAGGCTATGGGAAAAGATAGTCATGTGACGACGATTGACCGATTTGACGTTATGATTAGGCGAGCAAAGAATACATTTGAACAATTAGAAATTGAAGATCAAGTAACTTTACTAGAAGGTGACGCAAAAGATTTATTAGGAACTCTTGATGGGCCATATGATTTTATATTTATGGATAGTGCAAAATCAAAGTATATTGAGTTTTTACCAGAATGTTTAAGGTTAGTAAAAACAGGTGGCGTGATTATGATCGATGACGTATTTCAAGCGGGAACAGTCATGCATGATATAAAGGATATACCTAAGAGCCAGCGAACTATTTATCGAAAATTAAATCAATTATATGATACCGTACTAGGAAATGAAGACTTATCTGTCACGATTCTTCCCTTAGGAGATGGCGTGTTAATGATTTCAAAAGAAGTGGATAATGTACACTTAAAAAGTGACAAGGGAATGTGATAGAGTCACATTCCTTATTTTTTATTAAAATAAAAAACCCAACTGATAAATAAATTAACAGTTGGGTTAAATAACGTCGCAGGAGGGATTCGAACCCCCGACCGTTCGCTTAGAAGGCGAATGCTCTATCCAGCTGAGCTACTGCGACTGAATGAATAAGTAGTATTGGTTGTTTCAAACAACAGAATAATCATAAACAATTTTCACAGGATAGTCAACTGTTTTTTTATAAAAATTTATTTTTTAAAAAAACCTATGTAAAAGGAAAAACAGAAGAAAAAATGGATGATAAACAAACGGAATTTTAAAAAACTAGACAAAAAGTAGAAGTATGATGTATACTTACAAAAGTATTGTTGATATTATGGGGAAATTAAACAATATAACAATTAATTTATGTGTAAGGGGAATATACAATATGGGGAAAATCGATCCACGAGTCATTAAAACTCGTAAAAAATTAAGACAAGCTTTTCTAGATTTGTTAAAAACACGTAGTTTGAGTGAAATGAACATCAAAGATTTAACAAATCAAGCAGGTGTTACTAGAGGTACTTTTTATTTACATTATCGAGATAAAGATACATTTATTGAAACCATTATGGAAGAAATCATTGAAGATTTCTATGAATCAGTGGTGGAGTACATTCCTTATCAAGGTGATGAAGAAAAACAAATTCCACGAATTGTTTTAGATCGTGTGTTTGCTTATATTGGTAACTCACCAGAATTTTTTGTTACGTTACTAAATGAAAACGATGCAGAAGATTACCGCGTATTATTTAGTGAACGTTTATATGACTACGTATTAGCTCATGTGAACTATGGTAACTCTATCCCAGTTAGAAAAATGCCAAAAGAATTGGTAAATAACTTTGTTGTATACTCGTTGCTAGGTATTTCAAATGCGTGGGTTAGTGAAGGTCAGATTTACGCGAATCATTATATTGCCGCAATGGTATCAAAAATGTATCGCTCTGAATTGTTTATTGAAGTTGGGTTGTCCGACTTTTTTGTATCTGAAACACTCTAATTTATAGAGAATGGTCAAAAGTTATTGACCGTTCTCTTTTTTTTTGGTAGAATGTTAATGTTGTATTTGTGTGCACCACAACTACAACCGCACGAAACAAGTATTAAGAACGCAAGTCGCTTGTAACGGCGAGTCTAAGTATAGAAGAAGGAGGTGCGGAACAAACATGTACGCTATTGTAAAAACTGGTGGAAAACAAGTTAAAGTAGAAGTAGGTCAAGCCATTTACGTTGAAAAATTAGACGTAGAAGCTGGCGGTAAAGTTGTGTTTGATGAAGTCGTTTTAGTAGGTGGAGAATCAACAAAAGTTGGAACACCACTTGTTGAAGGAGCAACTGTTGAAGGAACTGTTGAAAAACAAGGAAAACAAAAGAAAGTTGTCACTTACAAATATAAACCTAAAAAAGACAGTCATCGTAAACAAGGTCATCGTCAACCTTATACAAAAGTTATGATTGAAGCAATTAATGCCTAATTTTTAGAAAGTAGGTATGCTTGTGATACAGGCTAAATTTAAGCAAACTGAGACCGGTGACTTTTTATCATTTGAAATGGATGGACATGCTGAATCAGGTCCTTATGGATACGACATAGTGTGTGCAGCAGCATCTGCTTTGTCAATTAATACGATAAATAGTATTAACGAACTAGCAGACTATATGCCCATTTATGAAATGGAGTCAGGATATCTTTATTTTGAAAGATTGGATTCTTTATCAGATAAACAAATTGATATAACAAATTTATTGGTTCACAGTTTATTAATTGGGCTACGCTCAATTGAAGCTGATAATCAAGCATTTATACAAGTTAAACTCAGTCAAGGAGGTGCAAATCCATGTTAAAAATGAATTTACAATTATTCGCCCATAAAAAAGGTGGAGGTTCTACTACTAACGGTCGTGACTCAAGATCAAAACGTTTAGGTGCTAAACGTGCTGATGGTCAAACTGTATCAGGTGGATCAATTTTATACCGTCAACGCGGAACAAAAATTTATCCAGGTGAAAATGTTGGTCGTGGTGGAGATGATACATTGTATGCAAAAGTGGACGGAGTTGTTCGTTTCGAACGCAAAGGTCGCGAAAAAACACAAGTATCAGTTTATCCAGTGGCTAAATAATTAAAACTCTAAAGCAGCTTATTCGTTGGGATAAGTTGCTTTTTTATTTTGTTTGATTTTATTTCCTTGATAAGTTTGTTATAATAAAAAGTAGCATAATGAAAAGAGGGCGACGTAAATGATGGAACGTGTAGAAAAATTACGAAGTAAAATGGTGGAACGTGGAATAGATAGTTTTTTAATTACAAATTCATATAATTTAAGATATTTAACAGGCTTTACTGGAACAACAGGTATTGCGTTAATCACTCTAGACAAAGCATATTTTATTACAGACTTCAGATACACTGAACAAGCAAGTGAACAATGTGTAGGATATGAAATTGTTAAAAATGTTGAACCAGCTTTTAATGTTGCTGCTGATCTAGTGAATCAATCTAAAGTTCAAAATATGGCATTTGAAGAACAAACAGTATCGTTTTTCCAATACACTGTGTTAGAAGAATTAGTAGATGTTGATTTAATACCAGTAACAGGAGTGATTGAAACTTTACGTGAAGTAAAAGATATCGCTGAGATTGAAACCATTCGTAAAGCTTGTCAAATTGCTGATGCTGCCTTTGAACATATTTTAACTTACATCAAACCTGGAATGACTGAAATACAAGTAGCAAATGAATTAGACTTTTATATGAGAAGTTTAGGAGCAAGTGGTGTATCATTTGATACAATTGTCGCAAGTGGATTACGTTCAGCTATGCCACATGGTGTTGCAAGTGATAAAGTTATCGAAGTTGGCGATTTTATTACGATTGATTTTGGTTGTTATTATAATGGGTATGTTTCTGATATGACAAGAACGATTTCTTTAGGTGAACCAAGTGAAAAATTGAAAGAAATCTATCAAATTGTTAAAGAAGCACAACAATTGGTTTTGGATACAGCTAAGCCAGGTATGACTGGTATAGAATTAGATGCAGTAGCAAGGGATTATATTGCTGAAAAAGGATATGGTGATGCTTTTGGTCATTCAACAGGACATGGAATTGGTTTAGAAATTCATGAAGGACCAAATGTTTCTAAATTAGCTGAAAAAATGTTTGTTCCAGGAAATGTTATCACAAATGAACCAGGAATTTATTTGCCAGGAATTGGTGGGGTTCGAATTGAAGATGATATGTTAGTGACAGAAGATGGTATTGACCGATTGACACATTCTCCAAAAGAGCTTATTATTTTATAGATAATTCATGTGAAAAATAGTATTTTAGGAGGCCGTTATGATATCAGTTAATGATTTAAAAACAGGCTTAACAATTGAAGTAGATGGTAATATTTATCGTGTCATTGAATTTCAACATGTTAAACCAGGAAAAGGTGCAGCGTTTGTTCGAACAAAATTAAAAAATTTACGAAATGGAAATACTGCTGAAAAAACATTTCGTGGTGGAGAAAAAGTCGCAAAAGCTCAAATAGATAATAAAAAAATGCAATATCTTTATGAATCTGGAGGCAGTTATGTCTTTATGGATATGGATACTTATGAGCAACTAGAGTTACCACAAGAACAGATAGCAGAAGAATTAAATTACTTATTGGAAAATAGCGAATGTCATATTATGATGTATGGAACAGAAACTATTGGAATAAATCTTCCAAATACGGTAGAATTAGAAGTCAAAGAAACAGAACCAGGAATTAAAGGAGATACATCATCAGGGGGATCAAAACCTGCTGTTATGGAAACAGGGTTAGTTGTCCAAGTACCATTCTTTATTAATGCTGGTGACCGTTTGATTATTAATACAACTGATGGGTCATATGTTTCTCGTGCATAGTGATAAACTAAAGGAGGAAGTTTAATGTCAGAAAATAAAAATTTGGTATTAAGTAACCAAAATCAAGCGATTGATGGAGAAATTGTCGTTGCTCCTGAAGTCATAGAAGTTATTGTTGGTATTGCTGCATCCAAAGTATCTGGTGTTTATGGTATGCGCGGTAACTTAGCATCTAACGTTGCTGAACTGTTTGGAAGTTCTGTTCATGACAAAGGTGTGTATTTAACAAATGATGCTGGCAAGATTAAAATTGACCTGTATTGCTTCTTGAATTATGGTGTATCAGTGCCTAAAACAGCTATTGATATGCAAGAAAAGGTGAAACAACAGGTTCTTTATATGACAGATTTAGAGATAGCAGAAGTAAATGTCCATGTTGTTGGCGTTGTTCCTGAAAAAACAACATTGCCAGATTTAAATGAATTATTTGATTCAGAAGATGAGGAAGATTAGAGTGGGATTAACAAGACACCAATTAAGAGAAGTAGCTTTTCAAACAATTTTTTCAATGATGTATCAAGAAGATGCTGCAATTATTGATTCCATTAGTTATACACTATCACTAATGGATAAGAGTTTTGAGTTAGAGGAAGAAGATTTAGTGATTCCTACTTATTTAGAAGTGGTTGTAACTGGGATTACGGAAAAACAAGACATACTTGACGAAGTGATTGAAAAACATTTGAAAGGATGGAAAATTAATCGTTTAGCTAAAGCTGATTTGATTATTTTACGTCTAGCCATTTTTGAAATGCTATATTTAAAAGATATACCTAACAAAGTATCATTGAATGAGGCGCTTGAATTAGCTAAAACGTATAGCGATGACGAATCGAAACGTTTTATTAATGGTGTTTTGTCATCAGTATTAGAAGATATAGAAACAGAAACTGTTTAATCATAAAAGACAAAAAGATTAATTTCTTTTTGTCTTTTTAAATAAGCTACTAGGAGTTTTTGTAAGTAAGTGTTAATGGCTAGTTTAATATGTTTATGTATAAAAATAAAGTAGATAATGTCTTCAACTAACGTAAATAGAAATGAAAGTATTCAGTAATTTTTATTGTTGAAATATAAATTCATAGTATAATAAGAACTAATTATGATAAGATGACCTTTAACTAAGGAATATTATCATAATTAGTTTTTTTATTAAACGAGATGATATTTTTTATCAAAAATAGCTTATGATACAATAGAACGAAATGAAAAAATGAGGGGATGGAGACTATGACAGTAATTTTAGACGGGAAAGCATTAGCAAATAAAATGCAAGAAGATTTAGCCAATGAAGTGGCAGAATGGAAAACTAAAGGTTATCGTATACCAACACTTGTGGTCATTTTAATCGGAGAAGATAGTGCAAGTAAGGTATATGTTAAAAATAAAGAGAAATCAGCACAAAAAATAGGATTTAATTCAATTGTGAGACGATTAGATACAACGATTAAAGAAGAAGATCTTTTATCAATTATTGAATCATACAATCAAGATGATTCAGTAGATGGTATTTTAGTTCAACTACCGCTACCAAAACATATAGATGAAGAAAAAGTATTATTAGCCATTGATCCTAGAAAGGATGTGGATGGTTTCCATCCTTTAAATGTTGGAAAATTATTTGTAGGAGATCCAGACATGCATCCATGTACTCCATATGGCATTATTACTTTGTTAAAAGAGCATAATGTTCAACTTGCTGGGAAAAAAGTTGTGATTATTGGTCGAAGTAATATCGTCGGTAAACCATTGATGCATATGATGTTGAATGAAGATGCGACTGTGACAATTGCTCATTCAAAAACAAAAAATTTGAAGGATGAAACGCTAACGGCAGACGTGTTGGTAGCTGCAATTGGACAAGCTGAATTTATCACATCAGATTATGTGAAAGAAGGAGCTGTTGTGGTTGATGTTGGAATGAATCGTAATAGTGAGGGCAAATTAGTTGGAGATGTTGATTACCAAGATGTATTGCCAAAAGTTAGTGCCATCACACCTGTTCCAGGAGGCGTTGGACCAATGACGATTACGATGTTAATGGAGCAAACCATGAACCAGGGAAGAAAGTATTGTGGTGAAGAAAAAGAATGACGGGAAAAAATTATTTAACAGTAACAGCCTTAACAAGGTATTTAAAACGAAAATTTGAAGCAGATCCTTATTTGGAGAAAGTTTATTTAACTGGAGAAGTATCAAATTTTAGACCTAGAGCAAACAGTCATCAATATTTTAGCTTGAAGGATGAAAAAGCTAAATTATCTGCGGTGATGTTTAAAGGTGCTTATCAAAAATTAAAATTTCAACCAGAAGAAGGCATGAAAGTTTTAGTAGTTGGTCGAATTTCGCTTTATGAAGCATCAGGAAATTATCAAATTTATATTGATCATATAGAACCAGATGGTGTAGGAGCGCTTTATCAAGCTTATGAACAGCTTAAAAATTCGCTAAATCAAGAAGGGCTATTTAAAGAAAGTCATAAACAACCATTAGTTAAATATCCTAAACGCATTGCTGTTGTCACTAGTCCTAGTGGCGCGGTAATTAAAGATATTATCACAACTATTCAAAGACGTTATCCGATTGCACAACTCGTTTTATTTCCAACAAAAGTTCAAGGAGACGATGCCTCTAAAGAAATTGCTCAACGGATTAGAGAAATTAATGAGATAGGAAGTTTTGATACCATGATTGTTGGTCGTGGTGGAGGTTCTATTGAGGATTTATGGTCTTTTAATACGGAGGAAGTTGTAAGAGCGGTATTCGAATCCAGAACGCCTGTTATTTCATCTGTCGGGCATGAAACAGATACGACACTGACTGATTTAGTGGCCGATGTTAGAGCGGCAACACCTACTGCAGCTGCAGAATTAGCAGTTCCAGTATTAAAAGAAGAGTTAATAAAAATTCGTGAAAAACAAATGCGTTTATACAATGCATTAAATAATCAGTTGAAACATAAACGGGCTAACTATGATAAATTGAGTCAGTCAGTGATGTTTAAGCAACCGAATAGATTATACGAAGCCTTTTACTTACAATTAGATGGTTTAGACAGACGTTTGAAACAAACCATTATAAATACATTGCATGAAAAACAAACGCAGTGGCAAAAACAATCTGAAACATTAAGACTTAAAAACCCTTCAGAACAAATAAAAAGACGTCATCAAGAGCTTACTTTTTTTGAACAAACACTTAAGCGTTCGATGCAACAGCTGTTACTTAATAAAGAAAAGCATTTTTATCAAGCGGCTGAATCACTTGATTTATTAAGTCCTTTAAAAACAATGAGCAGAGGATATAGTTATGTTACGAAACAACAACATATTGTAAAAAGCGTATCAGATGTTAAAATTGAAGATGAAGTGACGTTAAATGTATCAGATGGTAAAATAATAACAATTGTAAAAGAAATAGAAAGCGATGGGATGATATGACCAAAGAAAAACAAACATTTGAAGAATCAATGGAAGAGTTAGAAACGATTATTAAAGGGCTTGAATCAGGGGATGTTCCGTTAGAAATAGCTTTAGAAAAATTTCAACGTGGTGTAGAATTAAGTAAGCAGTGTCAAGAAACATTAGCTAATGCCGAAAAGACCTTAACAAAAGTCATGAGTCAAGATGGTCAAGAAATAGAGTTTGAAGCTAAAGGAGAGTAATGATGACAAATTATTCTGATTTTGTCGCAATGAATGCACCAAAGATTGAACAAAGTATTTGTGAATTTATTCGGGAAGAAACGATTGGAGAAGAATTAACTAAATCAATGATTTATTCTATTAAAGCGGGTGGAAAAAAATTTCGTCCACTTCTTTTTTTAGCAACGTTAGATTTATTTGATTACTCTATTACACAGTCTGAATATGATGTGGCAAGTTCACTTGAAATGATTCATACCTATTCGTTGATTCATGATGATTTGCCAGCGATGGATGATGATGACTTACGTCGTGGAATGCCAACAAATCATATTGAATTTGGAGAAGCGTTAGCTATTTTAGCAGGAGATGGGTTGTTAACTGAAGCGTTTCACTTATTATCTTTGGCTGATATTGAGTCTGAAAAGCTAGTTAAAATCATGGAGATATTATCAGCTAGTGCTGGTACAAAAGGAATGATTGCAGGACAAGTAGAAGATATACAGGCTGAGAATAAACCAGTTTCTTTGGAAGAGTTGCAGAAAATTCATGAGAAAAAAACAGGAGCATTAATAAAAAGTGCTGTCGAAATGGCGTGTATTATAGCGGATGTTAATATCTTTGTTCAGGATAAACTAGAACAGTATGCAACTGCTTTAGGGATTGCATTTCAAATTCGTGATGATTTACTTGATGTTATTGGGGATGAAGCATTAATCGGTAAACACACTGGTAGTGATGAAAAGTTAAATAAATCAACTTATGTATCCCTATTGGGATTATCTGGTGCTAGAAAAGCTTTTTATGAGAAATGTGATGAGGCAAAAGAAGCGTTGAATCAAGTCAAATTAGAGTTAAAACGCCCAATAATTGATTTGACAATATTAGATGAAATACTAAAAGAATTGAAGGAAATAGAATGAAAGAAAAAGTAGGAAAAGAACGTGTTGATGTTCTTTTAGTGCAACAAGGACTGTGTGAAACAAGAGAAAAAGCAAAACGGACAGTCATGGCTGGTTTAGTTTGTGATGAAAAAAATATTCGTTATGACAAGCCTGGAGAAAAAATTCCGATTGCAACTGAACTTAGATTAAAAGGACAAGTAATGAAATATGTGTCTCGTGGTGGTTTGAAATTAGAAAAAGCAATTGAAGTATTTAATATTGATTTTTCAAACCGAACCTTATTGGATATTGGGTCATCAACTGGAGGATTTACTGATGTTGCCTTACAAAATGGGGCGATGATGAGTTACGCTTTGGACGTCGGCTCTAATCAACTTGCATGGAAATTAAGACAAGATGAACGTGTTGAAGTCATGGAAAAAACGAATTTTAGATATGCTAAGTTATCGGATTTTAAATTAGGTCAACCAAATATTGCCACAATTGATGTTTCGTTTATTTCATTAAAATTGATTATTCCAGTCTTACGAAACATCATTTCGGAAGATGGAGAAGTTGTGGCATTGATTAAACCACAATTTGAAGCAGGAAAAGAACAAGTGGGAAAAAAGGGAATTGTTCGAGATAAAAAAGTGCATATGGATGTATTAAATAAAATGATTAGTATGATGACGGAATCTCAATTTGACGTAGTGAAGTTAGACTATTCTCCAATTACTGGTGGGGAAGGGAATATAGAGTTTCTTGCTTACTTAAGACCTTGCCAAACAACCGGAAATTATTTGGGACGTGAAATAATAGAAGAGTTAGTAGAAAGAGCCCACAATCACTTGAATGAATAAGAGAGGTCAGGCTGAGTATGAGAAAATCCGAACGACAAAAACTAATAAAAAAAATAATATTTGAAGAAAATGTTGGGAAACAAGAAGAGTTAGTTATAATGTTAAAAGATCGGGGTATACCTGTCACACAAGCAACTGTATCAAGGGACATTAAAGAATTAAATTTAATTAAACAAGTTGATGAAAATGGGGTTTTTAAATATTTTTTACCTAAAAATGACACAGCTGAAAAGCGTCGTTTAGAAAAAATGATGGGAACATCATTTATCAGTATTGATACGATGGACAATTTAGTGAATCTTCAATTAGAGCCTGGAGTTGGGGTGATTATTGGTAAGTTAGTCGAATTTGTTTATGAAGAAAGTTTATTTACTGTTGTATCTAACGATGATAAATTACTCATTATTACGCGAACCCATGAACAAGCGCGTATGTTAGAAAGAGAAATTTTATCTATGACATAATGGAGTGATGACTGATATGATTCAAGAGTTAACAGTTCAGGATTTTGCGATTATTTCTAATTTAACAATTCCTTTTCGAGAAGGTATGACCGTCTTAACAGGTGAAACTGGCGCGGGAAAATCAATTATTATTGATGCAATGGGACTTATTGCTGGTGGTAGAGGATCAATTGATTATATACGAGATGGGGCAGAAAAGTGTCGTATTGAAGGGTCTTTTTTTGTGTCAGATAATGAAGATGTAGCAACTTTTTTAGAAAAAAATGGAATAGAGCCATCAGATGGACAATTGGTGATACAGCGTGAAATTTATCGTACTGGACGAAATAATTGTCGCATTAACGGACAACTTGTTACTACAAAAATATTACGAGAAATAGGACCATATATAGTAGATATTCATGGTCAAAATGAACATCAAGAATTAATGCATGTTTCTAATCATTTGCATTTATTAGATCAATATGGCATGAAACAATTAGGTAATGAATTAACAGTTTATCAAGAAAAATTTAAGAACTACATGTCTCTTAAAGAGCACGTCAACCATTTATTAAATAATGAAAAAGAATTTGCTCAACGAATGGATATGTTAACGTTTCAGTATAAAGAAATAGAATCCGCACAGTTGACGGATGGAGAAGAAGAAACATTAATTGAAGAACGACGTAAATTAATGAATTTCCAAAAAATTATGGATTCATTAAAGAAAACCTATCAATATTTAGATAATGAAGAATTAAATGCTGTCACATTAAGTGGTGCTGCGATGACTGAAATGGAACAAATAGAAACGATTGATGAGGAGTATTCTGAAACAACAGAACTATTAAGAACAGCTTATTATTCCTTGCAAGAAGCAACCGGGAGAGTTAGTAGTTCTTTGGAGCAGCTAGAGATGGATGATGAGCGACTGATTGTCATTGAAAATAGACTAGATGTCATTAGACAGTTGAAAAGAAAATATGGTGATAGCGTTGGTGAAATATTAGAATACTTTAAAGGTATATCAGAGGAATTGTCGGAAGAATTAGGAAATACAACGGATGTTAATAAATTAACAGAGAAATTAGAACAGGACAAAAATGAGTTAAATAAATTAGCTAAAAATATTAGTCAAATACGTCGTAGTGTTGCAAACGTATTAGAAAAAAATATCATGAAACAATTAGCGAGCCTTTACATGGAACAAGCAATCTTTAAAGTTGATTTTATAGAGACTGAATTAACAATAAATGGACTAGATAAAATTGAATTTTATTTATCTACTAATGTTGGTGAATCTCCTAAGCCATTAACAAAAATTGTTTCAGGTGGAGAATTATCTCGTATTATGTTGGCTTTAAAAACTATTTTTTCTGCCACACAATCAGTGACAAGTATTGTATTTGATGAGGTAGATACGGGCGTTAGTGGAAGAGTAGCTCAAGCAATTGCTGAAAAAATTCATCAAATAGGAAAATATTCGCAAGTTCTTTGTATTACCCATTTGCCACAAGTTGCAGCTATTGCCGATACGCAATATTTTATTAGAAAAGTAGTTAAGGATAATCGTACGCAAACAATCGTTAATGAATTAACAAAAACCGAAAGGGTCAATGAAATAGCAAGAATGTTATCTGGTGCAGATGTTACTGAGTTAACCAAAGAGCATGCTAAGGAATTATTAGCTTTAGCAAAAAAAGGCCACTAACTGATTAAATGTTAGTGGTCTTTTTTAGTTAAATAATTCCTAAGGCTGCTAAAGAGGTTAAAACTAAGCCGCCAATTGTTACAATAAGCATAATCCATATTACAACTTTAGTTATTTTATTAAATGTTGATTGTGGTTTTTTATCCATTATGTTGTATTCACTCCAATATTATAGTTATTATGCTATATTTTACAATGAGATTTATAAAAATAGCAAGAAAATCAATAAAATGTAAAAAAATGCTTAAATAAATTGAAAGACAGCAGAGTAATGCTTATAATAGAATTAATTAAATGTCTACGAAGGGATAAAAAGAATGCCAAATTTTACAGTTGCACTATTTTTTTGGTACTTATTTCCAGTTATAGTGATTATTGCAAGTAATTTACTTGTAAAAAAAACAAATATTGATAAAAAGTATGGTATAAAAACACCTGATATAGCAACACCGTTCTTTTTTATAGGGCTTCACTTTGTATCCGTAGGAACGTTAGGTAAAAGCTTTTTAGCATATGTCTTTTTAATGATTTTTTTCATAGGGATGATTGTTGCAATTATGCTTGCTTATTATTTTCATGATATCAATTATCGACGCTATTTTAAGATTTTGTGGCGGATTGCTTTTTTAGTAACATTAATGATTTATGTTGTTTTGATTATCGGTAGTATTATTTTATTTTTAAAACGTTAGTATGCATCTTCTATTAGGTAGAAGATGCTTTTTTGATAATTATTTAAAATCTATGATAAATTATAATTTTTTTTATAAGAATGTGGTAGAAAGTGGGGTAATGTGGTAGACTGAAATTATTGAGTGGCGTTGTGAGGTGACCTAGTTATGTTTATGGGAGAATTCCAGCATAATATTGACTCAAAAGGACGTCTAATCGTTCCCTCTAAATTAAGAGATTCTCTTGGTGAACGATTTATTGTTACCAGAGGAATGGATGGCTGTTTATTTGGTTATACACTAGAGTCTTGGTCTCGCCTAGAAGAGAGTATGAAAAACATGCCACTTACTAAAAAAGATGCTAGGACATTCGTTCGATTTTTTTATTCCGCAGCAACAGAGTGTGAAATAGATAAGCAAGGACGTATTAATATTCCTATTAAATTAAGACAATTTGCAGGATTAGAAAAACCTTGTATCATTATAGGGGTATCCGATAGAATCGAAATTTGGAGCGAAAATCGCTGGTTAGCATTTTCTAAAGAGGCTGAAGAAAATTTTGATGATATCGCAGAAAGCCTTATTGATTTTGGAATATAAGTAAAAATGGAGAATGAAAATGTCAGAAACATTTAAACATATTACTGTTCTATTAAAAGAAACAGTAGATGGATTAAACATAAAATCAGATGGAATATATATAGATTGTACATTAGGTGGTGCTGGGCATAGTCAATATCTGTTGTCCCAGTTATCCAATAAAGGCCATTTGTATGCCTTTGATCAAGATGAACGTGCAATTGAACACGCTAAAAAATTTTTATTAGATGAAGTAGAACAAAATAAAGTAACGTTTGTTAAAAGTAATTTTCGTTATCTAAAAGAAAAAATGAATGAATTAGGTGTCCAACAAGTAGATGGAATTCTTTATGATTTGGGTGTGTCATCACCTCAGTTAGATGAAGCAGAAAGAGGATTTAGCTACCATCAGGATGCACCATTAGATATGAGGATGGACCAAACAAATTATTTAACGGCTAAAGAAGTTGTAAATGAATATACTTATGAACAATTAGTTAAAATATTCTTTAGATATGGTGAAGAAAAATTTTCAAAACAAGTGGCTCGCTTGATTGAAAAACGACGGATTGAAAAACCAATTGAAACAACGGGAGAGCTAGTTGAAATTATTAAAGAAGCTATACCAGCACCTGCTAGACGAAAAGGTGGACATCCAGCTAAACGTATTTTTCAAGCGATTCGTATTGAAGTAAATAGTGAGTTGGATGTTATTAGTGAAACACTTGAACAAGCCATTGATTTACTGAAACCAACTGGTCGAATTAGTGTCATCACATTTCATTCATTAGAAGATAAGCTAGTGAAAAACATTTTTAAGGAATACAGTACACCTCAAGACTTGCCACCTGGACTGCCTATTATACCAGTTGAATATCAACCTGATATAAAATTAATTAATAGAAAACCAATCGTGGCCTCAGATGAAGAGCTTGGGATGAATAATCGATCTCGTAGTGCTAAATTACGTATTATCGAAAAAATAGCTCCTGAAAGGGTGGATTAACATGTCTCTGCCAGAAAAGCAAAGTCCATTTACATATAATGATTCTCCAGTTAACTCACCTGTTAGTAAGGAGAATAGTACATTGGAAGAAGTGCAACCCCCAATAATTCCACAGAGTAAATTGAAAAAAGTGACTAAATTAGAAAAGTTTATTTTCACTGTATTTATTGCAACATTTTTATGCTTGGCGGTTGCAACTATTCGAATGACAACCTATATTAACCGTGAGGAAGAAGCTATTTCTTCTCTTCAGGCAGATAGCAAACAGATGCAACAAGATATTGAAACTCTTGATCAAGAGAAAAATGAGTTGCAACGAACTGAACGTTTGAAAAAAATTGCCGAATCTGCTGGAATGCAAATGCGTGATGAGAATATAAGGAAAATAAAATGATGAAAAAAATAAAAGAATTTTTTAGAAAAATAAACAAAAAAATACAAGAAAAAAGTTTAACACCAGCAGGCAATAGAAAAAAAGTGGGGGTTATCCTGTTTTATGCTTCTATTGCTGTTTTTGTTTTAATTTCTTTACGTTTCGTTTACATCATAACAGTTGGTAAGGTCGGTTCGCAAAGTCTTGATTCTGAAAGACAAAAAATATATCAAGGAAGTAGCGTTATAAAAGCAAAACGTGGAACCATTTTCGATCGTAATGGGCTGCCACTTGCTGAAGATGCTACTTCTTATTCGTTATACGCAGAACTTGACAAAAACTATAAAGGGATTAATAACGTGGAGCTTTTTGTGCATGATAAAGATCATGATAAAATTGCTGATATTTTAAATAAGTATACTGGAATTGATAAAAAACTTGTTTTAGAACAATTAACACCTAAGAAAAATAAAGACGGTAAGTTAATTACTAATGTAGAATTTGGTTCTAAAGGAAAAAATCTAAGTTTAGAAACTAGAAACAATATTGAGGAAGCATTAAAAAAAGAGAATATTACTGGTATCTATTTTAAGGAGCACCCTGACAGATTATATCCGAATGGAAAATTTGCTTCTTATTTCATAGGATATGCACAACCAGAAGATACGGATAAAGAAAATAGTAAATTAAGTGGTAAAAATGGACTAGGTATAGAAAATACCTATGATAATGTGTTAAAAGGAGAGGATGGATTTAAGTACTATCAAAAAGATAGCAAGGGAAATGAACTTCCTGGGACAGAAGTCATTGATAAAAAAGCTAAAGATGGACAAGATATTTATACAACGTTAGATACTAACTTACAAACAAGGCTAGAAGATGTGATGGATAGTGTGAATGAAAAAGCTAAACCAGAGGATATGACAGCTATTTTAATGGATGCTAAAACTGGTGATATTTTAGCAGCGTCACAACGACCAACTTTTGATCCACAAACAAAAGAAGGATTATATAAAGAAAAAGGGCAACCTGATCCTGTTTGGGAAAATTTACTTGTTCAACGACCGTTTGAGCCTGGTTCTACGATGAAAGTTTTTACTGTTGCAGCAGCCATTGATTCGGGAAAATTTCCATATAATGAGACATTTACCTCAGGACGAACTCAGTTATATGATGCCACAATTAGTGATTGGGTACCGGCTGGAAAAGGACAGTTGACGTATAGACAGGCATTGGCTTGGTCAAGTAACGTTGGTATGGTTAATTTGGAACAAAAAATGGGTTCAATATGGCCAGAGTATTTGGAACGTTTTGGATTTGGTCATTCAACTGATTCTGGATTACCGCTTGAGGCAACAGGAAGTATTAGTGATAAAAATCCTGTTGATATGGCAATGACAGCTTTTGGACAAGCTATTTCTGTGACAAATATGCAGATGATGCAAGCATATACAGCTATAACAAATGAGGGTAAAATGTTAAAACCGCGATATATTAAGAAAATAGTGGATAAAGATGGAAAAGAAAAAGAAATTAAAACAGAAGTGGTAGGAGAACCAATAAAAGCTGCAACAGCAAAAACAGTTCTTGAATACATGCAAGATACTGTCAATGACGAAATATATGGGACTGGGTATGGTATTTATAATATTGATGGTGTGAATGTTTCTGCGAAAACAGGAACAGCCCAAATATTTGAAAATGGCCAACTTTTAACAGGAGCCAATGATTATATTTATTCAGTAGTTCAAATTGCACCAACAGAAAATCCAGAATATATCATGTACGTTACAATGAAAAAACCAGTGATTACTGGTGAATTCGGGTCACCATCAGAATTAATTTCAGAAATATCAAACGGTATGTTAAAACATGCTTTTAAGGTAGATACCACAACGGATAAAGGAGAATAACATGAACGGAGTAGAATTATTAATACCATTATCATTGGCAGTGGCTTTTGTATTGATGGTTATGCCACTATTTATAGGTTATTTTAAAATGAAGAAAATGGGACAAGCGATTCGTGAAGAAGGTCCTGAAGGTCATCTTGCAAAATCAGGGACACCAACTATGGGAGGAGTTGTTTTTTTAATAAGTATTTTGTTAACTTCTCTTATTGTTGGTGCTTGGCAAAAAGAAATGACATTTTCTTTTTGGAGTATTTTATTTATTTTGTTTTTATATGGACTATTAGGATTTCTTGATGATTTCATTAAAGTGTTTAAAAAAAGAAATTTAGGATTAAATTCAACACAAAAATTAATTGGTCAAATTATTGGTGGGATTATTCTTTACGCTGTGATGAAATCAAATAGTGTAACAGATGAATTATTTATCCCATTGATTGGAAATGTTAATTTTGGCTTTTTATATGGATTGTTTGCTGTGATTTGGTTGGTCGGATTTTCAAATGCAGTGAATTTAACAGATGGTATTGATGGTTTAGTATCTGGTTTAGGTATGATTTCTTTTGGAACCTATGCTATTATTGCATACAAACAAGAACAATTTGCTATTGAATTGATTTGCCTAGCAACTGTTGGAGCGCTTTTTGGCTTTTTAATTTTTAATAAAAAACCAGCAAAAATTTTTATGGGAGATGTTGGTTCTCTTGCTTTAGGTGGTATGTTAGCCACTATTTCTATTTTACTTCATCAAGAATGGACACTTTTATTAATCGGTTTAGTGTATGTTATAGAAACACTTAGTGTCATGTTACAGGTAGCATCATTTAAATTAACAGGCAAACGTATTTTTAAAATGTCTCCAATACACCACCATTTTGAATTAAGTGGTTGGTCAGAATGGAAGATAGACATTGTTTTTTGGATAGTAGGATTAGTGATGTCAGCATTGACATTGGGCATTTTATATAATTAAGGAGATATCAAGGATGAAACAGTCAAAGCGTTATGCAAATGAAAAAATTTTAGTATTAGGGTTAGCTAGAAGTGGTGTTGCCGCTGCTAAGTTATTGCATGAATTAGGGGCATTTGTTACAGTCAATGATGCGAAAAAATTAGAAGATAACAAAGAAGCTCAAGAATTATTAGAAGCAGGTATAACAGTTATTACTGATAGTCATCCTTTAGATCTTCTTGATGAAGGATTTTCTCTTATTGTGAAAAATCCTGGGATTCCTTACACGAATCCTATTCTCGAGAAAGCAATAAAAAAAGAAATTCCAATTATTACAGAGGTGGAATTAGCGTATCAAGTCTCAGAGGCACCTTTTATTGGCATTACAGGAACAAATGGTAAAACAACAACAACAACCATGATTAAGCAAATATTTGATACGTATCAACCTAATAAGGCACTTTTAGCTGGGAATATTGGTTTTCCAGCAAGTGATGTTGTATTAAAGGCTACAGAAGATAATGTATTAGTAACAGAATTATCGAGTTTTCAACTAATGGGAATTGATGAATTTACGCCTGAGATAGCAGTTATTACTAATATTTATGAAGCTCATATTGATTATCATGGCTCAAGAGAGGAATACGTTAAAGCTAAATGGCGCATTCAAAAAAATATGACAGAGAATAATACATTAATTTTAAATGCTGATTTACCTGAAATCGTTAAATTATCCAAACAATCTAAGGCAACCGTGATTTATTTTTCAGTATCTAGAAAAGTTAATGGAGCTTATTTGGAAAAAGATTGGTTAATGTATCAAGGTGAAAAAATTATAGAATTAAATGAATTAGGTGTTCCAGGTTCGCATAATGTTGAGAATGCTCTAGCAGCAATTTGTGTAGCAAAAGTTTCAAATATAGATAACGAGTCAATAAAAAAAAGTTTGTCACTCTTCTCAGGTGTTCCTCATAGAACAGAGTACATTGGGACATATAATGGAATCAAAATATACAATGATTCAAAAGCGACTAATATTTTAGCTGCTAAAAAGGCAATTAGTGGATTTGATAATGAAAAATTAGTATTAATTGCTGGAGGGCTTGATAGAGGAAACTCTTTTGATGGATTTATACCAGCTATTGAGCAACTAAAAGCTATTGTATTATTAGGCGAGACAAAAGATAAATTAAAAGAAGCAGCCAAAAAGGCGCAAGTATCAGAAATTATTTGTGTTGATAACATGAAAGAAGCAGTGAAAGAAGCCTTAAAAGTTGCACAGTCAGAGGATACGATTCTTTTGTCGCCGGCATGTGCTAGTTGGGATATGTATCCTAACTTTGAAACTCGTGGAGAAGAATTTGTAGCAGAAATAACTAAACAAGTAGGGAATTAATGATGAGAGTACTAGTATCAGGTGGAGGAACAGGTGGACATATTTATCCAGCTATTTCTATCGTTCGTTATATTAAAGAAAAATACCCAGATTCAGAATTTTTATATATTGGAACAGAAAAAGGGCTAGAAAGTCAGTTAGTGCCTAATCAAAATATTCCATTTAAAACAATTGAAATTCAGGGGTTTTATAGATCACTAACGTTAAAAAATTTTAAAACAGTGTATTTATTTTTAACAAGTATTAAGCAAGCTAAAAAATATATTAAGGAATTTCAACCTGATATTGTGATTGGAACAGGTGGATATGTTTGTGGATCGGTTGTTTATGCAGCGAGTAAATTAAATATTCCCACAATTATTCATGAACAAAATAGCGTGGCGGGTATGACGAATAAGTTTTTATCAAAATATGTTGATAAAGTAGGAATTTGTTTCACTGATGCAGCCGAGTATTTTCCAAAAGAAAAAGTTGCACTAGTAGGGAATCCTCGAGCTCAAGAAGTGATGATGGTAGACAAAAAAAAGGTGTTAGAGGGGTATGGTTTGGATTCTGATAAGCCCACTATCGTTATCTTTGGTGGCAGCCGCGGAGCTCAAACGATTAATAACGCGATGAAAGAAGCATTACCACTATTTAAAGGAAAACCATACCAGGTATTATATGCTTCTGGGACTATTTATTTTGATGAGTTTAAAGAAAAAGAAGAGCTAATTAAGCAATTAACTAATGTAACAGTAGTGCCATATATTGATAATATGGTTGACGTTTTAATCAATGTAGAAGCACTAGTTGGGAGATCAGGTGCGACTAGTATGGCAGAAATTACGGCATTAGGATTACCTTCGATATTGGTTCCCAGTCCTAATGTTACGGATGATCATCAAACGAAAAATGCAAAAAGTCTTGTTGATAATCAAGCAGCATTGATGATTAAAGATAGTGAATTGACAGGAAAATTATTGGTTGAACAAGTGGATAAATTAATGTTAGATGATCAATATAGACAAACTATGGCAAAAGCATCAAAAGCTGAAGGGATTCCTGATGCAATGGATCGCTTGTATGGTTTGATTCAGGAACTAACCTAATTTAAGGAGGGCTAGTAAGGGATGTCAAACAAAAAAGAGGATGATAAAGGGGAAAATCGAGGTAATCATCGATTGATAAAATCATCAAAAAAAGAATTGAAAGATAGTAATAAACAAGGAACACTTTCTACGAAAAGGAAAACAATCAATAAACTATCTCCATTTCAAGGTTTAACTCCTAATGAGGAAAAACGTCTAACTAGAAGATTAACGAGTATTTTAATTACCTTAACAGTGGGAATACTTATTACTCTTTATATTATTTCTCCTTTAAGTAAATTACAAAATATAGAAGTGACTGGAATCGACAAAGCAGATAGTCAAAAAATTATAAAATCAAGTCACCTTAAATTAGGTGATGGATTATGGCCTCAGTATTTTAATAAATCAAAGGATATGAAAAGAGTGATAAAGGAAAATCCAAGAATCAACACAGCGACATTAAGGATTAAACAATTTAATCATTTTGATATACATGTAACAGAATATGAGGTCCTGGCTATTTTATTAAGAAATAATAAAATGTATCCTGTTTTATCTAATGGAAAAATTTTGAGTGAAACAGCAAAAGAATCAGAAAAAAAATTGCCACAGTTAATTGATTTTAAAGAAGGAGAAGGATTGGATTCATTTTTGACATCATATGAAAAATTTTCGCCAAAAATGAAATCAGAAATTAGTTCTATTGAGTCACAGGCCACTCAAAAAAATCCTTTTAGAATTAAATTAAATATGAAGGATGGCAATCAAGTAATTGGATTATCAACAACAATTGCGGATAAATTAGTTTTTTATGACAAAATTTCGGCAGAAATGAAGTCAAAAGGTGTTATTGATATGGAAGCGGGTAAAACAGGGATATTTTCATATCCTTTAGAAACACAAAATAGCGACTCAAGTGAGGGGTTATCGGACGAAAACTCAATGGAGAGTGTAAATAATGGTTTTTAACGTTCAGAAAAAAAACTAGCAAATATAGTATTCTTCTTTATTTCATAGTACTATTTATGATAGAATAGTGTGAGGTATTATGCATATAATAAAGGAAGACTTTGTTAGAATTATAGGAGGGAAGACCTTTCATGGCAAAAACAGGAATATATGTAAGTCTTGATATCGGTACAACATCAATAAAAGTTGTTGTAGCTGAGTACATAGAAAATCAAATTAATATTATTGGCGTAGGAAATGCAAAATCAAAAGGATTGGATCGTGGTATTGTTATCGATATAGACAAAGCTGTTCAATCCGTTCAAAGAGCAATTAAACAAGCAGAAGAAAAATCAGGTGTTCAAATTAAAAGTGTTAGTGTAGGTATTCCTGCTAATCTTTTAGAAGTAGAAAAATGCGAAGGCATGATAGCTGTTAATAATGAATCAAAAGAAATAACTGACAAAGATGTTAAAAATGTGGCATCAGCAGCAGTTGTTCGTTCAACACCTCCAGAACGTCAAGTCATTACTTTAGTTCCTCAAGAATTTAAAGTAGATGGTTTTGAAGGAATAAAAGATCCAAGAGGTATGATTGGTGTTCGTCTAGATATGAAGGGATTATTATATACTGGACCTAAGACAATTGTTCACAACATTCAAAAATGTGTTGAAAAAGCTGGATTGGTGATTGATGAAATGGTCATTGCTCCTTTAGCTTTAGCTTCATCTATTCTTTCGGATGGAGAAAAAGATTTTGGAACAACTATTATTGACATGGGTGGTGGACAAACAACTACCTCTGTGATGTATGAACGTGAATTAAAATTTTCACACGTTGAACAAGAAGGTGGAGAGTTTGTAACCAAGGATATTTCTGTTGTTTTAAACACATCATTAACTAATGCGGAAGCGTTAAAAATCAACTATGGATATGCTTATCCAGAAAGAACTTCACCGAATGAAGAATTTCCTGTTGATGTCATTGGTAAAAATGAACCTGTCAGAATTGATGAACGCTACTTGTCAGAAATTATAGAAGCGCGTGTTGAACAAATTTTTTCAAAATCAAAAATGATGTTAGATAGCATTGATGCACTTAATTTACCAGGTGGTGTTATTTTAACTGGTGGAGCCGCAAGCTTGCCAGGAGTAGTCGAGTTAGCAGCGGATATGTTTGGAACAAACGTTAAATTGTATGTTCCAAATCATATGGGATTACGTAATCCTGTATATGCTAATGCAATTGCTATTGTTGAGTATGTCGCACAACTTGATGAGGTTTATCATGTGACTAAATTAGCCGTTACTGGTGATAAAAAACGAACAGCTAAACCTGTTCGTGACATTTCAGTAGAGACTAAACAACATGAAAAAGCTGTACAACAAGCACAAGAACCTGTTACAGATATGTCTGTCAATGAACCTGTAAAAGAGAAAGAAGAAGGTTTTGGCGGTAAAGTAAAAGGTTTCTTATCCAATATATTTGACTAATAGTCTAGGAGGAAACAAATAATGGAATTTTCATTAGATAATACTGTAAATACTGGCGCGGTAATTAAAGTTATTGGTGTCGGTGGCGGTGGCGGTAACGCAGTAAACCGTATGATTGATGAAGGAGTAAAAGGCGTAGAGTTTATCGTTGCAAACACAGACGTTCAAGCACTACAACATTCTAAAGCAGAAACTGTCATCCAACTAGGACCTAAATTTACAAAAGGATTAGGTGCTGGATCGTTACCAGATATTGGCGAAAAAGCTGCATCTGAAAGCGAAGATTTAATTGCTGAAGCATTAAAAGGTGCTGATTTAGTATTTATTACTGCTGGAATGGGTGGTGGTACCGGTACAGGTGCAGCACCTGTAGTAGCTGGAATTGCTAAAGAACAAGGAGCTTTAACAGTCGGTGTTGTGACACGTCCGTTTAGCTTTGAAGGTCCAAAACGTAGTCGTTTTGCAGCTGAAGGAATTTCAGCTTTAAAAGAAAATGTGGATACTTTGGTAATCATTTCTAATAATCGTTTATTAGAAATCGTTGATAAAAGAACACCAATGTTGGAAGCTTTTAGAGAAGCTGACAATGTATTACGTCAAGGTGTACAAGGGATTTCTGATTTAATTACATCTCCTGGCTATGTCAATTTAGACTTTGCAGATGTTAAAACAGTGATGGAAAATCAAGGAACCGCTCTAATGGGAATTGGTGTTGCAAATGGAGAAGATCGTGTGATTGAGGCTACTAGAAAAGCTATTGCCTCTCCGTTGCTTGAAACATCTATTGAAGGTGCTGAACAAGTGCTATTAAATATCACTGGTGGGGCAGATATGACTTTATTTGAAGCACAAGATGCGTCTGAAATTGTAGCGAGTGCCACAGGTGGAGATGTAAATATTATTTTAGGAACATCAGTTAATGATCAATTAGGTGATGAGATTGTTGTTACTGTCATTGCAACAGGAATTGATCCAGGAAAAAAAGAACGTCAAGCGATGGGAAGAAATAATGTGACTACACCAAATGGAATGGTTCAACAGAGACAAGCAAGATCAGTTCAAGAACCTATTCGTGAAGTTCCAGAAATGGATTCATCACGCACAGCACAAACAAGTGCATTTGGTGATTGGGATTTAAAACGTGAACCATCGACTCGTCAAGTCCCAGATGAAACACAGTTTGAAACAATTGACAGAAAAGATTATGATAATGCTAACCAGGATTCTGATCATCCTTTAGAAGCGGAAGATGAATTAAGTACACCACCTTTCTTTAGAAGAAAAAAATAAGAGGTGACTTAGATTGGTCCTGCAAAAACTGGAACAAAATGTTGAGTCAATTCAACAAGATGTTGAGCAAGCTTGCCAAATCGGTCAAAGGTCAGTCGATAGTGTGACTGTCATTTGTGTCACTAAATCAGTTGACAAAGAGACAACAAAACAAGTTGTTAATTTAGGATTTGAACATTTAGCTGAAAATAGGATGGAAAAATTGTTAGAAAAGCAAGAGTATCTATCAGATAATAAACAGATTAAATGGCATTTTATAGGAAATTTACAACGGCGAAAAGTTAAATCAGTCATTAATAATATTGATTACTTTCATGCATTAGATAAAATATCATTGGCTGAAGAAATACAAAAAAGAGCAATAAAACAAATTAAGTGTTTTGTTCAAGTAAACGTTTCTGGAGAGATTTCCAAACAAGGAATCTCTCCGGAAAATTTAATAGATTTCATTAAGGATTTAAAAGATTTTGATAGAATTGAAGTTATTGGTTTAATGACCATGGCTCCTATTGATTCAAATCTTAACGAATTATCTCAGTATTTTGACCAATTAAAATTATTACAAAACAAAGTTGCAACAGAAAAACTTGACCATGCACCATGTACAGAATTAAGTATGGGTATGAGTCAAGATTTCATACCAGCTATAGAATCTGGAGCAACTTTTGTAAGAATTGGTTCGAGATTTTTCGAATCTTAGGGGAGAGGTGATAGAGTGAAGTTATTCAATAAAGCTGGTGAAAGATTTTCCGATTTTTTTGGCGTTTCTGATGATGAAAGTGATGCATTTGTTGATGAAGAAGTGACGATTGATGAAGAATCATCTGTTCTTGAGCCAGAACCTAATATTAGAGAAACAAATAATTTAGAGGATGCGCTTGATGATGTTGCTAGTATGAATCATGCTATCAGCCATAATGAAGAAGAACCAGAAAAAAATGTTAAAATTTCTGCAACAGAAAACCAGTATACTAATAAAAAAGTAGTTGAAATGAATACCTATCAACCTACCTCAAATGGAAATAAACGTATGGTGGTTGCTAGACAACATAGAAAAGTATCGGTTTATGAGCCTAGAGATTACATTGATTGTAAACAAATTGCTCAAGCTTTGTTTAGAAAAGAGATTATTATTTTGTCTTTTAAATTAATGAATGAAAGCTCTGCCAGGCGTGTTGTAGATTTTATGACAGGGACTGTATATGCTATTGATGGAGATATTCAACGCTTAGGAGATGAAATGTTTATCTGTACTCCTGCCAACGTAGATGTCGATTCAAGCATTACTCGAAATATCATAACAAACCATTTAACAGAATATTAAGGATGTGTTAATTTGATTATAGCTTTAATCTCTAAAGCCATAACCCTATATACTTATGTTTTAGTGATTTATGCTTTATTATCATGGTTTCCTGGGGCGTATGATTCAAAAATTGGTCAATTTATCATACGAATTTCAAGACCATATTTAAGTATGTTTGATCGCTTGAATTTGAGTATTGGTCCAATTGATTTTACAATTATTGTTGCAATATTTGTTTTACAATTAGCTGGACAAGGTTTAATTTTAATATTAGCAAGATTAGTTTATATGATTTAAAGAATGGATGTGAGTTTTTTGCAAGCTAATGTGTATCAGCATTTTCGCAAGGACGAACATCCTTTTATTGATACTATCGGTAATTGGATGGAACAAGTTGAGATGCAATACGCACCCGTTGTAACTGAATTTTTAAACCCACGTGAGATGTTTATTTTAAAGACATTGGTAGGTAAAAGAGACGATATTTTATTGTCTTTTTTTGGAGGATTTGAAGATTCTGAGAGAAAATGTGCCATACTTTATCCAAGTTATTACAATCCTAATGAAACAGATTATGAAATCTCAGTTTATGAAATAAAATATCCTATTAAGTTTGGTAAATTAACTCATGGAAAAATTTTAGGAACATTAATGAGTACTGGAATAAAAAGAGAATTCATTGGAGATATCATAACAAATGGAGAACAATGGCAAGTTTTTATAAAAAAATCTATTTCTAACTATATTACTCAACAAGTTGACAAAATTGGTTCATTTGGAGTAAAATTTGACGAAGTAGGTTGGCAAGATATTTTACAACCGACTGATGAATGGTTAGATGAGACTCTAACAATCTCTTCACTTAGAATTGATAATATTATTTCAACAGTATATAATGTATCTAGACAACGTGCTAAACTGATTGTAGAATCAAAGAAAGCTAAGGTCAATTGGACCGAAGTAGAGCGTGTTGATTTTCCAGTAGATTATTTAGATATTGTGTCAGTTCGAGGACTAGGAAGAGTTCAACTATTAGAAACACTAGGGAATACTAAAAAAGATAAGATAAGATTAAAAATTAGAGTTTTAAGAAAGTAGCAAGGAGTGTAAAAATGGGAATTAAACCAATTGATATTACGAATAAAAGTTTTAATAATAAATTTAAGGGATATGATCGTGATGAAGTAGATGACTTTTTAGATCAAATCGCTTTAGAAGTTGAAAAATTAACCCAAGAAAATCGTTCTTTAGAAAAAGAAGTAAAACAGGCAAATGATAAATTAAGTTATTTTAATGAATTAAAAGATTCATTAAACCAATCAATTATTGTAGCTCAAGATACTGCGGATAAATTAAAAGAAAATGCTATTAAAGAGTCTGATTTAGCAATTCAAAAAGCTCAAGCTCAATCTGAAGACATTTTAGCACACGCTAATAAAATGTCTGATGAGTTGATTTCTGGTGCGGCAAATAAAGCAAATCAAATTTTATCTGAAGCAAGTGAACGTGCTCGTCAATTGGCTGTTGAGACAGATGATTTGAAAAAGAAAACCCGTGTTTTCCATAGAAACTTAAATGTATTATTAGAATCACAGTTACAAATTGTGCAAAGTGATGAGTGGGATGAAATCCTTAAACCATTTGGTGCTTATGTTGACAGTAGCCATCAAGCATTTAAAGAAGTATTAGATGCTGTTGAAGCAGCAAATGGTCTTGAAGCAACTTCACCAGCTATTAATATTAAACCTAATTTTGATAATGTATCTCAATCAAAAACAGATATTAAGGTAAGTGCGACACAAGAAATGCCTAATCAGCCTGTTCAGCAACAAAAAGAAGAAAAAAGTGAAGAAACAAAAAAATTAAATAAAGTGGAACGTTCATCACGTTCAAAAGTTAAATAATAAAGTTAGATGTAAAATAGAAAAGCTTAATTTATTCTGAAAGTGAGTTAGGGATAGTGGAAACCTAGTGAGACACTGAATTAAGAAAGATCCTTTACAAAAAAGAAATCTGAAATTATAGTAAGATTTCTCGGTGAGAATCGTTACAATCTACAGGAGAGTATAGACTTATGTCTGTACTGAATTTTGGGTGGTAACACGATAGCTTCGTCCCTTTTTAAGGGACGAAGCTTTTTTGTATATAAAAATAAAATAAGTGAGGATGATAGATAAAATGAAAATGAAAGAAACGCTTCATTTAGGAAAAACAAGCTTTCCAATGCGTGGAAACTTACCAGTAAGAGAAGTTGAATGGCAAAAAGAATGGGAAGAAAAAGATATTTATGGTCAAAGACAAAAATTAAATGAAGGGAAACCAACTTTTATTTTACATGATGGTCCTCCATATGCTAATGGAAATATCCATTTAGGACACGCACTAAACAAAGTAAGTAAAGATATTATTGTTCGATTTAAATCAATGTCAGGTTTTCGTGCCCCATTTGTTCCAGGTTGGGATACACATGGCTTACCAATTGAACAAGTATTAACCAAAAAAGGTGTTAAACGCAAAGAAATGCCTAGAGCAGAATACTTAGAAATGTGTAAAGAATATGCACTTAGCCAAGTTGATAAACAACGTAATGATTTTAAACGCTTAGGTGTATCAGGAGATTGGGATAACCCATACATTACTCTAACACCAGATTATGAAGCAGCTCAAATTCGAGTATTTGGAAAAATGGCTGAAAAAGGATATATCTATAAAGGATTAAAACCAATTTACTGGTCTCCATCTAGTGAATCTTCGTTAGCAGAAGCAGAAATTGAATACAAAGATGTAAAATCAGCCTCTATTTATGTTGCATTTGATGTGAAAGATGGAAACGGAGTATTAGATAATGATACGAGTTTTGTTATTTGGACAACCACACCTTGGACTCTTCCAGCAAATTTAGCGATTAGTGTAAATCCCGAATATGTTTATGTCGTGATTGAAGCAGATGGTAAAAAATTTGTCGTAGCAAAAGAGTTACTTGAAACAGTGACAAAAGAAATTGGTTGGGAAACTGTTTCAGTTATTAAAGAGATTAAAGGGGCAGAGCTAGAAAATCTGACAGCTCAACACCCATTTTATGATAGAGAATCACGTTTGATTTTAGGTGATCATGTAACTCTTGATGCAGGGACTGGCTTGGTTCATACGGCTCCTGGACACGGGGAAGATGACTACATTGTATCTCGTAAATACGGTATCGATGTTATTTCACCTGTAGATTCTCGAGGATGTTATACAGATGAAGCACCTGGATTTGAAGGTATCTTCTATGATAAAGCTAATCCAATGATTACTGAAATGCTAGAAAAAAGTGGTCATTTATTAAAATTAGATTTCTTTACTCATAGTTACCCACATGATTGGCGTACAAAAAAACCTGTTATTTATCGTGCAACGCCACAATGGTTTGCATCAATTGATAAATTTAGAGGCGATATTCTATCTGAAATTGAAAAAGTAGATTGGATTATTCCTTGGGGGAGAACGCGTCTATATAACATGGTTCGTGATCGTGGCGATTGGGTTATTTCTAGACAACGTGCATGGGGTGTACCATTACCTGTCTTTTATGCAGAAAACGGTGAGGCGATTATTACACCAGAAACAACAGAACATGTGGCGAATTTATTTGCAGAACACGGGTCAAAAATCTGGTTTGAAAAAGAAGCCAAAGAATTATTACCAGAAGGATTTACTCATCCTGGTAGTCCAAATGGCGAATTTACAAAAGAAACTGATATCATGGATGTTTGGTTTGACTCTGGTTCATCACATGAAGCAGTGTTAAGAGGCAGAAGTGATTTATCATTTCCAGCTGACTTGTACTTAGAAGGATCTGACCAATACCGTGGATGGTTCAACTCAAGTATTACAACAAGTGTGGCAATTAATGGCGTTGCACCATATAAAGCAGTTCTTTCTCAAGGATTTACATTAGACCCACAAGGACGTAAACAAAGTAAATCTTTAGGAAATACGATTGAGCCAAATAAAGTAACCAATCAAATGGGTGCAGATATTTTAAGACTTTGGGTCTCAAGTGTGGATTATGAATCAGATGTGAAAGTGGATATGAATACGTTAAATCAAATTGCTGAAGTTTATCGTAAAATTCGTAATACAATGCGTTTCTTATTAGCAAACACATCTGATTTTGATGTGAATAAAGACCGTGTTGAATATGATGAATTACGTTCGGTTGATAAATATATGATGATTCGCTTAAATGATACAATCAAAACTATTCGTGATAAAGGGTATGACAATTATTCATTCTCGACTGTTTATAAGAGTCTAGTTAACTTCTGTACAAATGACTTGTCAGCATTCTATTTAGATTTTGCCAAAGATGTTGTCTACATTGAAGCAGGAGATAATCATGAGCGTCGTGCAATGCAAACTGTCTTTTATGATATTTTAGTGGCTTTAACAAAATTAATGACACCAATTTTACCATTTACGTCAGAAGAAATTTGGTCTCATTTACAAGAAGAAGAAGAATATGTGCAGTTATCTGAGCTTCCTGGTTATGACACTTATCCAGATCAAGATTCAATCATGGAATTATGGGATGGATTCATGGAAGTGAGAACACATGTCTTAAAAGCTTTAGAAGAAGCTAGAAATAATAAATTAATTGGTAAATCATTTGAAGCAAAAGTGACTATCTATCCAAATGAGCCAACTGCTATGTTGTTAGATGCATTAAATACTAATTTGGCACAAGTATTGATTGTTTCAGATTTAGTTGTTGAAAAATCAACAACTGATGTACCAGAAACTGCTATGAAATTTAATGATGTCTCTATTTTAGTGGAACCTGCTCAAGGTGAAACGTGTCAACGTTGTCGTGCAATCAAAGAAGATGTAGGTAGTCATCAAGAATTACCGACATTATGTAATCGATGTGCTGAAATTGTTGAAGTAAATTATCCTGAAGCTGTAGCAGAAGGCTTAGAGTAAAACTAAATAAATAAGCCTCAAATTATCAGTAGATAGTTTGAGGTTTCTTTATGAAAAGTTAAGGAATTTAAATAAGGGAGAAGTATGATGAAAAAATTAAATTGCTTGGTGTTAAGTGCAACGATTTTAGTGACATTAACAGGTTGTGGAAGTGGTAAAAAGAACCAAACAGTAGAGTCAACGCAATCAAGTGCAACTGTTAATATCACACTAAAGGAAGATCATAAAGAAATTGATTCAAAAGAAGTTAGCGTGAAAGATGAGACTGTTTTATATAATGTATTGAAAGATAACTATGATATTGAAGATACAAAAGGGTTTATCACATCCATTGACGGTTATAAACAAGATGAAAAAGAAAATAAGTATTGGTTATATACAGTCAATGGTAAACAAGCTGAAAAAGGGGTTCAAGAAACAACAGTATCTGATGGTGATAATATTGAGTTTGATTTATCTAAATTGGATTAATAGGAGACTAACTTGAAGCATATTAACACACAATCATTAACAATGATGGCTTTACTGACAGCATTTTGTGTAGTCGGTAGATTATTAATGGTTTTTATACCAAATGTTCAACCGATTACGGCAACACTTATTTTAGTGACACTTTATATGGGAAGACTTGAAGCAATTGTGATTAGTTCGCTTTCTATTTTAATTACAAATTTTTATTTAGGTATGGGAGTTTGGACAATTGCCCAAATAGTATCTTTTTGGTGTGTCATTTATCTAGTAGTCCTATTAGATAAATGGACTAACGTAAAAAATAACAAGGTATTACAACTTATTTTGTGCCTGATATCCGGTCTAGGGTATGGCTTTCTCATATCGGTGATGTTAGCACCGATATTTGGCGTAACAAACTTTTGGGCATATTATGTGACTGGTATGAGTTTTGATATCATGCATGCTTTCGGAACAATGTTTTTTTATATCTTATTAAAGAGTCCTTTTATTTATCTAATGAATAAAGAAATGAAAAAAAGAGGTAGCTGAGCTATCTCTTTTTTATTTGGTCGATGATCGAATAACTAAGTCTTGCGTAATGGGAATAGGTGAAAAAGTTAAGTTTTTTAATTCACTATAAAGATAGTTAAAACAATTGGTCGCTTGAGTTTCTAAATGACAGTCGACGGTAGTTAAGTGAATAATTTCGCTGATAGCGTTATTATCAAAACCCATAATACCAATATCTTTAGGGATAGAATAATCTAAAAGCTGCAATTCAGAGATACATTCAGCCGCAATGAAGTCGGTATAAAACACAAGGCAGTCAGGTCTATTTGATGTTTCATGCCATTTTTTTGCAATGTTTCGTCCAATTTGATAAGGTTTAGTGTTTAAAAAAATCCATTCCTCTTTTTTTTCTAGCTCTGGGTGTTGCTCATAAAAATAATCAAGAGCATTGATTCGAGCAAGGGTATTTTTATTATTTTTATAACCTAAAATGTGCCCGATATTTTTATAACCTCTGCTAAGTAAAAATTCAAGAGACATTAGATAACTGTCGTACTGATTGACATAAGATGAATAAATATCAGGAGAATCAATTCGATGCCAAGTCGAGATGGGGCCAAATTTTCGATAAGGTTTAATATCATCCCAAGAGTTACTTCTAGTGAATATAAAGACAGCATCCACTTGCTTATATTTCATTAAATTTAACGCATCTATTTCCTTTGCTTTATCTCCACCAGTAACATATAAGTTGACATAGAAATCATATGTTAATGCCGTTTTTGTGAAAGCATTTAAAAAGATACTGGTATATTGATTAAAATCATAGGAGATGAAGGCAATTGTTTTTGTTAAACCAGCTTGTAGATTTCTTGCGATCATGTTGGGAATATAACCAAGTTCGTCCATGGCTTTTTCAATTTTGAATCTTGTTGCTTCGCTAACATATCCTTTATTTGAAACAACGCGAGAAACAGTCGATTTTGAAACACCTGCTTTTTTTGCTACATCAATAATTGTTGTCATATAAAGACCTCCATTTACAAAAATTATACCAAAAAAAACTTGACATGGGAATGTTCCCACAAGATAGAATGAACATACAAACAATATAAGGAGGAAATACAATGGGATTTAGACAAGATTTTTTATGGGGTGGCGCAACAGCAGCCAATCAATGTGAAGGAGCATATCGTGAAGATGGTCGAGGATTAGCGAATGTGGATTTAGCTCCAGTTGGACCAGATCGTGCAGCAGTTATTACTGGAGAGATGAAAATGTTTGAATTTGATGAACATCATTTTTATCCAGCCAAAGAAGCCATTGATATGTACCATCGTTACAAAGAAGATATTGCGTTATTTGCAGAGATGGGATTTAAAACATATCGCTTATCCATCGCTTGGTCTCGTATTTTTCCAAAAGGTGATGAAAATGAACCAAATGAAGCAGGTTTAAAATATTATGAAGACTTATTTAAAGAATGTAAAAAATATGGGATTGAACCATTAGTTACGATAACTCATTTTGATTGTCCAATGCATTTAGTTGAAAAATACGGTGCATGGAGAAGCCGTGAATTAGTCGGTTTTTATGAAAATCTGTGTCATGTTATTTTTAATCGTTATAAAGGTTTAGTAAAATACTGGTTAACGTTTAATGAAATTAATATGATTTTACATGCCCCATTTATGGGAGCAGGGCTTTATTTTGAAGAGGGTGAAAATAAGGAACAAATCAAGTACCAAGCTGCTCATCATGAATTACTAGCTAGTGCGATTGCCACAAAAATTGCCCATGAAGTTGATCCAGAAAACAAGGTAGGATGTATGCTTGCTGCAGGAGCAAACTATGCTTATACTAGTAAACCTGAAGATGTTTGGGCGTCAAGAAAAGCTGATAGAGAAAACTATTTCTTTATTGATGTTCAATCTCGTGGCGAGTACCCGTCTTATGCGTTAAAAGAAATGGAACAAAAAGGTATTACCTTACCAATTCAAGAAGGCGATTTAGAATTATTGAAAGAGCACACTGTTGACTTCGTGTCATTTTCTTATTATTCATCAAGATTGCAATCGACGGATCCAGCGGTGAATGAACAAACGAGTGGTAATATCTTTGAGTCACTTAAAAATCCTTATTTAGAGTCAAGTGAGTGGGGATGGCAAATCGATCCACTAGGATTAAGAATCACGTTGAATGATTTATACGATCGCTATCAAAAACCATTGTTTATTGTAGAAAATGGATTAGGTGCTGTGGATACACCAGATGAAAATGGTTATGTTGCAGATGATTACCGTATTGAGTATTTAGCAGAGCATATCAAAGCGATGAGAGATGCCGTAGAAATTGATGGGGTCGATTTATTAGGCTATACGACTTGGGGATGTATTGATTTAGTCAGTGCGGGTACTGGTGAAATGAAAAAACGTTATGGATTTATTTATGTAGATCGTGACAATGAAGGAAATGGAACACTTAATCGTAGTAAGAAAAAATCATTTGATTGGTATAAAAAAGTCATTGCAACAAATGGAGAAGATTTGAGCAATAGCTAATTATTATGAAGGCTTCAGATTTTTTCTGAAGTCTTTATTTAAATAAAGTACATTTATTGTTTACAAGAAAGCGGAAACATGTTATTATCTGTATGTAAAGGATTGTAACTGCTAAGCAGGCAAGACCTAAATTGAATGAAATAGTGAACGACAAGATTAGTCTCAGTATATATCTGGGATTAGTTTGCGTAGACTATTTTAGTCAGTTTAGGTCTTTTTTGCATTCAAAAATGTAAGGAGGAATTATTATGGCAAAGCTTTCTAATAGAGAGTTAGCGACACGAGTTTTAGAATTAGTTGGAGGAAAGGAAAATGTTAGTAGTGTTGTTCATTGTGCAACACGCCTACGATTCAAATTGAAAGATGAATCAATTGCTAAGACTGAAGAGATAAAAAAAATACCAGATGTTATCCAAGTCGTTCAAAGTGGAGGTCAATATCAAGTTGTAGTAGGAAGTAGAGTATCGGATGTCTTTAATGAATTACTAGATGTATCTGGGCTTGGAGAGCCAACAGAAGATGAGAAAAAAGATAGTAACATTTTTAATAAATTTGTTGATATTATATCAGGTGTTTTTACACCATTTTTAGGAGCACTGGCAGGAACTGGTGTATTAAAAGGGCTATTATCTATTTTATTATTGACAGGTGTTTTAACAGACAAGTCAGGAACTTATCAAATTCTTTATGCGGCATCAGACGGATTAATGCAATTTTTACCATTTGCTGTTGCGTTTACAGCTGCTAAAAAATTTAAGACAGATCCTTTTATTGCCTTATCAATAGCAGGAGCTCTATTATACCCATCTATCACACAAATGGCAGGAGAACAAGTAGCATTGTCATTTATGGGGATACCTGTCATCATTAGTCCAACAGGTTATATGCAAACAGTGATCCCAATCATATTGTTTGTTTGGTTACAAAAATATATTGAGAAATTTATGAAAAAAATTATTCCTGAATTTTTAAAAATTATTTTAGTCCCAATGTTTACTATTATGATCATGGTACCGTTAACTTTTGTTGCAATAGGGCCTTTAGGTACAATTATTGGAACAGGATTAGGAACAGCTTATACAGCAGTCTTTAATTTTAGTCCTATATTAGCAGGTGCAGTTATGGGTGGCTTATGGCAAGTGTTTGTAATGTTTGGGATGCATTGGGGTCTTATCCCAATAGCATTGAATAACTTAACACAATATGGCTTTGATACTTTAACACCAATGTTATTGGGAGCTGTTTTAGCTCAGGCAGGAGCTGCTTTTGCGGTATTTTTGAGAACAAAGAATGAAAAACGAAAAGCATTGGCACTCTCAGGAACGTTGACTGCTATTTTTGGTATTACTGAACCGACTGTTTATGGTGTGACTTTACCTCTAAAAAAACCATTTATCGCTTCTTGTATCGGTGGAGCTGTTGGTGGGGCAGTTATCGGTGGAGCTGGTGTTAAACTATTTGCTAGTGGTTTGATAAGTGTATTATCAATACCTGGCTTTGTGAGTACGATTGATGGTGTTGAATCAAACGTTATGATGGGAATTATTGGAAGTATTGTATCTATTGTTGTAGCATTTGTTATGACGTTGGTTATTGGATTTGATAAAGAAGTAGAATCAAATAATGAGGAACCAAATAATGTATCATCTGGTACAACAAGTCAATCAGAATCAAGAGAAGAGTTAGTTTCTCCTGTAACAGGTGAGGTTGTTCCACTATCTGAAGTCAAAGACGAAGTATTTTCTTCTGGTGCGTTAGGAAAAGGTATCGCTATTAATCCAACTATCGGTGAGTTATATGCACCAGCAACAGGAGAAATTACCACTGTATTTCCAACAGGGCATGCAATAGGTATGACAACAAATGATGGTTCTGAGATACTGATCCATATTGGTATGGATACTGTTGAGTTAGACGGAAAAGGATTTGATATTAAAGCTAAGCAAGGGGATAAAGTAAATCAAGGTGATTTATTAGGATACTTCGATATTAATTATATTAAGGAAGCAGGAAAACCTGTTGTCACGCCAATAGTAGTTACAAATTCAGATCAGTTTTTAGATGTCCTTACATTAGATCAAAAAGATATTGTATCAGGAGAAGAATTATTAGTGGTAATCAAATAATGGTGTTTTTATGGTATGATAATTAATTCTGTAAAAAAACATTTATAGGATGTATAATAAAATAAGGATTAATGATAATATCACTGGGTTAAGAAAAGGACACAAGAGATGATTATAAAAAAAATTTTAAATAATAATGTGGTAATTTCTGATAATAAAGAATCTCAAGAAGTAGTTGTGATGGGCAAAGGCATCGCATTTAATAAAAAAGTTGGAGATAAAATATCTTTAATTGCTATTGATAAGATGTTTGTTAATCATTTCGGAAGCGAAAGACAAGAGATGGAAAAATTGGTCGAAAAAATACCACCAGATATCATCGAAGTATCTAAAGAGATTATGTTATTAGCAGAAAAAGAAATTGGTTATAATTACTCTGAGAAATCTTATTTAAGTTTAACTGATCATTTGTTTTATGCTATAGAACGGGCTCGCGAGAAGATTTCACTTCCTAATCCATTATTATTTGATATAAAAAAATTTTATCCCAAAGAATTTAAAGTTGCTTTAAAAGCGGTTGAAATTGTGAAGGATAAGCTAAATGCGGACATGACAGAAGAAGAGGCAGGTGTGATTGCACTACATTTAGCTAATAGTGTGACAGATTATCAAGATATGGCAACAACAATGAAAAACACAGAGATTGTCAAAAATATATTAAATATTGTTAGACGATATGTTGGATACGAGTTTGATGAACACTCAACAAACTATCAAAGAATGGTGACTCATATTCAATTTTTTGTTCAACGAATAATAAATAATGAATTAAGTGAGGAAACAGATGATTTTTTGTATGAATTAGTTCAATCAAAATACCCAAAAGCCTTTCAATGTAGTTTAAGGGTGAAAGACTATCTTTTAACTAAGTATGATGTTCCCATTAATCAATCAGAAATAATCTATTTAACGATTCATATCAATAAGGTAATGGATGATAATAAAGGATAAAGAAGGAATACAAGTATTTATTCTTTCAGATTGAAGACAAACTAACTACCCATGTCTTACTATTTCAACATTAATAGTCACTCCGTTTCTCTATTTTATCAAAAAAGACAAAGTATCGAAATTTGTCAATACTTTGTCTACAGTCTAAGTAGTCTCTTATATTAAGAGACTACTTTTTTATTTTCTATTCGTTAATCTAATGAGTTATCTGGTGGGATATTTTTTTCTAGTGCTTGAATTTCTTGTTCTAAAATGTTAATATCCTGTTTCTTTTTAGCTAAGGTTTCTTTCTTTTCTTCTAAGGTTTCTTCTTTATCTTCTAATGGTGATTTTATTAGATAGTTCCATAAGATAGCAAACAGCGTTCCAATAAATGTATCAATGACACGGTCGATAGCATATGTAAAAGAGCTAGTTTTGGGAATAGAGAAGCATAAGAACAATAATGTCGCGACACCACCAATAATTCCTTTTTGATTTTTTAAACGAGTCGAGACAGTAATGGTGACTAAAACAAAAAATGGCACAAGGAAGATTTCTCCAATGGATTGATTAGGGAGTTTTAGTAAACAAATATAGTATAAAATTCCAGCAATTCCGCCAATGGTGTTGCCAAGTATTCTTGATTTTCCAAAACTCATGGTGGTTGACATATCTTCACGTAAAGCAAAAACAGCAGCTAGTGTGGCTACCATTGGGGAACCACGATGTGTTAAGTGAAAAAAAATAATGCAACACATAACAGCAATTGAGGTTTTAAGTGTTCGCAAGCCAATTCGATATTTTCCAATAACCATCTGATGAGCATTCTCCTATTTATTATGATTTGTCGGAACGGAACGTTGGTAATCATTTATTAATTTAGTGGTATACGACATATTTTGTAACGTTTCATTTGTGACGATTAAAGTTGCACCATTTGCTCTATCAATAGCAGAGAATAAAGCATCGGCTGTCTCATTTGCTACGTCATCATATAATTTTTTTTCTTGTGATAAACTAGTTTCAATATAAAGCTGAAGAGATTCAATATTATTGATGATAATCTCTAAACTACCCTGAATTGACACTAATTTAGTATTATCTACATCAACTGCCTTTTTGGAAATAATATTTTTTAGTTCTTTATTATAGGACTTAATTAGTTTATTATCTTTTTTTAAAGTCGATAATAATTTTTCACGTTCTTCATAACTTTTATTTAGACTGCTTGTTTCATTACCTAAAATATTGGTTATTTTTTTTTCATGGATATCTTTATCATAGGTTGTTGAAAAATTTTCAATAAGTGTATTTAAAGAGGAAATAGTTGCTTTTTCTTCTTTTAGTTGTTGATTGATATTTTTTGTGACGGTGACTGATTGATCCAATTCTTGTGTAATACCGCACGCACTTAAAGTAAACAAAAATAAAAATATGACTAAAAATGGTTTAATACGTGTCATAGAGTAACCCTCCTCAATATATCCCTATAATAAACGAAAGAGAAGTATTTTTCTAGTATTTGACGGGAAACAAATTTTGACTTTAAATAGAGTAAGGATAAAGTGTGAAAAGAGGAATAATATGAAAATTGGATTACGTACCATAAAAACTGCTTTAACAGCATCTATCGGGATTTGGTTAGCAAGCTATTTGGGGTTTAAATACGCCTCAACAGCAGGGGTCGTGGCGATTTTAAGTGTGACAAATACGAAACGTTCATCTGTTAAGATAGGACTTGGTAGGCTGTTAGCATTTATGCTAGCAACAATTATGGCTTATTTCTGGTATCACGTAATAGGATATAATCCATTAGCCTATTGTTTGCTATTATTATTTTATATTCCGATTGCTGGTAAATGGAAAATGCCTGAAATTGTCCCAATCAATTCAGTTCTAATGACTCATTTTTTAAATGAAAAATCAATGGCTCCGTGGTTAGTTTTTAATGCATTTGGTTTGTTGTTTATCGGGGTGACCTTAGCACTTATTGCTAATTTACATATGCCTAGTGTAAAAGAAGATATCGAAGAAAATAAACAGGTAGTTGATAAAACAATCCAAAAATTATTGATGCAGTTTTCAGAGATGCTTTATAGAAAAGATGTAGAAAATGAATGTAATGCTTTACTTGAAGGATTATCTAAATCGATTAAACAGGGAAAGCAATTATCAAAACGTCATATGGAAAATCAGTTGTTATCACAAGATGAGTATTACTTAAGTTATTTTGATATGAGATTACGTCAATTTGAAACATTAGAAGATATGAATGAGTTAATTAAACAAATTGATGTCGATAAAGATGTCGCAGAAAGTGTGGAAACGTTACTATTAAATATCGCAGAAACTTATGCTGAAGACAATAATGCGTTATCTTTAAAAGAAGATGTATTAGAAGTATTCCAAATGTATGAAACAAAATCATTACCAACATCACGAACAGAATTTGAAAACCGTGCGAAATTATATCAATTGTTATTACAAATTCAAACATTTATTGATATTAAAGTAAACTTTAGTCAAATGAATGAAAAAATGTTGTAGTTTTTCTAAACTTGTCTAGGTAAATGATGTATTTGATTCAAAAGTTTTATTAAATATAGTAGAATGAAAAGAGATATTATATTATTTAGTTGATTTAATAGATAAGAAAGAGGATGACGTATATGCATCAAGCAATGGTTAATATTATGTTAGATCGTATAAGAGATCAATTTATTAGTGAAGACACCTTTTGTAAAAATATTTTAGAACTACCTATAGAGATATGGTCAGATTGGAAAAAAGGTTTAGTACAGTTACCAAATGATAAGATGCAAAAGATTAAAAATTTATTTTCTGACTATGAATGGATGTTGATCCAAAAAATTGTCAGTCAGACAATTATGTTTCCAGAAAAAAGAAATTATGCAAGTGTCGAATATAAACGTTTAAAAACAGTGATTGCTAATACATGGATTAAATCAGGTGTAGCAAAAGTTGAATTAATTACCCAACAGCGTTTTAGTGATAGAGAATTGTTAAACGTCCCACAAAAACATGTAGTTGTTCTACGTGTTGTGATGAATTATGGTGAATGGGGATATGATGACATACTAGAATTCTTTATGCCAGGAATTGTCCAACAACAAATAGAGGAATCAAAAGTTGATTTAATTGAATGGCTAGATGAAAATTTGACAGATACTTATGCAGAAGAAAATACTCAACATAAGGGAAATGACTAGTATTCATGGCTAAAAAAATATTCATCGGTATTATCAGTTGTTTTATTGCACTGGGATTATGGGTTAAAGTTGGGGATAACCAAAAAGTAGTAGAAAAAACAACTCAAACAGATCAGATAAAAGAGCCAGTTCAATCTACAGCAAAATCAGATGAGACGTATCCAGGAAACGCAACAGATTGGGATCTTATTTTAGTTAATAAAGATAATAAGATTGAAAAAGAACCAACTAATTTAAAAGAATTACCTAATGGTGAAAAAATTGATAGTCGTATCTTTGGTACATTTAATGCAATGGTGAATGCTGCTGACAAAAAAGGATTTAAAATAGTGACTATCTCAGGCTATCGATCCGTAGCAGAACAAAGGGCGATTGTAGAGCGAGACATTGCAAGCTATAAAGCACAAGGCTTTTCTGATGAAGAAGCAAAGAAAAAAGCAATGGAATATTTAACAGAACCAGGATTGAGTGAACATCATACTGGTTTAGCTATTGATATTTTGGATCAAGATTGGTACAACAAAGGTAATATGCTAGAAGGTGAATTTGGTGATACAGATGCTGGAAAGTGGATTGAAGAAAATGCTTGTCAATATGGGTTTATTGTTCGCTATGAAAAAGGTAAAGAGTCAATAACAGGTATTAATTATGAGCCATGGCATATTCGTTATGTCGGTAAAGCTAATGCCTTATATATGAAAAAACACAACTTGTCGCTAGAAGAATATGTTGAAATGATTAAAAAGTAGGTAATTTATGGCGAAAAAATATACAAGAAGATATGGCAATCAACGTAAAGTAACGTTACCCTTAATACTAAGTTTGTTACTTTTAATGGTTGGATTAATTGTTTTTTTATTAAGTCTAAGAGGATTAAGTGATACCACTCCAATGACGCAATCAGATGTGTCAAATTCTACAGATAAACAGGCTTTTATTGAAGAAATTGTTCCGGTTGCTAAAGAGATGCAAGCTAGCCATGGTATTATGCCAAGTATTGTTTTAGCTCAAGCTATTTTAGAATCAGATTGGGGAACAAGTGAGTTAAGTGCTAAATATAATAATTTATTTGGTATTAAGTCTTTTAGTGCCAATGATCATTCAGTAAAACTTGAAACAAAAGAGTATAAAGATGGTAAATGGGAAACTATTAAAGCAAACTTTAAAGTATATGCTAGTTGGTCTGATTGTATTAGAGATCATACGTTGTTGTTTGTACAAGGCGTGGATTGGGACCCTTATTTATATCAAGGGGTGTTATTAGCAGATGATTATCAGACTGCAGCTAGAGCTTTACAAGTTGCTGGATATGCTACAGATCCAGGCTATGCTGATAAGTTAATATCTCTCATTGAAGAACATCATTTAAATCAATATGATTGATAAATTGAACTTTAATATTTTGATTAAAGTTCAATTTATTTATGGAGGAGAAATAATTATGAATAGAGAAAAACGTATTGCCCCTGAAATTGTCACAAATTTAAGAAAAGATTTAATCAATGTCCCAAACGTCATTCGAAATTGTTCAGGAATAAGAATTTATGGAAAACGAATTAAATCAATCTGCTATTCAACTGATATAGCTATTATTCGTAATATTGATGCAGATGCTGTGATAGCCGTTTACCCATTTACACCACATCCAACGATTACTAAAGCAATTATTGAAGCAGCAGATGTTCCTGTTTTTTCGGGTGTTGGTGGTGGTTTAACTCAAGGAAATCGCTCAGTTAATATGAGTATGTTTGCAGAAGCAAATGGTTCTCTAGGTGTCGTTGTGAATGCACCTACACCTAAGGAGACAATTTATGATATCTCACAGATCATTGATATCCCCATTATTGGAACAATAACATCGGAATTTACCGACATTGATGAAAAGATTGCAGCTGGTGTTCAGATTTTAAATGTTAGCGGTGGTAAACACACTGCTCATATTGTTCGAATGATTCGAGAAAGATACCCATTATTTCCTATCATGGCAACAGGAGGACCAACGGAAGAATCAATTATGGAAACCATTGAAGCTGGAGCGAATGCTATTACTTATACACCACCTTCAAACGGTATGTTATTTAGTAAAAAAATGCAGAATTATCGAGCAATAGAACGTGAAGACAGTAATGAAGACTAGCCTTTTTAATCAATTAATTGAATTAATGTATAAATGAACTTAGATTTAGATTTAAATCTAAGAAAAATTCGTGTAGAATATAAAAGGTAGATAAGATAACTATAAAGAATTTATTAAATAGTGACATATTTAGGAGAGAATAAAATGGAATTAAAGAGACAACAAGAATTTGTACAGTCATATCATTATGATGCATTACCTCAAGATCATTCTGAAGAAACATCTATTAATGTAAGTTTAAATCCTTTTGAAATTACAGATGAAATGACCATTGATGCAGAAAACAACTCGATTTTAGGGTTGAGAGTCGAATTTAAAATTATATTAGATAATGTTGCCATTAGTGGTGATGTCGCTCAATTTGTTCAAACAGTAGGTAGAAAAGTAGATAAAATTGAAGATTTAACTTCAGAAGAAGTGAACACTTTGGTACAACCTTTATTCGTTTTGATTGAACGATTAACTTATGAAGTAACCGAGATTGCGTTAGACAAACCTGGTGTACAACTTAACTTTTCTCAAGAAGGCTAAATAAGTCTAAAAAAGTGTTGTGGTCTAACAACACTTTTTTAGTATCATTGTAAGCGAGTTGATAAAAAACGGAGGTAATATAATGAAAAGTGACCAGGGGAAAATTAGTATGCGGTTGTTCAAAAAAGAAAAAAAGAAACCCCGTAAAAAATCAATTACCGTAATAGAAAAAAATCGACCATCAGGATCTATGACCAACCAATTAGAAATATTATTCGATCCTATTTTTTTCTATAAAATTGATAAAAGGTTAACTGTCTTTTTTCGTAGATGGCGTTCTGTGTTATCTATCTATCCAATAGAAAGAGCATTTTATCATATTAATGATAATGGAATAATTAAATTGTACATCTCTTTCAGCGTTTCAGCATTACTAAGTGATATTGAAATTAAACATTTTTTTAAAGCAGTTCAGGAATTATTGACTGCTCCATATAATACTATAGAATCTAGTGACATGGTACAACCTGTTTTTCAGACAGGAAATGAGTCAAATAAAATGAATTTTAATATTTTAGATGATCAAGATAAAATCATTGATACATTACAAAAAAAAGTGGTGGAACAAGACGCTTTAGTGAATCAGTGGAGTAAAGAACGAGATAAAGAACAAAAAATATTAATGGAGCAACTAGATATTATTGAAAAAGAAAATAATGACTTATTGCGGTATGTAGATACTTTTCAAGATAATAAAATACTACCTAAAAAAGAACAATTAGAAGATATTTACCCAACTAAAAATGACGAAAGTCATCAACGTTATTCCATCCTGTCAAACGAATTGACAAATGCTAAACATTTAATTAGCGAGTTGCAACATAACAATAACCTACTCAGTTTAACGCTGAATGAAACATCAAAAAAAAATCGGCAATTAACTATATCTGAAAATAAACAAGTCGATGAAATTAAAGATTTACAGCTAAAATTGACAGAATTAGAGACAGAAAATTCAACATTAAAAAATCTATATCAAAAAGAACAAGATGACAAAGCACAATTAATCAATCAAGCCCAACTTGATATGAAAGAATTTGAGGAAAAAATTGCGGAACAAGAAAGACAGTTAGTATTAGTATCAAATGATTCCTTTAAATTGCAAGCTAAAATTGATGAATTAGTGAGTGAAAAGACAGAATCTGATTTATTAATTGATGAATTAAAAGAAGAAAATCATTCAGTAAAAAATAAATTAGATCAAGAATCAGTTGAAAAAGACAATGTCTTAAGAACGTTGGAAGAACAAAAAAAATCGTATTGGCAATTAGAAAAAAAATTAAAAGAGTGGATTGATAAAAGCCAAGGAATGGAACAACAACTTGAAGAACAACATAATAAATACGAACTAGATACATCCAGTATGTTAAATGATCTAACTAATTTAAAAGAATTAAATCAGAAATTAAGTGAAGAAAAAAACTATTATCAAAATGAGATGAGACAATTATTAAAAGAGGTTAATCGTTTAAGTGATCGTGTTGCTTATCTCCAACAGTTTGTTGATCAGACTTTAGTTGAAGAACAAGAAGATAACAGCGAAGGGACAGATTTAATAAATGAGGAAAAAATAGAAGAAGAACAAGCAATACGATACGATGAAGATGATATTTTGGACTTATTTCAACAAGCAGATGATGCTGAAGTTGAAGACGTTAAGGTTCCAGTCGAAGAGTACCGGGCATATCGGTTATCATTAAAATTTTTGGAGTATCGATGGTATCAAGCTAATATCATGCAAGTCAATGATACTGGTAAAAGTGAACTCAATTGGAGTAAGCATTATATATCTGAAGCGAATGAATTCTTTGTAGAACTAGAAAATCTAGTCAAGATACCATTACTGTCGAAAAAATATGTTATGATGGATAAGGAAATTAAGTTACGCTTAAAAGCGTACCAAGCGTTATCTGCTTATTTAGAGAGACGTTATTTTAAATCAAGTAAACATTTTTTTGATAGGGAGACGGCAGAATAATTATGCAAGATACACAAGTTTTTGATATTTTAGAAAAAGAGTTACCCAATATAAAAAGAAAACAAATCGATACCGTGTTGCACTTATTAAGTGAAGGAAATACGGTTCCTTTTATTGCACGTTACCGTAAAGAACAAACGGGAAGTCTTGATGAAGTAGAAATTCGAGAAATTGAAGAACGCCATGCTTATATTGAGGGATTAGTCAAACGTAAAGAAGAAGTTACTCGATTAATCAGTGAACAAGGAAAATTAACGAAAGATTTAGAGAAAAAAATTAACGCTGCTAAAAAAATGCAACGAGTGGAAGATTTATATCGTCCCTTTAAACAAAAACGTCGAACTAAAGCGACCATTGCAAAAGAAAATGGTCTTGAGCCGCTAGCTGATTGGCTATTGACATTTCCAAGCAATGGGTCCGTTGAAGATGAAGCAGCTAAATACGTTAATGAAGAAGTTAAAACATCTGAAGAAGCTTTATCTGGAGCACATGAAATTATCGCTGAAGTGATTAGTGATGAGCCATCTTACCGTGAATGGTTACGTAATATGACGAAACAAACAGGTCTTTATACCACAAAAGTAAAAGATAAATCATTGGACGAGAAAAGTGTGTATGAAATGTATTATGATTTTTCTGAACCAATGAAAAAAATGGTATCACATAGAGTACTTGCGGCTAATCGTGGTGAAAAGGAAGGTGTGTTGAAAGTTGCGATTGAAATAGATAGCAACCGAGTATACCAGTATTTCGAACGTCACTTAATTAAGAGTGAGACAAGTATTGCAACACCTTATATACGCTCAGCTTATGAAGATAGTTATAAACGATTTATAGGACCGGCAATTGAACGAGAAATACGGAATGAATTGACTGAAAAAGCAGATGAACAAGCCATTACTATTTTTGGTGAAAATTTAAAAAATTTATTATTACAACCCCCTTTAAAAGGGAAAGTTGTATTAGGGTTTGACCCGGCTTATCGCACAGGATGTAAGCTAGCTATTGTTGACCCAACAGGTAAACTATTGGCTGTTCATGTGATTTATCCACATAAACCAGCTAATGCCAAAAAACGTGAAGAAGCTAAGCCGGAGTTCATTAAATTATTAGAGGAATACAAAGTTGAAATGGTGGCAATCGGTAACGGGACGGCTAGCCGTGAATCAGAAGCATTTGTTTCAGAGTGCTTGAAAGAAATGAAACGTCCTGTTTTTTATGTGATTGTTAATGAGGCAGGAGCATCAGTATACTCAGCTAGTGATACGGCACGAGAAGAATTCCCAAATTTACAAGTTGAAGAACGAAGTGCTGTTAGTATCGGTCGCCGCTTGCAAGATCCATTAGCAGAATTAGTAAAAATTGATCCAAAAGCAGTAGGAGTGGGGCAATACCAACATGATGTCTCACAAAAACGCTTAGGAGAAAAACTTGATTTCGTTATTGAAATGGTTGTTAACCAAGTTGGAGTAAATGTTAATACAGCAAGTGCCCAACTTTTACAGCATGTGGCTGGATTAAATAAAACAACGGCAAAAAACATTGTGATTTATCGCGAAGAAAACGGTGAATTTACTAGCCGTACTAGCCTGAAAAAAGTACCACGCCTAGGACCAAAAGCCTATGAGCAATCAATCGGATTTTTACGTATTCCAAATGCTAAAAATATTTTAGATACAACAGGTATTCACCCTGAAAGTTATGGATTAGTAAAACAATTATTAAAAGAACTAGCGATTGATATATCAGAAATTGGGACTGAGGAAACAAATGCGAAATTAGAAAAAGTATCTGTTGAACAAATGAGTGAGACATTATCAGTTGGTAAAGAAACACTAGAAGATGTAATCAGTGCGCTAAGACAACCTGGACGAGATATGCGTGATGATTTAGCTGCGCCCATTTTAAGAAAAGATATTCTCAAAATGGAAGATTTAAAACCCGGGATGCAATTAGAAGGAACAGTCCGAAATGTGGTTGATTTTGGTGCATTTGTGGATATTGGAGTGAAACAAGATGGTTTAGTTCATATCTCAAAATTAAGCCAATCATACATTAAGCATCCAACAGATGTCGTGGCAGTTGGAGATGTTGTGACAGTGTGGATAGTAGATGTAGACGTCCAAAAACAACGCATCACATTGACAATGATTGATCCAACTCAAAAATAAGGAGAATCTTTAGATGAATGATGGTGAATTACAGTCTTTGGTGGAAAAAACGTCTCTAATGTATTTTGGTAAACCATTTTGTCATCAAGCATCATTTAATAAACGGTTAAAAACAACTGGTGGACGGTATCATTTAGACTCCCACCAGTTAGATTTTAATCCTAAAATATTAGTGGTTTATGATGAACGAGTACTGATAGGGATTATTAAGCACGAACTCTGTCATTATCATCTTCATTTAGAGAATAAGGGTTATCAACATAAAGACAAAGAGTTTAAAGAGTTATTAAACCACGTTGCTGGGTTACGATTTACACCACCACTTTGTGAGAAGAAACAATCAAAGTTTTACATGATTGAATGTTGTCAATGTCATAAACAGTTTCAACGAAAGAAGCGTTTAAATTTGGCAAAGTATCGTTGCCAGTGTGGTGGGAAATTAATTTATTTAACAAAATAATAAAAATATAGTGGCGACGACTAAGTATTATATGGTAAAATAATACTACGATTAGCGAGAATGTCGGAATTGGCAGACGAGCAAGACTAAGGATCTTGTGAAGAGTATTCTTCGTGAGGGTTCAAGTCCCTTTTCTCGCATATTGATTGGGTATCAGATCTATTGATCTGGTACTTTTTTTATAGACGAGAAGGAATGAGAAAAGTTGATAGAAATAGGTCTAACCACATTTAAAGAGCATGGGAAATTATTGAACAAATCATTTTTAGCGTTATCTGACTACGCGTCTTTATTTCCAGTGGTAGAAATGAATACCTCTTTTTATGGGATTAAACAACCAACTGTTAGCCAAAAATGGGTAGATGAGACACCTGAAAGTTTTTCATTTAGTGTCAAAGCGTTCAAAGTCATGACGAAACACGCTAAAATAGAAGAGTTTTATCAACGTGAAGAAGAGATGGATGACGCATTTAAATTGTTTTTAATGCCTTTGATTCAACAAAATCGATTATCAACGATATTGTGTCAGTTTCCGAGTTTTTTTATTTGTAATAAACCAAATGTGGAGTATCTTCGTAAGTTAAGATTACGATTCAAAGAGTTTCCTATGGCAATCGAATTTCGAAGTGGCACATGGTACAACGACTCTGTCAAACAAGATATGATTGAGTTTATGAAACAGTATCACTACACATTAGTGACAGTAGATGAACCACAAGTCGCTCATCACTCGGTGCCATTTTTACCTAAAGTAACTACAAAAGATTATGCTTATTTGAGATTACATGGAAGAAATAAACGCTACTGGACAGAAAAATCAGGAGATTGGCGAAAAAAGAGAACGCTCTATCGTTATTCAGATAGTGAGTTAAACGAATTGGCAAAGGACATTAAACAAATAGAAGCTAAAAAAATAGTTGTTGTGTTTAATAATAATTCAGGGGGAGATGCAGGTGAGAATGCCTTAACTTTAAAAAATATGTTAGCCATTGATTATAAAGGGTTGAATCCGACGCAATTAAATTTATTTTAAAAAAATTCACAAAAAGACAAAATTGTTTCTATAATAAACAAATACATTAAATCAACATGCGGTGATATCAATGTTTTTTGTTGATATGAGAGAGTAGCTAAAAAGTTACTCTCTTATTTTTTGTGATAATTTTGCATTTTTCCGTGAGAGCCCTTACTATGTGTGATGTCGATAGGTAGTAACGTATACGTAAAGGAGTCGAAAAAGTGATTCAATTAAAAAAAGTGAGAAAATCATTTGGTGACTTTCATTTAAGAGACATCACTTTAACAATAAATGAAGGCGTTATTTATGGAATAGTGGGAGAAAGTGGTTCGGGAAAGTCCACACTATTAAGTATCTTAAATTTAACTACACCAATTGATGACGGAGAATTAGTTATTGATGGGGTACACTGTGAAACATTGACTAAAAGTCAGCAGCGTATGTTAAAACAGGAAATGGGTATGATTTTTCAGGAGTATCACTTACTAAACAATTTGACGATACTTGAAAATATTCATCTGCCATTAAAATTAAAAGGGATAAAAGATGTTACAAAGGCTATCTATTGGTTAGAAAAAGTAGGTCTTTCAGGATATGAAACAACCTATCCTTCTCAATTAAGTGGTGGGCAAAAACAACGAGTCGCGTTAGCGAGAGCGTTAGTGACAAAACCTAAATACATTTTATTAGATGAAGCAACCAGTGCACTAGATGAGTATAATGCACAGTTGATTTTACAAGTATTGACGGAAGTTCACACAGAGTATCAACCTACCATTATGTTTGTTAGTCACGATTTGGATAAAATTAAAACATTTTGTCAGGAGTGTTTGATTTTAGATAAAGGAAGTATTAGTCGTATTGTCACTGTGACTCATCATAGTAAAGATGAATTGTTGGCATCTTATCCTGAAAAAGCATTCAGGAGGTTAACAACATGACCTCTATATCGCATGCGATGATTTATTTTCCAGAACTAATGTTGGCACTTAGACAGACACTATATATGATTGGTGTCAGTATGATGATTGGGTCATTACTAGGCTTAATAATAGGGACGAGTTTATTTTTATGCCGAGGAAAAGAAACGTGGCAAAAAAAGTTGGTATATCATCTGACCTCCAGTTATGTCAATATTATTCGTTCATTTCCATTTCTATTATTGGTCGTGATGTTAATTCCACTCACTAGAATAATTGTGGGAACAGGATTTGGTCCAAAGTCAGCTTCAGTATCGTTAAGTTTAGTGGCGATTGCCATCTTTGCTAGACTTTGTGAACAAGTACTACTAGATATTCCAAATAGTGTGTTGGTTTTATCTGATTCACTCGGTGTGAGTTTATGGCAAAAAGTGATTCATTTTTTATGGTTAGAAGCAAGAAGTGGTCTTGTATTAAGTGCCACATCAATGTTAATTAGTTTGGTATCTTATTCGACTGTAATGGGGGTAGTCGGTGGAGGAGGCATTGGAGACTTCGCCATTCGATATGGCTATCAACGTTATGAATATACGGTCATGATGATGGCTATTGTGATGATGATTGTATTGGTTGGGTTAATTCAGTTAGTAGGGTATAAAATAGCAAAAAAATTAGATAAAAGGACGTTGTCATAATGAAAAAAAGTTTAAAGTATTCAGTATTATTAGGGTTAACATTAGGGTTAGTGGCGTGTGGAAAAGCTCAAGAAAGTAAAAAAGAAGACACACCAAAAGAAGATAAAATCATCAAAGTGGCTTCTCAGGCACCACCAATGACTGATATTGTCAATGTAGCTAAAGAAGAAGCCAAAAAAGATGGGTGGGATATTGAATTGGTTCAAGTAACAGATAACATCCAATACAATGAAATGTTAAAGAGTAAAGAAGTAGATGCGAATTTTGCTCAACACAAACCATATATGATGAAATTTAATCAAGAAAAAGATGCAAACTTAGTCGTAATTCAACCAATCTATAATGCAAAAGTTGGTTATTATTCAAAAGACTATAAATCAGTTGACGAGATTCTTGAAAAAGCTAAAATTGCCATTCCAAGTGATGTGTCTAATGAAGGTCGTGCGCTTGCTATTTTAAACGAACAAGGATTGATTACATTAAAAGAAGGTGTTGGTTTTAATGGAACACTGAAAGATATCGAAAAAAATCCAAAAGAACTAGAATTTTTATCAGTTGATTTACTTAACTTAGCCGAAGCTTACAATGAAAAAGATGTTGCAATGGTATACAATTACCCAGCTTATATTGCGAAAATTGGTCTAGCACCAGATGATGCGATTTTATTAGAAAATACAGTAGATGAAAGATTCGCGATTTCTTTAGTCGCTAGAGAAGACAATGAGCAATCTGAAAAAATTAAAGCTTTGAAAAAAGCTATGACAAGTAAATCAGTTAAAGAATATATCGAGAAAGAACATAGTAAAACAGCTATTCCAGCGTTTTAATATGTCCCCACCTTTTATATGATGAAAGGTGGGGTATTTTCTAGTTAAAAACGTGATAAAGGAGAGAAAAGATATGACAAGTGAAACCATCGAATTAATTCAAGGAAAAAATGGGATAGAATTACCATTTGAGTCTGGTAACTGGGTGTTACTAAAAGAAGAAGGCTATTCACCCATCCAAATGTTGGTGGCATCTGTCGCAGGGTGTGGTGCATATGTGTATCAATCGATTTTGAATAAATCAAACATATCGTACACCTTTAAGGCAGTATCAGTGAAGTATACAAGAAATCAAGAAAAACAAAGTAAACCTATTGAAAGTATTGATATGACATTTGAGGTGAAAGTAGCTGATGAAGACCAAGAAAGAGCTCGTCGTGCTTTAAAACTGATTAGTAAACATTGCCCAGTTATACAATCACTTGATCCGGCTATCTCAGTATCTGAGACAATCAAATTTATTTAACTATATTAACTAAGTTTATTATTCTCAACGAAATGAGTGGAAGATATCATCATGACGTTGGGATGTTTTTTATTTATTTCAACTAAATGTCTTATAAAAATGTCTTATGAATAAGTAAAGACATAAAATTTGTCTTTTTAATTGCTAAAATTGAAATAGATAAGTTATACTTGAACAGGAACATGAATCATTAGTAGGCACTTTAAAGGTCAAAGCATGAAAAAATGACTTTTTTAGAATTAACTAGTGATAGAAAGTAGTGAATGTGCTATAATCTTTCTTAGATGTAAATTTTCTAATATATTGATCAATTGTATGAAAAAGAGGTTTTAAGTGTGTTTAATATAGACATTTAGTCCTCGTATTTCTGGTGAGTCGAAAGGGTAGTGGTCACAAACATATATGGAGGAAATTTCATGAATACTAAAACCTGGTTATGGGTATTACTTTTTGTAATTATCCTAGCAGTAGCTGCCTACCTAGTTGCGTTCTTTATGAAGCGCAGAAATCAAGATAAATTGGAGGAATTAGAAAAACGTAAAATTGCGTTATTCGACCTGCCAGTGATTGAAGAAGTGGACGAAGTAAAGAAAATGCACTTAGTAGGACAAAGCCAAAACACATTTAGGGAATGGAACCAAAAATGGATTGATATATCTACCATATCTTTTGCTGAGCTAGAAAGCCTAATTTTTGAAATTGAAAACTTAAATGAGACCTATCGATTAATGAAGGTTAAAGAAGCCATTGTAGAAGCTAATGACATGTTGACTGGCATGGAAAAAGAAGTTGAAGAAATCCGTCAGGGCTTGAAAGAATTACGTGGAAGTGAAGAACGTAACTCCGAAGCTGTTCAAAAAGCTTTAGATGCATATGAGTCAATTAGTAATACAGTGTCTGAAAATCCTGAAAAATATGGTGTCTCTTATAGTGAACTTGAAAAACAAATTCAAAATGTTGAACGCGATTTTACTCAATTTGTTGCATTAAATACAGCTGGTGATCCAATGGAAGCACGTACTGTATTAGAAAACGCTGAAAAGAGAACATACGAAATCCAAAAAATTGTCGAGCAAATTCCACCTTTAGTCGAAACACTAACAAATGTGTTTCCAAAGCAACTAAAGGAAATAAAAGAAGGCTACGAAACATTGAAGAAAGATCACTATGTATTTGAAAATGACGTAGTGGCTGTTAATGTTGAAAAACTAGAAACAAAAGTTGACTCAACATTATCTAATTTAGAAAAATTAGAAATTGAAAATGTTTCAAAATTAAATACTGAAATTGCTAAAGAAATTGATCATTTGTATGACATCATGGAAAAAGAAATTTCTTCAAGAGTTTATGTTAATGACAATAAAGCAAAATTAACAAGCCTATTGGAACATGCCGATAAAAACAATCATTTATTAATGATTGAACTAGATCATGTCTCTCAAAGTTATATTTTAAATAACAATGAATTGGGAAGCGTCAGAGGTTTCCAAGCTCAGATGGAAGAAATACAAAAAGAATTTGACGAAACTGAAGAACAAATGAAAAATAAAGAAGCGATTTTCTCACAAGTTGCTTCTTTTTACCGCGAGAGTCTAGCCCAATTGAAAGACATTGAAAACGGGCAAGTTGAGATAAGTCGTTCTATTAAGGATTTTGCTCCTAGAGAACGTGAAACTATCCAAAAAATTGATGACTATGAATTAGAATTGCGTATGTTAAAACGTTATGTTGAAAAACAACGCTTACCTGGAATACCAAGCAGTTACTTGGAATTTTTCTTTGTAACTGGAGAACGAATTGAAGAACTAAGCCAAGAGCTTAATAAAATTAGAATAGATATGAATCATATCGATCGCTTAGTTGGTGTATGTGATGAGGACATGCGCACGCTTCGTGAAAAAACGAATGAGTTGATTGATAGTGCCGCTTTAACAGAGCAAATGATTCAGTACGCTAACCGTTTCCGTTTCTCTCATCCAGATATAAAACACGCAATTGATCGCAGTTTGAGTTTATTCTCAAGAGAGCATCAATACAAAGATGCTTTAGATGTTATTTCTGAAGCGATTGAACGAATCGAACCAGGAGCAACAGAACGTATTAGAAAATATTATTTTGATAATAAAGAGACAACAGTCTAAGAAAAAAGTCCAAGAAAGCCAAACGTGTTTTCTTGGTTTTTTATTTTGTCATCAGAGAAAGTTGATGATTTAATAGTAGCGCGTTATAATGGGTAAGGAATTTTTAAGAAAGAGTGACGATATGATATATTTTGATAATAGTGCCACAACCATGATTCATCCGCAAGTGTTAGATACCTATAATAAAGTCAGTCAACGTTTTATGGGAAATCCTTCAAGCTTACACCGTTTAGGTCAACAATCATCTGTGTTATTAGAAAAATCACGTGTTCAAATAGCAGATATATTAGGGGTAGAGTCTTCTGAAATCTTTTTTACCAGTGGTGGGACAGAAGGAAATAATTGGGTTATAAAGGGGACAGCGATAGAAAAACGCTCTTTTGGTAATCATATTATCGTGTCGAGTGTGGAGCATCCATCTGTTTCTAATACAGCGAAACAATTAGAAGAACTTGGGTTTAAAGTCTCTTTTTGTCCCGTTGATAGAAATGGCATGATTGATTGTCATGACTTAGAACAATTAATTACTGAAGAGACAATTTTAGTATCAACTGTTGCAGTAAATAGTGAAGTAGGAATGGTTCAACGGATTAAAGAGATTAGTACATTATTGGAAAACTATCCATCGATTCATTATCATGTTGATGCAGTCCAAGCCATCACTAAGTTGTCTGTTGATAAATTTTTAACCCCTCGTGTAGATTTCATGACGTGTTCTGCTCACAAATTTCAAGGGCCAAGAGGAATTGGATTTGTTTATTGGCGAAGTGGAGCAAAATTATCTCCTTTATTGACTGGTGGGGGACAAGAACATAATAAGCGCAGTGGGACAGAAAATACACCAGCGATTGTTGCGATGGCAAAAGCAATGCGTATTGCAACAGATGATCAAGAGATGAAAGAACAAAAAATGCGCCATCTAAAAAATGCCTTAGCAGCAGGATTACAACAGTACGAACATGTGACAATTTTTTCTTCATTAGATGATGACTCATCAGCCCCTCATATTTTAACATTCGGGTTAAAAAAAGTCCGCGGCGAAGTATTAGTTCACGCATTTGAAGACAAAGATATTTATATTTCGACAACGAGTGCCTGTTCAAGTCGTCAAAAAACAGATAGTAGTACACTTCATGCAATGGGAGTGACTCATCGTTTTGCTGAAACAGCCGTTCGTATCAGTTTAAATCATCAGAATACCATAGCAGAAGTAGAGCAATTTTTAGTTATTTTTAATCAATTGTATAACAAATTTTCGAAAATTTATTCGTAAGAGGAGCCCCAAAATGAAAGCAACAGAAATTATGATTCGCTATGGCGAGTTATCAACAAAAGGAAAAAACAGACGCATTTTTATTAACCGATTAGCTTATAATGTGAAACAAAGTTTGCATGCTTACCCAAATGTAAAAGTAAGAGCAGACAGAGACAGGATGCATTTGATTTTAAATGGTGAAGATGATCGATTGGTTATGGAACAATTAAAACCTATTTTTGGTATTCAAAGTTTTTCACCAGTCGTTCGGATAGAAAAAGACACTAAGTTAATTTGTCAAACAGCAGTCGAGATGGTAAAGGATATTTGGAAACCAGGCAAAACCTTTAAAGTACAAAGCAGACGCTCAGATAAAGAATTTATTTGGGATAGTAAAGATATTAATAAAGAAGTAGGAGCTGCTATTTTTCATGGCATAGAAGGCATTGAAGTGAAAATGATTCAGCCAGATATTCGTATGGAAGTAGAAGTTCGTAATGAAGCGGCTTATTTATCTTGTGAAACGATTTATGGCGCTGCCGGGTTACCAGTTGGCTCAAGTGGTAAAGGTATGTTGATGCTATCAGGGGGGATTGACTCACCCGTTGCTGGATATTTGGCAATGAAACGTGGGGTAGAAATAGAGGCAGTCCATTTTTATAGTCCTCCATATACAAGTGAGCAATCATTAAATAAAGCCAAAGATTTAGCCGTTAAATTAACGCCATATGTCGGTCAAATACAATTTATTACAGTCCCATTTACGGAAATTCAAGAAGAAATTAAACGAGGGATTCCACAAGGGTATTGGATGACAGTGACAAGACGTTTTATGTTACGCTTGACGGATAAAATCAGAGAAAGACGTCAAGGATTAGCGATTGTCAATGGAGAATCACTGGGTCAAGTCGCCTCACAAACGATGCATAGTATGTTAGCGATAAATGATGTGACCACAACCCCAATCATTCGTCCGGTTATTACGATGGATAAATCAGAAATCATTGAAATAGCAGAAAAAATTGATACATTTACTCTAGCGACACAACCATTTGAAGACTGTTGCACAATTTTTGCTCCACCAGAACCAAAAACAAAACCAAAGGTAGACAAAGTTCGAAAATATGAAGAACGATTGGATATTGACGGATTAGTTGAAAGAGCCTTAGAGGGAATTGTCAGTGAAGAAATTAAATCAAGCGACACCTTCTTACAAACTAGTACACAAGAGATGGATGATTTATTTTAAAAAACAAAAAAGAAGTGGATAAGTCCACTTCTTTTTTGTTATGCCCATTCGCCGTTTCTAAAAATAGGAACACGTGAGCCATCTTTTTTGATACCATCAATATTCATTTTATTTGAACCAACCATAAAGTCAACATGAGTTTGGCTACGATTTAATCCTGCTTCTTCCAATTCATCTTCAGTCATTTCAGTACCACCTTCAATATTGAAAGCATAAGCACTGCCTAAAGCCAAATGGTTTGAAGCATTCTCGTCAAATAATGTGTTAAAGAATGTAATACCTGATTGAGAAATTGGAGAGCTATCAGGTACAAGAGCGACTTCACCTAAGCTTTTAGCCCCTTCATCTGTTTCTAGTAATTTTTTCAAAACATCTTCGCCTTTTTCAGCTGTCACATCAACAACTTTTCCATTTTTAAAAGTAAAGACCATATTTTCAATTGTATTTCCCGCATAACTTAATGGTTTGGTGCTTGAAACAACGCCATCAATTCGACGACGATCAGGTGCAGTAAATACTTCTTCAGTAGGCATATTCGCCATGAAACGTTCGCCACGTGCATTTTTACTACCGGCACCTTCCCAATGATGATGTTCAGGAAGACCAATCACTAAGTCAGTTCCTGGAGCAGTGTAATGTAGGGCATCAAATTGTTGAGCATTTAATTCAGCTGCTTTTGTTTCCAACGTTTTATCATGTTTATGCCAAGCGTCAATTGGATCGGCTTCATACATGCGACATGCTTTGAAAATAGCGTCCCATAAAGCATCAACTTGTTCTTCGTTAGAAGACAACTCTGGGAACACTTTTTTAGCCCAGTCACTACCAGCGGCTGCAACAACGGTCCAACTTAATTTATTTGCTTGAGTCGCTTGTCTGAGCGGCATCATTGCTTTTCCGTTAACGGATTGGAAAGTAGCTAAACGTTCTCCATCTACACCAGAGAACGCGTCAGGATTTTGAGAAACCACACTAATGCGACTTGCCCCTTTTTCTACCCAGTCATTGGCTTCTTTTATCTTATAATCAGGGACAGTTGAAATAACGTCATCATCAGCGTGTAAGAAAAATTCTCTGTTGATTGTGTCATCTGACCATTGCACAACAACTTGTTTAGCCCCTAATTTATAGGCTTCTTTTACAATATAACGAGCTAGTGGTGCTTGCTCTACTTGTATATTTAATACCACTGTGTGTGAATCAGAAACATTTACTCCCACTTTAGTGATTAATTCGGCATATTTTTGTAATAAATGATCAAAATTAGTTAAAACCATACTATCATCCTCCAAGTAAATTATTAGTATTATCTTAGCATAGGATGAGTGTTGTAACAAATTTAAAATCAATTCTTGTTTAAAAATAAAAACATAGTCAAAAATTAATTGTTAAAAGATGCTTTTTTGTATCAAAAAAGCCATGTTTTTTTATAGATTAACTTGTTGGATAATAAATTCATGTTATAATAAAATTAAATTAAATAACTTTAGTTTGACACGTATTGTTCGTATTATAAACATATTAAGAACAAAGGAGAGATTTTTGTGGCAAGGAAGAAAACAATTACACGAGAACATATTTTATCAGCTGTATATGAAGTGATTTCAACTGAAGGTTTCAGTGGATTTACAGCAAGAAATATAGCAAATAAAATGAAGACATCCACACAACCTATCTATTTAGAATTTAAAAACATGGATGAGTTACGAACTGTTTTTATTGATAGAGTAACATCAGACATTAGATCAGAAGTATACGATCGCCGATTTACAGGTGATTGCATTGTTGATTTATCGATCAATTATGTTAAATTTGCTTCAGATCATAGCGTCCTTTTTAAGTCATTATTTGTGGATGAACATGAGTGTGGTAACCAATTAAACGAGTTTACCCATGATTTATTTAATGAAAAAGTAGCGAGTGATGAAAAATATAGTAAATTAAGCCATACAGTAAAAGAAGCTATTTTTATAAATTGCTGGGTTATGAGTGTTGGGTTAGCTTCTCTTGCAGCGTCGAAACGAGCTAAACCAAAAAACGAAGAAATTGAAAAGATAATAAAAAACCTGATTGATTTATCGATGAAACACCCAGATGTATCCTTAACAAGATAAAAAAACAGGAAAATTAATTTTCCTGTTTTACTTAATTATTTAATTGTTGCACTAAAGAATCAGCAAAGGCTTCAAGTGCAACAATATCATCTTCTTCGGCAGCTAAGTCAACTTTAACTGACTCAGCGCCTTTTTTTGCGCCTGTTGATTGGAAGGCTTTATCAAATTGGTCTACAACTTGACAAAAACACGGATAAAAAGTATCACCCGAGCCAACGACTCCATATAATTTACCTGTTAAATCTAATTCTAAAAGGTCGTCATAAAAATCAGCAATTTCATCTGGAACAAGTAAGTCATCATAAGTATAACTCCCAACAATGCAAATATCAGCATCAAGAAAGTCATCCGCATCGACTTGTGTACATTCATTAATTTCAACATCAATGCCTTTATCCTCTAATCGCTCAGCAACAATATCAGCAATTTCTTCGGTATTTCCGGTAAGACTAGCATAAACAATTTTAGCAACAGCCATGATTTTCCTCTTTCCTATGATTCATCATCTAAGAAAATTATAACAAATAAATGATAGTTTTCAATAGATTTATCTGTTGCGAGTTTTGTCGAACGGGTGTGTTTATGCTAGAATAAGAAAGCAAAGAATGAAAGGGAGCGAAAATAAATATGATTACATTAAAATCAGCAAGAGAGATAGATGAAATGGAAAAGTCTGGTCAGTTATTAGCTAGTGTCCATGAAGCACTAAGAGATTTCATTAAACCAGGTGTAACAAGCTGGGACATTGAAGTATTTGTCAGAAATATGATTGAAGAAAATGGTGGAATTGCAGCTCAAATCGGATACGAAGGCTATGAGTATGCAACTTGTTGCAGTATCAATGATGAAATTTGTCATGGATTCCCTAGAAAAACCCCATTAAAAGACGGTGATTTAATTAAAGTAGACATGTGTATTGATTTAAAAGGAGCGATGTCTGACTCTTGTTGGGCATATGTTGTCGGTAAATCAACACCTGAAATTGATAACTTAATGGAAGTTACTAAAAAAGCTTTGTATTTAGGGATTGAACAAGCAAAAGTCGGCAATCGTATAGGAGATATTGGTCACGCCATTCAAACGTATGTTGAAGGTGAAAACCTGTCTGTAGTACGAGATTTCATAGGACATGGTATAGGACCAACAATACATGAAGCGCCATCTGTCCCTCATTATGGTCAAGCAGGAAAAGGGTTACGTTTAAAAGAAGGTATGGTTATTACAATAGAGCCAATGGTTAATACGGGAACTTGGCAAATGAAGATGGATAATAATGGATGGACTGCAAGAACGAAAGACGGTGGACTTAGCTGTCAATACGAGCACACAATTGCTATTACAGCAGACGGTCCAAAAATTTTAACACTACAAGACGAATAGGAGCGTTGCACGGAATGGGAAAAATAAAAGAAAAGAAAGATTGGCGATCGTTTGTTAAGGATTTTATGGCGACGTTAAAACAAGCCGATGTTACAATCTATTCCATTGTTGTAACATATTACATGTTATTATCATTTTTCCCACTCTTCATTGTGATTGGTAATATATTGCCCTATTTAAAAATCGATGAGGCCACAATTTATCCTTATATTAGAGAGTTGTTACCACCAGATATCTATCGTCTTTTAAAAGATACGATAGAAGATTTGTTGACTAAGAGTAATGGTGGTTTACTTTCTATTTCTGCGGTAGGAACATTTTGGGCGATTAGTAAAGGTATTAATGGGATTCGTATTAGTTTAGATAAAGCATATGGTGTATCTAAGCAAAAAACGCAAATTATTAGGCGGTTATTATCATTTTTTATGGTATTTTTATTGATGTTAGCTCTATTAGTTTTAATGTTTATAATGGGGTTTGGGCAGGTAATATTGGAGCACCTTCTTCCGATATTAGGGTTACCAGATAACATATTATCAACATTTCAAACACTGAGATGGCCAGTGACCATCTCTGTCTTATTTGTTGTTATGACGTGTCTTTATTATTTTTTACCGAGTGCGAAAATACATTTTAAGACCATTTTATTTGGTGCAGTATTTACAACTATTACTTGGATGATAGTGACCCAAGCTTTTAGTTTATATGTGATACATTTCTCAGGTAAAATATCCAGCTATGGTATTATTGGAGGATTTATCCTTTTTATGTTTTGGCTAAATATTGCTGCTTCGATTATTATTATTGGTGGTGTGATCAATGTTACCGTCGAAAGATTTCTCTATGGACCAATTAACGTAAAAGAAAGTGTTGTTGGAAATTACGTAGAAAGTACGATGCAACGAGTAAAAGAAAAAAGAGAAGAAAAAAAGAAAGAAAACTCAGTTAGTTAATTGAGTTACTCTTTCTTTTTTTTTCGGTCTAACAACTTTTTTTGACGATAAGCTTTGTTTCCAATAAACTTGAGTACATGTAATAAGGGTTGCCTGTTCTCTCCGCTTAGTTCAATTAATTCAATAAATAATTGTAAACCAAGAAGAGACGCAATCGTCAAGAAAATAGTTCCCCATGTATTGGTAAACAAGTATAGAAATGAAATAAGTGAAAAAATAAGAGACATGCAATAAATCATCACAACAGCTCCCCTGTGTGTAAATCCCAATGAGATGAGTCGGTGATGCAAATGCATCTTATCAGCTGATGAAATAGGTTTTTTATTCAATAATCGTCTAATCATGGCAAATACAGTATCTGTCAAGGGAACGCCTAATATAATTAGTGGCGTAATCAATGAAATGAATGTTGCATTTTTAAGCCCTTGTAGTGATAATAAAGAAATTAAAAAACCTAAAAATAAAGCTCCGGTATCTCCAAGATATAACGTTGCCGGATAAAAATTGAAAGGGAAAAATCCTAGCGTGCTCATTAGCAAAATAAAAATGCTAAGTGGGACAACAATGTGTACAGCTCCAGTTGATGCTCCAATATAACCAATAATTCCAATGGTAGTTAAAGCGATGATGGAAACCCCTGATGCTAAACCATCTAACCCATCAATTAAATTAATTGCATTGGTTAATCCTGCAATCCACAAAATGGTAATTGGGTAACTCAGCCAACCAAAATGTATGGTTCCAATATATGGCAAGGTGATAGAGTGCATAATAATGTCAAAGACAAAACAAACATATAATGCCGCTAAAAGAATCCCAATCATTTTTTGTTTAGGTGATATCTCGAAAATATCATCAATTAAGCCAGTGACCACAATAATTCCAGAAGGAATAATTAGATGTAGAGCATAGCTTGTTGGAATAATATCATTAAACAAAAATAAAATGGATAAAGAAAAAGAGATAAAAATAGCTAACCCACCTGCAGTTGGCATAGGTTCTGTATTGATTCGTCTTTTATTAGGTTGGTCAACAGCACCAATAATAAAGGCTAAATTTCGAATTAAAGGCGTTATAAGGAAAGCAAAGAGCATCGTTAAAAATAAACGAAATGATATCTCTAATATAAAGTTCATTCTCTTACCTACTTTCAGAATTCAAACTATATTATAACACGTTCTTTATTTAATAAACAATTTAATTCTAACTATGAAGATTTGTTTAAAAAAGTCTAAATATCCTGATTAGTTTTCCTAAAAAATAAAGATTATGCTATACTGTTTAAGATTGAAATTATTTTTTATTCAAATATGATTAGGAGAAGGATAGAGTGAAAAAAAAGAAAGAAAAAAAAACTCCAAAAAATAAAGAAATACGAGAAGAAAATTATATTTCATTAAATCAACGACGAAATAGAAAAAGAGACACAAAACTTAAACGTAATATGTTAAAAATCAGTAAAGTTTTAGGTATTATTTTATTACTTTGTTTACTAGGAGTTGTTGTTTACGGAGCAAAAATGTTTATAGATGGCAATAAGTTCCTAAATGATGCTTATAAGCCTAGAGACACCATGCAAGTTGCTAATGATAAAATTGACGTTCAAAAGGACCCTATTTCGATACTATTACTTGGTTTAGATGATGATGCTGAGGATACGAGGGGAACTGGTGGAGCTAGAACAGATTCAATGATTTTACTCACCATCAATCCTTCTAAAGAATTAGTCAGTATGGTGAGTATACCGAGAGATACTTACACGCACATTCAGACGAAAAATTTTGACGGGAATGATAAAATAAATGCTGCTTATGCACATGGTGGGATTGAAGGATCGATAGATGCAGTAGAAAATTTATTGAACATTCCAATTAATTATTATGCAACAGCTGATTTTAAAGCATTCGAAGATGTCGTGAATGCAGTCGGCGGGGTAGAAATAAATGTTCCGTTTACTTTAACAGAACAAAATGCACAAGGTAAAAAAGTCGTTGAGTTAAAAGAAGGAAAGCATAACTTAAATGGCGAAGAAGCCTTAGCTTTTGCTAGAACACGTTATGTGGATAATGACGTTGAGCGTGGGAAAAGGCAACAAGAAGTTTTAGAGGCTATTGCACAAAAAGCGATGGCAGTAGGATCGATTGCAAAATATAAAAGTATTTTAAATGCATTGGATGGACATATTACAACAGATATGCCACCTAATCGTATTTTGTCAGTGGCACAATCTGGTTTAACAAAAGATTACAAATTCGATTCATATGTTTTTTCTTGGATGAGTTACATGTATGGTGATCAAAGTATGGTCGGTTTACATAAAGATAGCGTTGATTATATCTCGCATAAATTACGTCTATCACTTAATTTAGAACCGACAGATAATCGAGATGAAGAAGGCTATAAATTTACAACAGATAGCGTTGTTGACCCAAGAACTTATCCACAAGATGGGTATGCAATAGATGATGATTAGGAGTTTAGGGGGCGTTTCCCTTAGACTCTTTTTTAAATTAATGAAGAATGGGTTAAGTTTAGAATGAAATTTTGATAAAATACTAATAATAGTGTAAAATGGTGTAGTTTTAATGAACAGAAAAAGAATAGGATGGGTCAACGTGAATCAAAAAGAAAATCCAAAAGTAGAATTAACGATGATTACCAAAGAATATGATTTGTATAAAAAAAAATCAGATAAAATCAAAGCATTATTTAAATTTTCAGAGAAACGTGTGCCGCATTTCTGGGGACTAAGGGGAATAGATTTGAAAGTCTATCCAGGTGAAGCAGTGGGATTAATCGGAATTAATGGATCTGGAAAATCTACGTTATCAAATATATTAGCAGGAATCATCCCTCAGACAACTGGGCAAATGACAATCAAAGGCGAAACATCCATTATTGCCATTGGTGCTGGGTTGAAACCACAATTAACAGGTCTTGAAAATATTCGTTTAAAGTGTTTGATGCAAGGGTTAACGAATGAAGAAGTTGATGCTATTTTACCGGATATTACAGAATTTGCTGACATAGGGGATTTTGTGAATCAGCCGGTAAAAAATTATTCTAGTGGGATGCGTTCAAGATTAGGTTTTGCGATTGCTGTTCATAATAACCCAGATGTATTAATTATTGATGAAGCCTTATCAGTTGGAGATGATACATTTTATCAAAAATGTGTGGATCGTATTTTACAATTTAAAGCAGAAGGAAAAACAATCTTCTTTGTGTCACACTCTTTAAACCAAGTAAAGAAACTGTGTGATAAAGTCGCTTGGATTCATTATGGTGAATTACGTGAATACGGGGATACAGCAGAAGTTGTTGCCAATTATAATAAATTTATAAAGTGGTTTAGAACATTATCAGAACAAGAAAAAAAAGAGTATCAAGACGATTATAAAGAAAAGCAAAAAAACTTTAGTGTGGATGATCTAAAAAAAATAGCATCTGAACGAGGGCATGGTAAATCCGCTTTAAGAGGTCCTGCTATTGGAACAATGTCACTGTTAACAAAAGTCGTTTTGTTATTTATGATTGTAGGAATTGTAGTATTTGGTACAATTAATATTAGAGGACGCTCTTTTAAATCATATTTTGCAGAAAAACAAACACCTCAAGTCGAGAAACAATTAGCACGAGATATCTCAGCGGAACAACTTTATGAAACGTTTATTGATTAGTTCGATTAAAGAAATATACAGTTGGTTGATACGCCTGTTGTCTAATAGTAATCGACAAAATGAGGTAGTAGAACAAGTGTGCTATTTAATGAGCTTCCCTAATAATGATCAAGGCTTAATTGAAGCAATCCAACGACATTACCCAATCGTTGTGTTGTATAGTAAAAGTTGTAAAGATGAAGCGAAACTATTAGAGAAAAAGGGTGTATCCATTTATTGTTTAGACACGATTAATGGGTTAATTAATGGTATGAAGCAATTATCCATAAGTAAGATCATTGTAGCAGATAATTATTTTGCTTGTTTAGGGGACATCACGTTTAAAGAAACGCAAACCGTGTACCAATTATGGCATGCTACTGGGGCAATCAAACAATTTGGGTTAGAAGATAAAGCAGCGATGAAACGCTCAAAAAAAGATAAAGAGCGATTTAAACGTGTTTATAATGCGTTTGATTATGTTTTTGTAGCATCCAAAAAAATGGGTGAGGTTTTTAAACGAAGTTACGGTTTTTCTGATGAACAAATTCTTTTGACTGGCTTTTCTCGGACAGATCATTTAGTGAATGGGACAAAGACAAATAACCAGAAAGATAAGCGCCATATTTTATATTTACCAACTTATCGTGACAGGATTCCATTGGAAAAGTGGTTGCTAGATATAGAAGGTGTATCCAAGCAATTAAATGAACATGATCTCTTGCAAGTTAAATTACATCCACATGTTAAATTAACACAAGAGATGACAATGGAGAATGTTGAGTGGATTTCATCAAGTCAATCTGCAGATGACTATATTAAACAATCAGATGTCCTGATAACAGATTATTCTTCAGTGGCATTTGACTTTACTGTGGCTAACCCAGATAAACAATTAATTATGTATTGGCCTGATGAAGTGATTTATGAAGAAATAACAGGCATACAAAAAGGGATAAAGCAAGACTTTCCACAAAAAGTTGTTTATACACCAACAGAATTATTAGAGCAGTTAAATAGTAATCAACCAATAGATAACCAAAGATTTAATCAATTATGGAATACTTATAATGATGGTAAGGCAACCAGTCGGGTAGTAGGAGAGATCAAAAAGGTAATGGATGGAGAAAAATGACAAAAAAGGTAGAGTATATTTTAGATACACCAGTTGATCAGTTAAAAATGTCAGATATTGAACGTGATATGTCTTGGTATTTTGACCATCATCAAAAAATGGTGTTAGCCAGTATTAACCCTCAAATTATTTTAATGTCTGAAAAAAATAGATGCGTGAAATCATTTATTGAGCATGCGACCCATCGCTTTGCTGATGGTATTGGTGTAGTTAAGATGTCGAAATGGACAAAAGGAAGCATTAAAGAGCGAGTTGCTGGGATTGATGTGATGGCAAGTGTGTTAGAATTTTGTGCAGCAAATAAAAAATCAATCTTTTTATATGGTGCTAAACCATCTGTTGTGGCACAAGCTGCTAGAAATATTCAACTAGACTATCCTGGAGTTATCGTGGCTGGGTGGTTGGATGGTTATCAGAAAAAAAGTAGTGGTGAAGTAATTGATATGATAAATAAAACACATTCAGATGTGTTATTTGTTGCCCTTGGCTCACCTAAACAAGAAGAGTGGTTACAACGCTATATGCCACAATTAAATGCGACTGTTTTCCAGACTGTTGGAGGAAGTTTTGATGTTTATAGTGGAACGGTAAAGCGAGCGCCTGAAGTATTTATTAAAACAAATTTAGAGTGGTTGTATCGCTCAGTAAGTAACCCGAAGCGCTTAAATCGTATTTTTCAAGTACCTTTGTTTGTCACGAAAGGATTAGTGTGGCATTTAAAACAAAGTAAACAGTAAGGAGAGCAAAAACGTGAATGACGTAAAGACCGTAATTACAGAACAATTTAAAAATTTTGGGATTATTCGTCGTATTTCTAAATATGAAGAAAAAGCCACTTATCAAAGTCACTATCTTGGATTATTGTGGCAAGTATTAAATCCAGCCATTCAAATAGGGATTTATTATCTAGTTTTTGGGCTTGGAATGAAGCGAAAGGATATTGATGGCATACCATATATTATTTGGATGCTTGTAGGGATTATCGCTTGGTTCTTTATCAATAGCTCAATATTAGGAGAATCCAATAGCATCTATAAGCAAATAGGAATGGTCTCAAAGATGAAATTTCCAGTCAGTATTTTACCAACTGTTAATATGGCAAGTAACTTTAAAAGCTATCGTTGGATGATGTTAATTTTGCTTACTTCGATGTTTGCTGCTGGGATTTATCCTAATATTTATTGGATTCAGTATTTTTATTATCTATTTTGTATGTTGGCGTTTTTATTTGCGTTTGGTATTTTGAATTCGACCATTTCAGTCTTGATAAGAGATTATCATATTATGCTTCAATCTATTCTGCGTTTGTTGTTCTATTTATCTGGCCCAATTTGGGAATTTCAGCGTATTTTTGCCGGAACAAAACATGCATGGGTGACGAGGTTGTTAGAATTAAATCCTATTTATTATATTATTGATGGATTTAGAGACTCGCTATTATATGGTCGTTGGTTCTGGGAAAAAGGTGTCCAAACAATCTTTTTCTGGTTGGTTGTTGGGGTATTACTTATTTTAGGATCACATATTCATATGAAATTTAGAGCACGATTTATGGACTTTATGTAAAAGGAGATTACCATGAAAAAAATAATAGAAACAGTGATTTCAATATGGTTTAAACTATTGGGCAAATTGCCGAAAAAAAATCTGGTCTACTTTGAAAGTTTTCATGGTAAGCAGTTTAGTGATAATCCTAAAGCCGTTTATGATTATTTAAAAAAAGAAGACGCAACACTTGAACTAGTGTGGGGAGTAACGCGTGGATATGAGGAAACCTTTATCAAACAAAAGGTTCCTTACATCTCACGTTTTTCTTTGCACTGGTTTTTTGTTATGCCACGAGCAAAATTTTGGGTAATCAATACAAGAACACCATTATGGTTAAGTAAAGATAACCAAACAATCTATATCCAAACATGGCATGGCACACCCTTGAAACGTATTGGAGTAGACATAGAGGAAGTTAATATCCCTGGTTACACAAAAGAGAGTTATGATCAAGAATTTTTACAAGAGAGCAAACGCTGGAACTATCTAACCTCTTCAAGTGATTATACAACAGCACACTTTAAACAGGCTTTTGGCTTTACAGGTGAGATGATTACAAAAGGATTTCCAAGAAATGATCAGTTGGTTAACAGAAAGTCTCACGAATCAAAAATAATGGAAATGAAACGTCAATTAGGTATTGATAACGATAAAAAAATCATTTTATATGCACCCACTTGGCGTGAAACTGATCATAAGACAGCCAATGGGTACGAGTTTAGCATCGAGTTTCCGTATGACAACTTTATAGAGACATGTGGTGAAGATATGATATTGCTTGTTAGAATGCATTATTTAGTTGCTCAAACGCTAGATACCTCGAAATGGCCAAAAGATAAATTGATAGATGTTTCTGTAGGGTATGATATGAGTGATTTATTGTTGGTGAGTGATGTATTGATTACAGATTATTCATCTTGTATGTTTGATTTTAGTCTAACAAATCGTCCCATGCTATTTTTCATGCCTGATTCAACACAATACGAACAAGATATCCGAGGATTTTATCAACCGATTCAGTCTTTGCTACCAGGTCCAATCATAAAGGAACCAGATAAATTAATCGAACAGTTAAAAAATTTAGGTACAATAGATTATAATAAGCAGTATGAAACCTTTAAGCAAATGTTCTGTAACAAAGAAACTGGAACATCAGCTCAATCTATTATGAAGATAATAAAAAAAGAAATGAGTGAATAACTATGGCTGTACTATCTAAAATGAAAAGGATTGCTCAACCGTTAGTCAAAAGAAAACTATCTCCTATCGGAAAACGAGTGGAAACATACACCCATTATTTTATTAATGAATCAGTCGATAAAAAGACGATTTTTTATGAAAGTCGTGATGGAAAATCTCTAACAGATTCTCCACTTGCTATATGTCTGTATATATTAAAAAAAGATGTGGAAAAACAATATACCCATATATGGAGTATTCAGTCATCTGAAGAGATGTCTTATTTTATGAATCGTTTTAAAGAATATGATAATGTGTTGTTTGTTGAAAGAAATTCTGATGAGTATTTAAAGTGGCTGACGAAAGCAGAGGTATTAATCAATAATGCCACCTTTCAGTCATTTGTGACAATTAAAGAAGAACAGACTTATATCAACACATGGCATGGAACACCATTAAAAACAATGGGGTTTGATATACCGGGAAACCCCAGTGGTGCTAGAAATGTGGTTCGCAATTTTTTCATGGCCGATGTTTTGCTTAGCCCAAATGCTCATACAACTAATATGTTTTTAGATAGTTTTAGATTAAGAAATAACTATCAAGGTGTGATTTTAGAAGGTGGGTATCCAAGGATGGATGCAACCTTTAGTCATGACCATGATCATTTAATTCGGTTATTGCACGAAAGAGGTGTGAACCTGGATTTAAGTAAAAAACTATTACTCTATACACCAACATGTAAAAGTGGGGAAGTGTCTTACACCGAACAAGAAATTCGTCAGATGATTAGTGAGACAACTATTTTGCGAGATCAATTTGGTGAAACCTATAACATTTTAATTAAAGTTCACCCATTTATTTATGATAAAGCCAAAAAGGAAAAAGCGTTAAGTGCTTATTTAATCCCTGATGGAATTGACACAAATGAATTACTATCACTAGTAGATGTGTTAGTAACAGATTATTCAAGTATCTTTTTTGATTTCTTAGTAACCGATAAGCCAATTATTTTTTATTGTTGGGATGACGACTTATACAGTCATGAACGCGGTAAATACTTTGATTATGATGAATTACCTGGTCCTGTTGCCTTTAACTTGGATGGGTTAATCAATATTATGAATCATTTAGAAAAAAGAATCGAAGACACTCGTTGGAACTATGAGCGATTTAAACGATTATATGTATCTTATGATGATGGAAATGCAACACAACGTTATGTTGATTATTTATTATTTAACCAACCACTATCAGAAAAAATCAAAGAAATTCGCCAGAATCCAGATAAGCAAAAATTGCTTATTTATCCTGGAGGCCTACGAAAAAATGGGATTACGACAAGTTTTTTAAACCTTTTATCAACCATTGATTATGAAAAATATGCTGTGACGTGTTTATTGGGTAATCCAACCATACAAGATCAAATAGAGTCTATTCAACGTATTCCAAAAGAGGTATCGTTACTATTTAATTTTGGTGAACCTAGTTATACGATGGGGGAAAGCTACCAAGATTTGTATTATCGCATGCGTGGTGTCAATCCAAAGAAAAAAGAAAAATTCCCATTACATATTTATCAACGGAATATCAAGAGATTACTAGGAAAAAATAAATTTGATGTAAGTATTGACTTTAGTGGCTATAGCTTGCATTGGACAAAAAATATCCTAGCAGTCGACTCAGCGATGAAAGTCTGTTACTTACATAGTGATATGTTGGCTGATATGAATCGCGAGGTAAATGGTAAAAAAATTCACTATATCAATGTTAAAGGGATTATTAGTGTGTATGATTTTTATGACAAGTTAGTATCCGTGTCTAGTGTCATTCGTGATGTTAATAAGCAAAACTTGTCTAGCTATGCTGATGAATCAAAATTTGTGTATGCAGAAAATCTATTAAATATTCCACATATTTTAGCAACTGAGCCAGAACAAGTGTCAACTCACTCAAAACCGACACAACGATTATTTAGAGAGGCATATTTAAACAATCCATCAGAACCATTGGTGATTTTTGATACCAGACCTGATAGTCAATATGCTAATAATACAACAAGGGTATTATCAAAAGCTGAATTAACAGTATTAGGTAGATTTGTGTATCAAGAAGAAAGTTATGTGAAAATTAGTCAAGGTGATCGTTACATAGGTTGGATTAAAGAAAGTCATGTGACGTTGTTAGCTGATAGTATCCAATCAGAACACATCCTTTATAAACTCTCTAAGTTACAAGGTGGGGAGCATCATAAGTTATATACGCATCCTTTAGGATTAAGTGACAGTAAGATAATTTGTTCATTAAATCATTTTGATCGTTTATATGTATTGGTAACAAAAAAAGTGATCACTCATACCGGGACCAGTTATGAATTATCCAACGGGAAAGAACCACTTGGATGGGTGAGTCCATCCGCCATTAGAGAGATGAGTTCAGTGGCGATGTTTCAACGTCAACTAACTAAAAAATGGTTAAATACCTTGTTTTCAACGGTTAATAGAAAGCGACTTGATGATTTGACTTCGTTATCAAGACAGTACCCGATTAACGAATTAGCTCAGTTAACCAACGTGACAAAAGCATATGAGCAGCCCGATAGTGCCGCTAAAACTACTCAATTAGACATTGGCACATCAGTGATTTTACAATCAAAAAATAGTCAAACTGGCTGGGTGAAAGTTAAATTAGAAAATGGTCTGTCTTATTTTATAAAAGAAGCCGAGTTATCTGTTACAGTGTCTCACGATCCGTTTATTTTGTTAAAAGAGCCACAATGTTTTCCAGCAATCGTTCAGACATCAGAAGTGGTTATTTATGCCTCACTTGATGACGTATTGACACATAAAGGCTTGCTCTCACGTGTGCCAAAAGAAGTACGTGTGATTCAACGAGCACAAACCAATCAATTCAACACGTTTTACCAAATCCAACTTAAAAATAAACAAGTTTGGATAAGGAAAGATCATGTAACTTACGATCTATCAAAAGGCGTGATGAATAATGAAGGGACTTTTTTTGAATACCCTAATACCGTCAACGAGCCAACCTTTGTGACGGTCGGACGACTATCACAAGAAAAAAATCAAGCTCTCCTCATTGAGTCATTTAAATTATATTATGAAACATATAAAAAAGGGCATCTTTATCTAATTGGAGATGGTCCTGAACGAGAAAATTTAATGAATCAAATTAAACAATATCATTTAGAAAAAGTTATAACCATGATGGGACAATTAAATCAACCTTATCTTTTTATGACCCATTGTGATGTATTCGTTTTAACGTCTTCTTATGAAGGGCAATCCATTGTATTACTTGAGGCACTGACATTAAAAATGAACGTGGTGTCAACTGACATACCGGCTTGTAGACAAGTATTAGGGAATGGTAAATATGGTATGTTAGCAAAACAGAATGATGCTGAAGGTGTATTTAACGCGATGGAAGCCACTCTTATGAAGAAGAAACGGTTTAAATCATTTAATCCGAGTCACTATAATAAAAAAGCAATGTTGGCTTTTTATGATATTATTAACAAAGAATCTGAATAAAATAACATGTTTTGGTATAAATATGATAGTTAAGTCGAAATTGTTACAATTAAAATCCATTCCTTGTGATATAATGTGGTTATGAAAATAATTAGAAAAAATGAAAAGCAAATAAATTGGAGGAAACAATGGAAGAAACAGTTAGTTTAGATGAGATTTTTCAACTTTTAAAGAAAAAATTGGCGTTGATTATTAGTATGTTAATCTTAGGAACAATTATATCGACAGTCGTGACATTATTTGTTATTACCCCTAAGTATAGTGCTACCACCCAATTAGTGGTGCAAACTAAAGGATCCGACTCAAATATAAATACGGATAAGATTAATTCCAATTTACTACTTATCAACACCTATAAGGATTTGGTGAAAAGTAAAGTTGTTACAGAAAAAACGAAGGATCAGCTAGTTAAAGATGGGATGACTGGTATTTCAGAAGATTTCTTATCACATGCTATTTCTGTTGAGCAAAATCAAAATTCACAGCTCTTTTCAATTAAAGCTGTGACGACTGATCCTATTAAATCTGCCACGATCGCAAATACTGTTTCAGAAATCTTTCAACAAGAAGCTGTTGTGATGACTGATACAGATAAAGTATCCATTGCATCAAAAGCCACCCCGAATAACCAGCCTATTTCACCAAATAAAAAAGTGAATATAGCAATTGGCGCTGTTCTAGGTTTAATCGTAGGGGTGATGTTAGCTTTATTATCAGAATTATTTAATCGTACGGTAAAAACAGAGGACTATTTATCAGATAAACTAGGATTACCAGTCTTGGGGATTATCCCGTTGATGAGTGATCGTGAGATGAATGAAATCCGTAAATTACAAAGTAATGCCTTTGTAAATGAAGAAATGTTTTTTGAAGTAAATGATTTGTATAAAGAATCATTAAATACAGAAGTTGATGGATTAGATGCTGATCTATATAGGGCACGCTTTGAATCAAACGATGAAATATCTGATTAATGAGTGAAAAGGAGAACATAATGAGTCAAAAGAAAAGAACAAATCGAAAAAAATCAGGAAAAATGGAATCACCTCAGCCTTCAACCTTGTTTACATTAATTGAGCCAAACTCCTCTATTTCTGAGCAATTTAGAACCATTCGAACTAATATCCAATACTCACAATTAGGAAAACAAACAAAAAGTGTGGCTATTACATCTGCTGGACCTAGTGAAGGAAAGTCAACAACAGCAGCCAATTTAGCTGTTATGTTTGCTAAACTTGGATTAAAGACATTATTAGTTGATGCAGATATGAGACGCCCAACATCTCATTTAACGTTTGAACTGGACAATGGTACGGGGCTTAGCAATTTATTAAGTTTAACACAATTATCTGTTAGTGAAGTGGTACAAGAGACAAATATTCCTTATCTTGACGTGATGACAAGTGGGATTAGAGTACCTAACCCATCTGAATTATTAGCTAGTCCTCGAATGAAAAAACTCATCAGTGTATTAGATGAGTTATATGATTTTGTTATTTTTGATATGCCACCTGCCTCAACTGTGACAGACGTTCAATTAGTGTCTCCACACTTAGATGGTGTCGTGGTTGTAGTAAGAAAAGAAGTAACCGATAAAAAAGCACTAAATCGATCCATTTATCTACTGGATAAAGTCGATACAACCATTTTAGGGTGTGTTTATCTGGACAAAGTAGAAGTCAACTATGCAAACTACTATTATAGTTAAAAAGGAAGGAAAAGGATTATGGTTGTTGATTTACATTGTCACATATTACCAGGCATAGATGATGGGGCACAATCGATGGAAGATTCTTTATTCATGGCACGAGCTGCTGTGTCTGAAGGTATCTCTCATATCCTTTGTACACCACACTACAATAATGGTCATTATCTTAATAAAAAGGCTGATATCATCGAGCAGGTTGCCGCGTGTCAGAAAATACTTGATGAGCAAGGGATACCATTAACATTATTTGAAGGTCAGGAAGTGCGTATTTCACCTGATTTATCCCGTCGAATAGTGAAAGATGATATCTTATTTGCTGACTTAAATGATCAGTATTTGTTGATAGAGTTCCCGTTTTCAACTGTCCCAGATTATAGTGAATCAGTTTTATCTGATTTATGCCAGCAAGGTTATCGACCAATTATTGTGCACCCAGAGAGAAATAATATCTTTTTAGAACAACCTAAAAGATTACAACCCTTTATTGATATGGGGTGCTTGTCACAAGTGACAAATGGTAGTTATATTGGTCAGTTTGGGAAAAAAATTCAACGCGTGACAAAACAAATGATTAAACAAAATTATGCTCATATGTTGTCATCAGATGCGCATAATGTATCAACACGTGGTTTTTATACAAAAGCGGCTTATGATTTACTAGAGAAAGAATTTGGTAAAGAAAAAAGAAACGCATTTGTACAAATAACAAAAGATATTGTTAATGGAGAACAGGTAGAGGTAGCACCCATTGTATCAGCAAAAAAACATTGGGGATTTTCTTAAAAAGGTTAAGGTGGTCGTTGTTGTGAGTCGAAAAGTCAAAATGTCTATACTGATTGGTGTGGACGCAAGTATCATTATTTTAGCTAATATAGTTGTTAGTTTTTATACCAATTTTTTATATCAAACAAATGATCCTGTCCCACTAAGGGTTATAGGATTACAACTTGTCTTGTACTTATTATTAGGGTCGGTGTTTAAGGTGTTTAATCGACTAACCAGATACACAAGCATTAACGCTATTCTATCCATCTTTTTCGCTGTTAGTGCTTCAAGTATGTCGGAGTACATCATTTTAAGTTTTGTTCCATCGTCTTCTATCGAGCATTTACAAATATTATTAGCTTATTTTATTGTTCTACTAGCTATCACCAGTTCAAGGGTCGCTTGGCGATTAATCGTGGATTATTTAAACATGTATCATTATAAAGGTGTAAAAAAATGTGACAATGCCTTTATTATTGGTGCGGGAGATGGTGGAGAGCTATTATACAATACTGTACGCTATAAATCCTCTCAGTTAGGATTAAACTTCAAAGGATTCATTGATGATGACGTCAATAAAAAAAATACTTACTTATCTGGATTAAAAGTGGTGGGTTCCATTGATGAGTTACCTATGCTTATAAAAGAATATGAAGTAAAAGTTTTAACCGTCGCGATTCCTTCTATGACTGCGCCACAATATGAGCATTTACTAGATGTGACACGAGATTTAGAGGTGACCATCAACGCCATTCCTTCTATTGAAGAGTTGGCCATGGGAGAAGTCTCTGTGACTAAATTACGTGACATTGATGTGGTTGATTTATTAGGAAGAGATGAAGTCACATTAGACATGGATTCTATCAAGAATCAATTAGCCAATAAAACTGTCTTAGTAACAGGTGCTGGCGGATCGATTGGTTCAGAAATTTGTCGACAAGTCATGGCTTTTTCGCCAAAAAAAATCGTGTTATTAGGTCATGGTGAAAACTCTATTTATTTGATTGAAAAAGAATTAAGACAACATTATGCCGATAAAAACACAGAAATCGTTCCAGTGATTGCTGATGTGAGAGATGCTAAACGGATTTTTGAAGTCATGAGCACGCATAAACCTTTTATTGTGTATCATGCTGCCGCACATAAGCATGTGCCTTTAATGGAGTATAATCCAGTAGAAGCATTAAAAAATAATATTTATGGAACAAAATACGTAGCAGAAGCTGCTTTAGCCAATGATGTTACCAGTTTTGTTATGGTCTCAACAGATAAAGCAGTGAAACCACCTAATGTCATGGGCGCAACCAAACGTATCGCAGAGATGATCGTGACGGGATTAAATGGCAAAGGAACAACCAAATTTTCAGCCGTGCGATTTGGTAATGTGCTTGGAAGCAGAGGAAGCGTTGTGCCACTCTTTAAAGAACAAGTCGAAAAAGGGGGGCCTGTGACTGTCACAGATTTTCGTATGACACGCTACTTCATGACCATACCAGAAGCCAGTCGCTTGGTTATCCAATCAGGAACACTGGCAAAAGGTGGCGAAATCTTTATCTTAGACATGGGCGAGCCAGTGAAGATAGTTGATTTAGCTAAAAAAGTCATCAAACTAAGTGGCTATACAGAAAACGAGATACAAATTATCGAAAGTGGGATTAGACCTGGAGAAAAACTCTACGAAGAGTTACTAGTCGATAAAGAACGCTCGAAAGAACAAGTCCATGAAAAAATATTTGTAGGAAATGTCAATGGCTTTACCTATGATGAAGTCATGAAAAAATTGAAAGAGTTACCAGAGGATTACACAGCATTAGCAAAAGAGCTAGTATTATTTGCGAATCAATCAAGTGAGGAGTAATAAAATGAAAGAGTATGAGAGAATTTATTTATCATCACCCCATATGAGTGATGAAGGCTATGAGCAAGAATATGTGAAAGAAGCTTTTGATACAAACTGGGTTGCCCCACTTGGGAAAAATGTTGATGGTTTTGAACAAGAATTAGCTGACTATGTAGGAATCGATCATGCAGCTGCCTTAAGTTCAGGAACATCTGCTATCCATCTAGCGTTAAAAGCTGTTGGCGTAACAGAGGGTGACACCGTTTTTTGCCAAAGTTTAACTTTTTCTGCAACTGCTAATCCGATTATTTATGTAGGAGCTACGCCTGTTTTTATAGATAGTGATAGAAAAACTTGGAACATGGATCCACAAGCACTAAAGAAAGCCTTTGAAAAATATACGCCTAAAGCAGTTTTAGTTGTTCATCTTTATGGTCAATCAGCTGATTTAGATGAAATAAAAGCATTATGTGATGAACACAATGTCGCGTTGATTGAAGATGCTGCAGAGAGTCTAGGTACTCTTTATAAGGGAAAACATACAGGAACTATTGGTGATTATGGTATTTTCTCTTTTAATGGGAATAAAATTATCACTACATCAGGTGGTGGTATGCTTGTTTCAAACAATGAAGAAAAAATAAAAAAAACACGTTTTTGGGCTACACAAAGTAGAGACCAAGCAAGACACTATCAACATTCAGAGATTGGTTATAACTATCGTATGAGTAACATAGTCGCAGGTATTGGTCGAGGGCAATTAAAAGTACTAGATGACAGAGTTGAAAAGAAAAGACAAATATTCTCATTATATAAAGAGCATTTAGGAGAGTTAGATGGTGTTATCTTTCCAAATGAAAATGAGTTTGAGTATTCAAATCATTGGTTAACACCAATGTTAGTTACAAAACATGTGACACCAATCGAGATTATGGAAGCTTTGGAAAAAGAAAATATTGAGAGTAGACCAATATGGAAACCAATGCACCTACAACCAGTTTTTTCTTCGTATGATTATATTGGTGGCAATGTATCAGAAGAATTATTCAATCAAGGAATATGTCTACCGAGTGATACCAAAATGAGTGTAGAACAACAAATGAGGGTCATCAACATTATAAAAGAAGTATTTGGAGAGAAAGATTTATGATAAAGGAAACATTCTATGTTAAGTATATGAAACGATTTTTAGATATAATACTTTCAGGGTTAGCATTGATTGTTTTATCACCAGTTTATTTGGTAGCCGCTATTTTGGTTAGAATAAAACTTGGTTCACCAGTTATCTTTATACAAAAAAGACCAGGTAAAGATAACAAAATTTTTAATATGTATAAGTTTCGAACAATGACAGATAAAAGAGATGAACAGGGAAGTTTATTGCCAGATGATGTAAGGCTAACGTCATTTGGAAAAATACTTCGTTCCACTAGTTTAGATGAGTTACCAGAGTTATGGAATATATTTAAAGGCGATATGTCAATAGTTGGACCAAGACCACTATTAATAGAGTACCTTGATATATATACAGATGACCAAATTAAAAGACATCTAGTAAGACCTGGATTAACTGGGTTAGCTCAAGTAAATGGAAGAAATGCTATCTCATGGAGTGAAAAATTTCAATTTGATATTGATTATATTGAGTCTATTTCTTTTTCACTAGATATTAAAATCATTTTTCTAACAATAAAAAAAGTACTTATCAAAGAGGGCATTAGTTCAGATACTTCAGTTACGATAGAAAAATTCAATGGAGAAAATTAATGGAAGAATTAATAATAATAGGTTCAGGTGGGCATGGTAAAGTATGTGCTGAGATAGCTGAGTCGATGAATAAATGGAAAACTATTAGTTTTTTGGACGATAGTTTCCCGAGTGCTAGAAAATGTTTAGATTTTGATATTATAGGTAAAACTTGTGATATGGAGAATTATACTTCACATGATTTCTTTGTAGCGATTGGTGATAACAGCGTTAGAGAAAAGTTTTTTGAAGAATTAACCTTATTAAAATGTAATATTGTTTCATTAATTCATCCTACATCATATATTAGTAAATATTGTAGTATCGGAAACGGAACATCAATTCATCAAAATGTTGTGATTAATACAGATTCTACAATTGGAAAAGGTTGTATTATCAATACAGGAACTATAGTAGAACATGAAAATATTATATCTGATTTTGTCCACTTATCTCCCCATGTTAGCTTAGGAGGTAGGGTGAGTGTTGGTAAAAAAACTTGGATAGGTATAGGTAGTACTGTAATAAATGATATAAAACTTATACATAACGTAATGATAGGAGCAAGTTCTTTGGTTAGAAGAGATATTTTAAAATCTGGTATATACGTTGGTAATCCAATAAGAAGAGTATAGGAGTGCATTACTAATGAAAATATTAATAGTTACAACAGTTTCAGTTACTATGAATTTTTTTGAGCATTTAATAGATGATTTAATAGATGAAGGAATAGAAGTCCATTTAGCTACGAACTTTAATTATGGTAATATAAAAAAAATAAATAAAGATGCCGTCATGCATCAGATAGATTTTTCGAGGTCTATATATAGTAGAGATAATATAAATGCGTATAAACAATTTAAGGTACTTATAGAAAAAAATAATTTTGATATTATACATACTCATACACCGATAGCCTCTGCGATAGTGAGATTGCAAAAAAATAATATAGGAAAAACTATTTATACAGCTCATGGATTTCATTTTTATAAAGGAGCTCCAAGAAAGAATTGGTTGATATTTTATCCAATTGAAAAAATACTATCTTATAGAACAGAAAATTTGGTTACTATTAATAACGAAGATTATAATATTGCAAACAAAAAAATGCATATGAAAAAGTTACATTTAATTAATGGTCCGGGTGTTAATGTACCAGAAATACTGAAAATAAACAAATTAAGTAGAAGTGAGCTTGGGTTATCTGAAGATGACTTTATTCTTATCTTTGGAGCAGAATTAAATGAAAATAAAAATCAGAAGCTACTTATAGATTCTATGGAATTATTGGTAAAAAAACATAAAAATATTAAGTTACTCTTAGTAGGAACAGATAATTTTGAAGGAAAATACCAAAATTATACAACAGAAAAAGGTCTTTCAGATAATATTATTTTTTTAGGTATGAGAAATGATTTGATACCTATTATAAAAGTATGTGATGTAGCGGTAAGTTCAAGCTATAGAGAAGGACTAGGATTATTTTTAATAGAAGCTGGATGCTGTGGACTACCTATTATAGCAACTAAAAATAGAGGAAGCTCTGAAATTGTTGTTCAAGGTGAAAATGGTTTTCTTACAGATTTTACAGCTTATAATTTTGCAAGTGAAATAGAAAAAATATATAGTGACAGAAAATTATATGATCAATTATCTTCTTATTCTATATTAAATTATGAAAAATTTTCAGTATCCACAGTTAATAGTAAAATTAAAGAAATATATAAAAGTATTGAGTGACAGGAGTGTATAAATTTTGGTTGATGGAACCGTAGTAAGTATAGTTATACCAATGTATAATTGTGAAAAAACCATTGAGAATACAATACAAAGTATTTTATATCAGTCAGAAAGTAACTGCGAAATTATACTTGTTAATGATGGATCTACTGATTCGACATTTGAAAAAGCACTAGAATTAAAAAATAAAAATGAAAATACTATAAAATTAGTGTCGAAAAAAAATGGAGGGGTATCTTCAGCCAGAAATTTGGGGATTTCTTTAAGTAAAGGTAAGTATATTTGCTTTTTAGACTCCGATGATATTTATAAAAAAAATTTTTTAAAAGAGATGCTGTTGAAAGCAGAAAAAGATGATTCTGATTGTGTTATTTGTTGTATAGAGTATACTGATATAAATTTTAATATGGAATATGGAGAAGATGAGATATTTGTTGGGGATAATATAATTGCTAAAAATGTTCCTAAATTGATAGAAAAAAAAATATTCAACAGTATGGTAAATAAATTATATAAAAAATCAATTATAGACGAAAATAATATATTAGTTGATGAAGAATTACAGATAGGAGAAGATTTTGATTTTAATTTAAAGTATGTAGAGAAATGTCAGAAAGTATCAGTAATAAATAAATTCTTATATGTATATCAGGTTGAGCATAGTAAACTTACAAATAATTATAGAGAAAATGAGTATCAGGTTAGAAAAAAAAATATTGTTAGTTTAGAGAAGTATTATAAAAAATATGATGTAAAAAAAGATTTAAATTTTCAATATATAAAAATTTTTTATTCAGAATTATATAATGATTTGAGTATTGGAGCAAGTAGAAAAATAATAAAGTATAAAGCCCAACAGTTATTAAGAGATGATAAATTAAAGAATATTAAAGTAAATTCAAGTTCTAAAGTAGAGTTTATTTTATCTAAACCAGTAGAATTAAAGAATCTAAATTTAATATATTTGGTTTCTAAAATATCATTTAAATTCAAAAATAATACGATGCTAAGAAAAAAACAAATAAGCATATAGAGGATGGTGGAAATTGAATTCGATTAGTTATATAATTCCCCATTATAATTCAGTAGAAAGTTTAAAGCGGTTATTGGATTCAATAACATTGATTGATCAAGATGAAATAATAGTTATTGATGATTGTAGTTCAAACACAAGTTTAATTGAGCTTCAAAAATTACAGAAAAATAAAAGATTTAGGCTGTTGTCTACGGGAAAAAATGGAGGGGCTGGAAAAGCAAGAAACATAGGGATGGACAAGGCATCTAATAAATGGCTAATTTTTGCAGATTCAGATGATTATTTTGTACCTGATTATAGAGACTTATTAAAAAAATATACAAATAAAGAAGAAATCGATATAGTGTACTTTACTCCAACAAGTATAAGTGAGTCTAAAAATAGTAGTGTTCGAACAACTCGCCATGAGTATTATGAATACTTAGTATCTGAATACCTGAAAGGAAGTAAAGATGGACTAAATTCATTAAAATATAAATTTGTTGTACCGTGGTCTAAACTAATTAATAGAGATTATGTTAGTACTCATGGCTTCAAATTTGACGAGGTTTATGTTTCTAATGATGTAATGTTCTCAGCTAAAACAGCTAGTGAAACACATAGAATATTAGCTACAAAAGATGTAATATATTGTTGTGTGGAATCAGATAATTCATTAACTTCTGATATTAGTGTTAAACAGACATTAGATAGACTCGATATTTTTATAGAATATTATAAATATATAGAACTACAGATGGAAAAAAACGAGTTTTATAATTTAAATATAGTAGGTTTGAGTTATTTAGTGTTGGCTATCAGAAACTCTTTTTCTATTAGTGATTTGATGATAATCTATAAAAAGTTGAAAAGAAATAATATAAGAATTTTGACTGTGAAATATTTAAAGGAAACAATTTCTAGATTTTAGATATTGATAAAATGAGGATTTTAATATGATAATATATACTTCACTTATAATTATTAATTTAATAAGTATTTTAATTTTTAAGTCTCTTGAAGCTAGAAAGGGTAAAGACTTCTCTTCGTATTACCTACTAGTTTTTTTTGTGACTACGTTTGTGATTAGTGGACTTAGAGCTCAAAGCGTTGGAACCGATACATATAACTATCAATCTATATTTCAAACAATAGGACTAATGGGAACCGAATATTATGATTTTTCAAAATTTCCTGGATACACACTCTATAACCTATTTATCTATAGAGTAAATAATAATCCACAAATAATAACGATATTTAATTCGCTCGTTATATCTTTAGGTATGTCAATATGTTTTAAAAGATTGTCAACAAATCCATATATGTCTAGCTTATTATATATAACTTTATATCATTATTTTGTGACAATGAATGCAACAAGACAATATATATCTGTAATATTTTTATTTATTTCAATATATTATTTTATTAATAAGAAAAAGAGATTTTTACTATACTTTACATTGGCTCTAAGTTTTCATCAAGTTTCAATCATAGGGGTATTATATTTTATTCTCTACAAAATAAAATGGAATACGAAAAGATATATTTGGTTAGGTATATCAACTATACTTTCAGGAGTTTTCTTTTCAAGATTTACTATTATTTTTTCAAAAATATTTCCAGACTACAATATGTATTTTAATCAAAATAGTGCGGTAAATTTAGCATCAACAGGTAATGGAAATAAGGTGATACTTTCTTTATTCTTAATGATATTTATTCTTATGGGAGTATACGTAGTGAAAAAAAATGTTGATAAAAATGATTCGTATTATAGATTTCTACTAGCGTGTGTACTAATTTCTTTAATTCTAGATATAATGTTTAATAAAAATATTATGATGATTAGGGTAGTTCTATATTTTAATATAATGTACTTGTTTTTTATACCTCTAACGATTTCCTATTTTTCTTGTTTTATAAAGGAAAAATATATGTTTAATATTATTACATCAGTCGGAACGCTGTTAATAACTTTAATTCCTTTTTATTATCAACTATCCAATAATATGGTTAATGTTTTACCTTATTTATTTTTTTGGAACTTTTAAGGAGTATATATGAAAAAAAAACTAATACATAATATTATTTATCAAGGATTATATCAATTAACACTAATAATATTACCTATTATTACAATACCTATAGTTTCACACGCATTAGGAGCTGAAGGATTGGGTATATATAATTATGTGAGTTCTATAGTATCATATTTTATTCTATTTGCTGGGTTAGGTCTGGCTAATTATGGAATTAGAGAAATAGCAATTGTAAAAGATAATAAATATAAACTTTCAATGAAATTTTGGGAATTAGAGATATTTAACATTGAAATAATATCAATAATACTTTTATTATATTTTATCTTCTTATTATTTGTGGGGAACAAGTTATTCTTTTTAATATCTTCATTTAGTTTACTTGCTACACTATTTGATATATCTTGGTTTTATTATGGTATTGAGGATTTTAAGTCTATATCTATAATAAATTTTATTATAAAAATTTTATCTTTTATATGTATTCTTTTGTTTGTAAAAGATATTAATGATTTGTGGCTGTATTTTGGAATTCAGAGTATGAGTGTTTTTTTATCTAACCTTTCTCTATGGATATTTATGAGAAATAAAATCTTATGGATCAAACCAGATTTAAAAAGAATTAATAGGCATTTTAAACCAGCAAGTAGGTATTTTATAGGGAAAATTTCTTTAACTCTATATACTAATATGAACAAAACACTTTTAGGATTAATGGTATCTAGTGTAGCTGTGGGTCTGTACTCTAATTCATTACAGTTAATTACAATATTTGTAACATTAATTGGTACATTAGATACAGTTCTTATGCCACATATGACAAAATTATTCTCTGACAACAATCACAGTAAAATGATTGATACTATGGAGAAATCTCTGGACTTACAGTTTTTTCTTAGTATCCCATTAATGTTTGGGATAGTTCTAGTTAATAATAAAATGATTCCTTGGTTTTTTGGGAGTGACTTTGAATTATTGAATGTAACAGTACCAATTCTTGCTCCGTTAGTTGTAATAATGCCATTAGGTATATCTATAGTAAGACAGTATTTGATTCCAAAAAATAAGATAAAAGAATTCAATATTTCAGTTATTGTAGCAGCAATAATATCAATACTTTTAAACGTTATATTACTTCCTATTATTGGAATGTATGGAGCTATCATAGCAACATTTGTATCCGAATGTTTAGTAACGATTATAAGGTTATATGATTTAAAAAAGAATACTACTTTTAGATTCAGCTTTAAAAAGATATTAATCTATATTACATCCTCTATAGTAATGTATATTGTAGTTTATGTAATTACTAAAGATATGAATGCTAATATTATAACCACAATAATTCAAGGTGTTTTTGGTATGATAATTTATTTTATAGTAACTATGTTGTTTAAAGAAAATGTGTTTATGAAATTTATGAGAACTGAAAGAAAGTAAATTTTAGATTTTAAAAAAAATATATATATTAGTAGTGATTACACAATGGATAAGGAAAATCTAATGATATAAAATATATGTTTAAATTCTAGTAGAGGTGAAAAAATGAAAGTCTCAGTTGTAGGTTTGGGTTATGTTGGTTTAGCTAACGCATTATTATTATCACAAAATAATGATGTAATGGCATATGATATAGTAGATGAAAAGATAGAATTATTGAGCAAAGGGGTCTCACCATTAGTTGATAATGAAATTGAGGAATTCTTAACGGATAAATCTTTATCGATAGAATTCACAACAGATTTTGATAAGACAATCAATCATGGTGAATATTGTATCATTGCAACACCAACAGATTATGATGAAAAGAAAAACTATTTTAATACATCAACGGTTGAAAGTGTGATAGAAAAAGGATTAACAATCAATTCAGATACTATCTTTATTATAAAATCGACCGTTCCTGTAGGATATACAAAAGAGCTGAAAGAAAAGTACAACACGGAAAACATTATTTTCTCACCAGAGTTTTTACGTGAAGGAAAAGCCTTATATGATAACTTACATCCATCAAGAATTATAGTAGGTGAGAGAAGTGACAGAGCGGAAGTATTTGCTAAAGCATTATTGGATAATTCTTATGAAAAGGATGTACCTGTTTTATTAACTGATTCTACAGAAGCTGAAGCAATTAAATTATTTTCAAATACATACCTTGCTTTAAGAGTGTCATATTTTAATGAGCTAGATACCTACGCAGAAGTGAGAGGGCTAGACACTAAACAGATTATCGAAGGTGTTGGTTTAGATCCTCGTATAGGAAGTCATTACAACAATCCTTCATTTGGTTATGGTGGTTATTGTTTACCAAAAGACACCAAACAATTATTGGCTAATTATGACCAAGTACCCAATAATATTATTGGGGCAATTGTTGATGCAAATAGAACTCGAAAAGATTTTATCGCTGACCAGATTATTGCTAAGCAACCCAAAATTGTAGGTATCTACCGTTTAACGATGAAAGCTAACTCGGATAATTTTAGATACTCGTCTATTCAAGGGATTATGAAACGATTAAAAGCTAAGGGAATAGAAGTGATTGTTTACGAGCCAACACTAAAAGAAGACACATTTTTTAATTCAAAAGTCTACACAGATTTAGATGAATTTAAAAAAGTATCAGAAGTTATCGTAACCAATCGTATCGAAAAAGAATTAGCAGACTCATTGGATAAGATTTATACAAGAGATATATTTAATCAAGATTAAAAGTTAATTTAAGCTATAAAATTTCTAGGGTAATAACTTATAGTAAAAAGGAACCAAGAGTAAAGATTGGATGAGTATGATGAAAAAAATTATTAATGAAACAATAAAAAAATATAATATAAAATTATTTACAAAGATTAGATTTAAAAGAGTAATGGGTTACAAACCTAATTTAATAAATCCGAAAACTTTATCAGAGAAAATAACTTGGTTAATGTTATTTTACTATCCAACGTATAAACCTGCCTACACTTTAGGAGATAAGTATGGACTTAGGAAAGTCTTGGAAAAATCTAGTTTGAGGGAGTACCTACCACCAATTATTGGTGCATATACTAGTGTTGATGAAATAAATTTTGACTCATTACCTACAGCTTTTGTAATAAAAAAAAGTAACGCAAGTAATATGAATGCTATAGTTAATAATAAGTATAATACTGATTATGAAATTCTGAAAGATAAAATTAATAATTGGATGAAACAAGATTATGGCGATATTTCAGGAGAAAGACATTATTCAAAAATGACATCTACTATTTTAATAGAAGAATTTTTAAATATTGAAAAAGAGTATCAAATATTTTGTTTTAATGGAGTACCAAAATTTGTTAGTACAGTTGAATTTAGAATGATTGATAATAAACAAACTGATTTTAAAGAAAAAAAAGAGGTTACCAAAAAAGAAATAATAGATATTGAGGAATTAAAGAAAAATAGTACCATTACTGATATACTAGATAAAGTTTACGAACATATTAAAGAAATTCCATTAGTAAGGGTAGATATAATAGTAACTGATAGTGGAATTTATATTGGTGAATTGACCTTTACACCAGCAGGTGGATTGCTACCTAATTATGATAAAGAACTTCAAGAAAAATTAGGTAGTTATATAACACTTCCAAAAATATAAACAAACTCCCTCCACAAGAAATCGATTTGATTCCTCGTGGAGGGGTATTTTTTTATCCTAATCTATCTTTCTAACATAATCCTTGTGAAGTGTAACAAATACTTTGCGATGATTATAGAGTATACAAGCATGCGTTGTTGTTTTGGTGTGGCAAATTTGCTCAATATCAAAGACAGTACTTTTGGAAAAGTGCATACCAGATGCTTTTTTAAAGGATTCATCGGCTTGAATGACGAGTGTTCTTAATGCTTCAAATCGTGTTCCTGTTGTATGATAAGCGTCCTTTTGTTGGGTGATGGTCTTTTTGGGTGTAGCATATTGTTGCCAAGCAAGTTTATCTCCATAAAAATAACTGGTATCAACAGGAGTACTGGTATATTGCCACATCGCATAGCTTGGCCATTGTTTAACGACAGGTGTGTGTTGAGAGTATTTCGCGACCCATAAGCCATAATCACCAGCTACGACATCCAACCAATCATCAGAGTTTGCATCACTTTCATTCATATAGATGAGAGGTTTCACGCCTGTTTGTTTGTAGACGTAATCTAAAAATTCTTTGGCTTTTTGTGCGCCTTGTTTGCCATACTCTTCATAATCAAGCGCAAGGATTGCTTCACCTATGTAACCTTTGATGTGTGTTAAGAAAAAGTCTGCTTGTTTGATGACATCATTTTGATCTAGAAAATGATACACCCCATAAGGTTTATTTAGTTTTTTGGCTTGTTGGACAAAAGTGTTACATGTATCATCAATAAAATAAGTGCCTTCTGTTGCTTTGAAGATAAAGGCATCTGCTTTTAGTGTATCAAGTGACATCCCTCGTTGATGGTTTGATAAGTCGATTACTTTTAACATCTAAAAACTCCTTTCTGGTATAAGAAAAGACGACGTTTGTGGTAAACGTCGTCTAACAGGTTAGAACAACTCTGTAATAATTGTTTCACTATAGTGTGCTGATTTTGGTGTCACGTATAATTTTTTACCGTTTGATTCAAACAAATCAAGTGTGGCGATGATAGTCATGGCTTCTTTTACTTCATCTTTTGTTAAATCTTGTTTAGCTACTTTTGGTACTAAGGTAGTTTTTTTATTGTCTTCATTTAAAAAGTTTAAGTTTAATTTTTTCATGGGTGTTTCCTCCTAGTTAGTTTGAGTGATTAAATATCATAGTGGTGTGTATCAACGATTGCTAGTTTTTCTAATGGTTCATCAGTTGGTGCAAGGTTATTGAAGACATCACTTAAATCTAAAATGCTTTCATCAGAAGCGTCTTCGATTAAATTGGCAAGGGTTTGTTTACGTGGTTTATTGTCTCCTACTGCTTTAAATGATAAGATGGCTTTTTTACTGTCAAATAGTTTTTCCATGATAGTCACGTCCTTTTTGTTTTTTTGTAAGTCGCGCGCCTTACACTTATATAAACGTTTCCCAACTCAAAAGTGTCACACCTTTTTTTCAATTTTTTGATATTTTTTTCTTACACCATCTCGCCAACGATAAACCGTTTGTCTGGCAACGTGGTGTTTTTTAGCGATTTGACTAATGGTTAATTGCTCAAAAAAGCGATCGTTTAAAAAATGGGTTTCGTCTTTAGATAAAAGAGCCAGTAGCTCATGATATAAATCAGACGCGACCAGACAGCAGGTCATATCCTCTTCTTGAGGGATTGACTCAAGAAAGGACTCTTCGATGACATCTTTATCAAAGCGTCGCTGTTCTTTTCTGATAGCATCTAATGTTGCCCAATAAATTTTTTGGTACACAAATGGGCGAAATGGTGGGTGATTTTCCACATCGGTCTGATAGTGTCTATGTGCTATAAGTAATTCAATTCTTGCTCGTTGTAGGTAATCATCAAATTCTGGATGTGTCGGTGTGATGTGACATTTCTTTAATGCGCCTAAGATCAATGAATGATAGGTAGTAAATAGTTGTTCTTCCATTGTTATTATCCTCTCAAAAGTTAATCATTTGGCTAGCCACTGTGAGTATAGGGAAAATGCGTCAATAACGAAAAAACCAATTTTTGAATTTTTTGCGTAAAATCATTTAAAAATGTATGAAAACGGTTTAAAAATAAATAGGATATGTTAAAATAATAAACGATAAAAGAACAAAATATAGGAGAGAAGCGAATGAAAACTGAAGGCAGAAAACGATTAATATATGAAGCATTAGCGCATGGAGATTCAATCACACTAAACGATTTATATAACAAATTTTTACCTTGTAGTGTCAAAATGGGGCAAACTCATTTGTCAGAAGATATTTATTTTATTCATGATATTTCTGATTTGGGATTGGCATATAAGACCCTTCTTTTTTCATCGACGTCACTTCCTATTTTGACAACCTCAAATACTCAAATGTTGATGAGTGAGTATAACGAAAGAAATCAACGTATTTTCCAAAAAGTCATACATACAGTAGCGTTATACGATGACTTTAGTCAAAAACGATACAAACAACCTATGATTGATAAATGTTGTCTGTTTGTGCCGTTAAACGGATCAGTTAGGAAGGATACTAGCTTTTTTAACATTATGTACATTGAAACGTGTCATCAAATTAGTAAAGGTGTAACGATGATTAATTTTTCTAATTATTTAAGCATCGAGATAGATTATGAGTGTAAATCATTGCTCTCACGTATTCATGAGGCGATGAGACATTATATGTTATATTTTTATCCTGAGATGTCCCAAATGTTAGATGAAGTGGTTGAAGAAAGAGGTCGATTTATCGAGTATCATTTTGATAATGTGACGCGTCTGTTGACCCCCATTGATAGTAAACGATTGGATAGATGTCGTCATACGGTTGATTATTTTTTGACTGTCCAACAACGCCATCAAACGTTGACGATTCACGAGTTTATAGAAGAATATGATAGTTACTGGGATAAAATATAATAAAAATATGATATAGTAAAAAGATGCAAGGGGGCTAAAAGTAATGGAAGTCATTCAAAGCATCAAAAAAGAAAAAACAGGGTATCTTTTAACAACCAAAAGTGGATTGACGATGACGATTTCAGAAGATTCACTCGTCAGACATCGTCTCCTTAAAGGCAGTGAGGTATCAGAAGAGTTATTAAATCAAGTAAAAGAAGAAGCAAGTTTTGATATAGGGTATCAAAAAGCACTAAATTACCTAAGCTATCAATTACGGAGCGAACAAGAAATAACAGATTATTTAAAAAAACAAGAGATTAGTTTCCCACAAATAGTCAAGATTATGGATAAATTAAAAGAATTATCCTTATTAAATGATCAGGTATTTGCTGAAAGTTATGTTCGCACAGCCATTAGAACCACTGATAAAGGCCCTCAAGGTGTCAAAGAGTTTTTAATGAAAAAAGGGGTAGATGGTGGAACGATTGATGACGCATTGAGCTTATTTGATCACACTCATCAGTTGGTTTTAGGAAAAAGATTAACAGAAAAAATGTTGCGAAAATATCAACAAAAAAGTCAAAAAGAGCGTGTGAATAAAATTCGTCAACAATTATTTATAAAAGGATTTCACGCTGATGTGATTTCTCAATTAATCGACGAGCTAGATTTTGATGAGGAAGAAGATGAATATAGCTTATTAGTGAAACAAGGAGATAAATTATGGCGTCGTCATGAGCGATTGGATGCACGAAAAAGGCATCAGAAGATAACACAAAGTTTATATCAAAAGGGCTTTTCATTTGATGATATTAATCGTTATATAGAAGAAAAAGAGATGGAGTTAGAGTAAAAAAATGAGTAAAGAGATAACTTGGACACAAGAAAAAACAGCCAGTTTTCAAGAGGATTTATTAACGTGGTATCGTCTTGAAAAAAGAGACTTACCATGGAGAGAATCAACAGATCCTTATAGAGTATGGGTGTCTGAGATTATGTTGCAACAAACACAAGTTGTCACTGTGATTCCTTATTTTAATCGGTTTATGGAGTGGTTTCCAACAATCGAAGCGTTAGCCAATGCTAATGAGGATAAATTGTTAAAAGCGTGGGAAGGACTGGGGTATTATTCACGTGTCAGAAACATGCAACATGCTGCAAGGGAAATAGTAGCAACGTTTGATGGAAAGATGCCAAATAAAATAGAGGATATTTTATCTTTAAAGGGAATTGGACCTTATACAGGTGGAGCGATTGGGAGTATTGCATTTTCATTACCAGAGCCAGCAATTGATGGAAATGTGATGCGAGTCTATAGTCGCTTATTTTGTTTGGCTGATGATATTGCGTTACCTAAAACACGAAAAGTATTTGATCGTTATGTAAGAGACACCATGTCTCAAAGTGAGCCGGGCGATTTTAATCAAGCCCTAATGGATTTAGGTGCTACGATTTGTACGCCAACTAAGCCGTCGTGTGAAACATGTCCTATACAAGCGTATTGTGAAGCAAAACAAACGAATACGATATCTAAATACCCAGTGAAAAAGAAAAAAGAAAAAGCGACACCTCTTTATTATGTAGCCGATATTTTACAAAATGATACGGGGGCTTTTTTATTGGAAAAACGACCATCGGATGGGTTGTTAGCTGATATGTGGACTTTTCCAATGAGGGAAGTAACGAAAAAGGATTACGATCGTTTCTCAAAAATTTATGACTCACAGGATGTATTGACAGGTGTAGTAGCTGAGCAATTAAGTTTATATGATGAAGCAGACAATGTAAAAGGTAAAAAACTTTTAGGAATTGTAACACATATCTTTAGTCATCGAAAATGGCATATATTAGTGGTTCAAGATGAGATAAAGGGGCTAAATAATACTCATCTAACTAATCAAGAGTGGAGTTATTTAGACGAATTTCCGCAGTACGTTTTTCCAAAACCGCAACAAAAGATGGTGGAACTACTAAAGAAAAGTATGAATAACTAGTGATATAATAGAGGAAGGTATGCTATAATAATTCTGATATTGGTGTTAAATAATAAATTTAACGCCCATGTGAAAAATTGGCAATCATTGTCAAAGAAAGCAGGATTAAATAGTGATGCGTGTTCCTAAAGAGGGAGAGTTTATCACGATCCAGAGTTACAAGCATGACGGAAGTTTACATCGAACTTGGCGCGACACAATGGTCCTAAAAACAAGTGAGTGTTCGATAATTGGCATGAATGACCACACACTTGTGACAGAATCAGATGGACGCCGATGGGTGACGCGTGAACCTGCTATTGTATATTTCCATACAAAATATTGGTTCAACATAATTGCTATGATACGAGAGAAAGGAGTTTCCTACTATTGTAATCTTGCCTCACCTTATGTCTTGGATGAGGAAGCTTTAAAATATATTGATTATGACTTGGATATAAAAGTGTTTCCTGATGGAGAAAAACGCTTATTAGATGTTGATGAATATGAAGATCATCGAAGACTAATGAATTACCCAAACGAAATTGATATTGTTCTTAAAGAAAATGTGAAGATTTTGGTAGACTGGATTAATGAAGGAAAAGGTCCTTTCTCTGATGAATACGTCGATATTTGGTATAAACGGTATCAACAATTATCAAGAAAATGAAGCAACTGTCTGTTTCGTAAATTCAGGGTTTGATAAGCAATGAAGAGGTTAACAAAAAACGATGAGAGAGCGTCATCGTTTTTTGTTATTTTTTTGTTTTTGAAACGAAAAAAATAACCATTTTGTTTGAATTTATTATGTTATACTTTTTACAAGATGAATAAAGGAGGGTATTTAAGTGAAGAAAAAACTATCTATCCTATTCTTAATAAGTGCCGTTCTTTGTGTTGGTCTGATGATAGTGAAGTTGTCTCATTCAGACAATTTTGCCTCTGAAAAAATTATTCGAGAAGTCATTGAGCCAGAAAAGAAAGTAATGACAATACCAAAGGAAGCATCTATTAATTATAGTAAAAAAAGACAAGTTATGTCGATTAAAGAAATGTAAGGGGTTATAAAAATAAACAAGACAAAGAGAGACTCTTTGTCTTGTTTATTTTTATATTGTTTTTTTCATATGTTGGTGTTCAATAGTTGCTTCCCGATATGTATCACCAAAGGATTCATATCCTAGTGAACGATAGAAATCAAAAGCATGCAGCTGTGCACCTAAAATAAGAGTAGAGACATTGTATTGCTTTGCGACATCTTCTACATAAGTCATAAGTTGTTTGCCTACTCCTTTTCCTCTTGCTTCTTTATCGACAGCCATACGTTGTACTGCCATAGTGGTTTTATCAATTGGTAGCAATCGAACGGTGCCTAAAGGTTTTCTATTTTCATCATATAAGACACAATGAATGGCTAACTCCTCATCAGCTATTTCAATAGATTTAGGAATGTTTTGCTCTTTTACAAAAACATTTAATCGAATGTCTTTTGCATCATGATAAATAGTAGAGTGAAGATCATTTGTATGAAGCAGTTGTGACATATTTTTGTCTCCTTTATGTGGTTTGTATCATTTTATCAAATTAGCAGTTTTTTTTTAACAAATAGATTATAATAAACATACGTGAATTTAAATAAAGTGAGGGGACTATATGTTACAAAAATTAAAATCGTCTAAACTAATGTTTTGGTCACTTGAATTACTTATTATAGCAACGTTAATTTTAGTAGGAACACAAATTAACTTTTTATTCAAACCGATAGGGACCTTATTTACTACCATGTTTTCACCAATTATTATATCAGGTTTTTTATTTTATTGTGTGAACCCAATTTTATTATTTATGTTAAAAAAAGGGGTTAAAAGAACATGGGCTGTAGCCATTATTATGCTATTTTTAGTGGGCATAGTGCTATTACTTATTATGTCTGTGATTCCTAATTTGATAAAACAGATAACCATGTTGACTAAATCAGCACCAGATTTTTATGTGGCAATTGAAAAAACAATTAATGAAGTTGCTCATCATCCCGTGATGAAGAATGTGGATATTCAACAGTATTTAGAACAATGGAATATCTCGTTTGGGAATATTGTCAAAACAACTTTATCTAGTCTAGGAAATGGATTAGGTTCATTTATTTCTTCTATGGCAGGGATTGTTATGATTATTTTCACTGTTCCGTTTATCTTGTTTTACATGTTAAAAGATGGGGATAAATTTTTACCAAATGTGATTCGCTTTTTCCCGGAAACACATAGGAAAGAGATGACAGGATTACTTATAAAAATGAGTCAAACCATCTCAAAATATATCAGTGGTCAGATGATAGAGTGTTTATTTGTTGGCGTGGCAACCAGTGTAGGGTACATGTTAGTTGGTGTCAATTACGCCTTTTTATTTGGTGTCATAGCTGGACTATCTAACATGATTCCTTATATTGGACCTTATATTGGGTTAGCACCTGCACTGTTTGTTACGGTATTTACTGATCCTGTTAAAGCCATTCTAGCCTGTATTGTGGTGTTGATTGTTCAACAAATTGATGGAAATATTATTTATCCAAATGTTATAGGAAAAAGTTTGGACATTCATCCTCTTACTATTATTATTATTTTGCTAGTGGCAGGAAACATCGCAGGTCTTTTAGGAATGATTTTAGGTGTTCCTTTTTATGCAGTGTGTAAAACAATAGTCGTTTATGTCTATGATATGATTCAATTAAATAAACGTATAAAAAAAGAAAATACTCCCGTTAAATAATATGGGGGTATTTATCTTTTATATTGAATTTAACTGTTATTTATGATACGATTTTCGGAGGAATATTAAAAAGAACGAATAAATGTTAGGAGAGAAAAGCTTATGAACGCTGACCCTGAGAGTCAGTCTATTTTTATCAATATTATTATTTTGATTGTGTTAACATTACTAAACGCCTTTTTTGCTGCTGCGGAGGTTTCCGTTATTTCGGTAAATAGAAACAGATTGGAAAATAAGGCTGAAGAAGGAGACAAAGCATCCATTAAATTGCTGGGTCTAATCAATGATTCAGGAAATTTTTTATCGACTATTCAAGTAGGGATTACGTTAGTTACTATCTTGTCAGGGGCTTCTTTGGCAAATTCTTTTGCTAGAGAGTTAGCACCTGTTTTTGGTGATGTTGCTTGGGCAAAACAAGCATCACAAGTGATTGTACTAGTGTTATTAACGTATATTTCTATTGTATTTGGGGAATTATATCCAAAACGAATTGCTTTAAATAAACCTGAAGCGGTTGCTAGATTTGTAATGGGACCTATTTCATTGTTAGGTAAAGTGATGAGACCGTTTGTATGGTTATTATCAAGTTCAACAAATCTCTTAAGTCGTATTACGCCAATGAAGTTTGATGATGAAAAAGAACGTATGACTCGTGAAGAAATGGCCTATATGCTAACTAATGAAGGGGTCTTAGACTCTGATGAGTTGGAAATGGTGCAAGGTATTTTTGGATTGGACACTACAATGGCTAGAGAAGTAATGGTACCACGTACTGATGCTTTCATGATTGATATTCACGACTCAGCAGAAGATAATATTGATAAAGTATTAGGAAACAATTTCTCAAGAATTCCAGTTTATGATGACGATAAAGATAAAGTCATCGGGATTCTACATTTAAAAAACTTACTAAAAGAAGCCAGAGAAAAAGGATTTGAAAATTTAAATCTGTTGAATGTGATACATGAACCATTATATGTACCCGAAACGATTTTTATTGATGATTTATTAAGAGAATTAAAGAAAACACAAAATCATATGGCTATCTTATTAGACGAATATGGTGGTGTATCTGGTTTAGTAACGTTTGAAGATTTATTAGAGGAGATTGTTGGTGAGATTGACGACGAATCAGATGAATTAACGATTGATCATTTATTAAAACAAGTAAGTGATAATCAGTATCTCATTGAAGCACGTATGTTAATTAATGATTTTAATGAAAAATTTGGAACAACTATTTCGATGACAGATGTTGATACAATGGCTGGATTTATGATTACTGAATTGGGAGTGATTCCTGAAAAGGATGAACGCTTAACCATTCATGTCGATCATATTGATTTGACAACGTATAAAGCAGAAGGAACACGATTGTTAGAAATACTTGTGACAATCAATGACGTTGAAGAAGAGGAAGATGACAAATATTATAAATCACGTGATGATGATTAATAGACAGTGAGGGATTACCATGAGAAAAGTGATTACATATGGAACATTTGATTTGTTGCACTACGGACATATTAACTTACTACGTCGTGCAAAAGCACAAGGTGATTATCTGATTGTTGCTTTATCTACTGATGAATTCAATTGGAATGAAAAACAAAAAAAGTGTTATTTTTCATATGAAAAAAGAAAAATGTTGTTAGAAGCAATACGTTATGTGGATTTAGTTATACCAGAACAAGCGTGGGACCAAAAAATAACCGATATTGACGAATTTAAAGTGGATGTATTTGTGATGGGAGACGATTGGAAAGGTCAATTTGATTTTGTGAAAGAAACAGGAGCAGATGTTGTCTATCTTGAGAGAACTCCTGAAATTTCAACAACACAAATCAAAAAAGATATTGGTAATAAATAATATTTAAATAAAAAATTTGGAGTGATTTTGTGCTTTTCTTATTAGGAGTAGCTATTTTTCTTAGTTTATTAATGCTGATTTATATTTTATTTAGCCCAATACCTATGGCGATCAGTCGAAATAAAAAAAATAAACAAATTAAAAAAGTTAAAAAGTATGTAGATAAATTTACTGTGAAAAATAAATATAAGTATTTTTCTAAAAAGATGAGACGTGTCGTGAAAAAAAGTTCATTGGCAGATTTAATTTCTATAGTTTTTAGTTGTAAATCAATTGAACAAGATATTGATAATAGTTTACAAAGTTGTGGGATAGATAGAAAACAGTTTATACAAGATATAAAGTTAGAACCAAAAATAATGAATTATTTTTATAGTGCAGATGACTCTGTTATTTATGAAGTTCTTTACTTAGCTGATTTACTTCAATTAGATGATTGTAAAGATATTCTTGTTGATAATTTTGAAGAATACACTGGACAGGCACAATTTTTTATTCTTTATTCAATGATGAAGTCGAAAAATATGGATTTCTATAATTTAATTAAACAGGAAAAAAATCATAAGTTTAATGCTGACTTATTTAATAAATTAGAAACAGAACTTTATTTAAATTGAGAGGATAAAAAATAATGAGTAATTTAGTAATATTTATAGGAATTGCGGCCCTTGTAATCAATTATATATTTTTTACGATATATGGTTTTCAGATTATATTATCAAGAAGAGAAATGAAAAAAGTAAAGTCTGATAGGATTATCCTATCAGACAATTTATTAGATTCAAATTCAAGTATTAGTCGACATAATACTTTACCGTTAACAGTTGTTATACCTGCTTATAATGAAAAAGAAACGATTATACAATCTGTTAATAGTTTTATTCAACAAAACTATAAGGATTTAACACTGTATATTGTTAATGATGGATCAAAAGATTATACCATGGATGTTTGTATCAATGAATTGAATATGAAAAAAATTGATTTTTTAGAAAAAATCGGTAGTATTGCAACTGAAAAGGTTCTTGGTTTTTATCAAAGTGAGGAACACCCTAATATCTATTTAATTAATAAAGTCAATGGTGGAAAATCTGATGCATTAAATGTAGGAATCAACTATGCTAGAACACCTTATATATCGTTTGTCGATGCTGATTCTTTCTTAGAAAAAAATGCGTTATTGACGCTTATGACGCCTTTTTATTTTTCAGATGATATTGTTTCTATCGGTGGTCTTATTAGACCAATGACAAGAAAAGAAAACTTTGCACAAAGATCAATTAAAGTTAGAACGTGGAATTTATTAACTGGTTTCCAATATTTAGAATATTTAAGAAGTGTATTAGTATTTAGATCTAGTTTAAGTAATATTGATAGTACCGTTATTATATCAGGGGCTTTTGGTGTCTATAAATTAGATATGCTTAGAGAAATAAATGGATATGATACACACTCAATAGGGGAAGATTTTGATTTAACTTTAGGTATTAGAAAATATATTGATGATCATAATTTATCTAGTAAACAGATATTTATTTATGACTCTGTTTGTTGGACGCAACCACCTTCAACAGTTGGCGATTTAGTTAAACAACGCTCTAGATGGCAAATAGGTTTCTTACAAACGATATTTAAATATAGAAAAATGATATTTAATAAACATTATAAAAACGTTGGAATTATTGGACTACCTTTATTTATTTTTACAGAAATTATTAGTTTCTTTATGGAAACAATTGGACTAGGGTTAGGTATATATTTTGTTGCGGTAAGTGTTGTAACATGGAAAGAGGCAGTATTTGTTTTTCTTTTATCTTATTTTATTAACTTGTTCTTTACTTTTACAGTTATAGCCCAAAATACAAAAATACAAAGAATTTACTATTTAGATAGAATTTATTTATTATTTTTAGCCATAATAGAAGCATTTTCTTACCATTGGATTTCTCTATACGCTAAGTTATTAGGGACGTTAAAATTCTTATTTACAAGCAAAGGGAAAAAACATGAATGGGGAGAAATAAAAAGAAATAGCCCAGATAACTTAGTGTAAAGGTTTTTTATTGGAGGATGTCATGGAAGTTTTAATAAAAAATAATGGATTTCATATAAGTAATTGTCCCAATAATTATGTTAATGTAGAATTTAAACAAAATAGAATGAAGTATATGGAACAGGGAGGAATCATCGTCATTCCATTTACAGATATTTATGAATTAACTAGTGGAAAAGCAAGTATTTTAAAAATTATAGATGATGAAGGAAATGAATTAATCGATCTTTCTGAGTTAGTATTACAAGAAAATGAAACTTTGTATGATAGTTTTAAAGATACGGTCATTTCTTTATATCCCTCCAAACAAAAATATATGAGAATTTTAGTTGGAGAGTTACCAATAAGTCATCGTTTTATTAGATCTAATCCTCAAATTTATTCCGTTAATCAAATAGATGAAGGGATTGTTGAAGTAGCGGTTGAACTTAGAACGTTGGTATCACCTGTCATTAGTGGGGACTTATTTTTTACGTTTAGAGGAACAATCAATCGATGGTGTATCGCTTCTAATAGAGCAGAATTTATCTTAAAGGAAGATTTAGAGTATGTTTCTAGATTGTATTTTCATATTACACCTGAGATTTCGATTCATTTTAAAGAGTTTGAAGGATATTCTAATTATTTTAATAATATTATTGATTTATCTGTTATGTTTCAAACGCAAATTAATTATTTATTTGCTAGAAGGCATCGGGTCGGAAATGAAAATAGTCAGGAATTTTACTTTTTACAAGAATATAAAGAAAATTTAACTGGAATGAAATTCTATCAAACATTAAATAAGATGTCGTCTATCATTGTTGAAAGTATTCCATATGAGTCTCGCGAGGGGTTTAATTTGGAAGCGAAGACTCACAAGTCGGAGAAATTAACAGCTCTTTTTTGTGAATATCCTGAAAAAGCACAGGATACTGCATTTAATCAATTTAAATTTATGGTGGATAATCATTCAGACCAATTTGATTGTTTTTATATTATTGATAAGCATTCTCCAGATTTAGTTAATCTTACTGACTATCCTGATAATGTTGTTTATTATAAGAGCATGAAACATTTTGAAAAGTTTATGGAAGCTGACATGATTTTTCATTCTCACAGTTCTATGTATGCTGAGCCAACTAAAATGTTAACATTTCAAAATAAATTGGATAATACATTTAAAGTCTTCTTACAACATGGTATTTTAGGCGTACGTGATTTATCTTTTATGTATGCGAAAAAAGAAAAAGAATTTACTAATTTATTTATATGTAGTTCTGATAGAGAAAAGAAAATTATAAAAAATGATTATTTTTACTCTGAAGATGAGATAGCTTTAACTGGTTTATCTCGATTTGATGAATTATTTGCAAAGTATGAGGTATGGAAGTCTATTCCAAAAGATTATAAGCAATTATTGATTTTTCCATCATGGAGAAAAGGTCAAAATAGATTAAGTGATGAAAAATTTATGGAAACAGAGTTTTATCAAGAGTTTCAAAGTTTATTGAATGATGAAGAATTCATTGAACTATTAAAAAGATATAACATAAAAGCTAAATTTTTATTACATCCTAATTTTAATCAATATAGACATTTATTTACCTCAGAATATATTGATACTAGCTATGATAATTATATTTTGCAAAATGAGTTAGTAGAGAATGATTATTTATTGACTGATTATTCAAGTGCAGCTTTGGATTTTGCTTTGTTAAGAAAATCAATTGTCTATTATCAATTTGATACTAAATTAGTTGAAGCAAAAAAAGATGCAAAACTAGGTAGATTTTTACCTGGTGATATAGTAAGAAATAGAAAAAGAATGATTAAAAAATTAGACAAGGCTTTTCAAAGAGAACACATGTTGAAAAAACACGAGAGAAAATTGAAGAAATTATATAAATATCAAGATACAAATGCTAGAAAACGTATATTAGATGCCTCTTTAAAATTGTATCATCAATTAAACAAGTAGTGATATAATATTATGACATCATTGTAATAATTAATTTTCTTTTTTATATTAAAATACAAACATCCAATTCTACTATGAGATTGATTGGATGTTTTTTTTAATATAAGATGTTTGACTTTAAATGTCACTTATGTAATAGTGTTCTTTATCAGAAAGGAGTATATGTATTATGAAATACACTAAATATTTTGTATTGTTAGGTATGATAGCTACTTTCTTTTTTATGAGTATTAAAGTAGAGGCAGTTAGCTCAAAAGAGCTTATGAAAAAATATAATATTGAAGTTGAAGAAAAAAATATCATTGATGTCTCCGATTTTGGAGCAGTTGGAAACGGAAAAGATGACGATACTAAAAATATTCAAAAAGCTTTAGATGAAGCTGGTGATAGTAAAGGCAAAGTGGTTTATTTTCCTAAGGGGACTTATATGATTAATACTAATGACTCTGAATCGACAAAGGAGAATGTCCAACGTTTTGTTAATACATCAGTCGGGTTGAAGGTTAAATCTAATACAACGATTCTTATGGATGATGATGCTGTTTTAAAAGCTATCCCAAATGAATTTTATAGCTATACTGTGCTAAATCTTAAAGAGTCTAGTAATGTCTCCATTTATGGTGGGCAGATACTAGGTGACAGAGAAGATCATATATATAAATATGCTAAACTTAGACGTGGGAATCCTGAATATAATGGTGAAACTGGTTGGGGGATTTTAATGGTATCCTCTAGCAATATTATAATAGATAATGTTACTATCTCTGGCATGTGGGGAGATGGAATTGATTTATTTGCAGATAAAGAATCAAAGACATCAAATAGTCATATAACAATTAAAAATTCTCATATTTCAAATAACAGACGACAAGGTATATCAATTGAAAATGCTGAGAATTTATTAATTGAAAATAATGTCATTGAAAAAACAAAAGGAACTGATCCTTCCGCAGGGATTAATATAGAACCAGCAGATTTTAAAAATCATTCGCTTAGAGCTGTGAAAGACGTCATTATAAGAAAAAATAAATTTTTGAATAATGATGATGCTGGTGTACTTCTTTATGGTATGGGAGAAAAGGTGTTTTATGATAAAGATGACGATGGTAACCAACAAAAAGCTCAAATTGATAATATTTTAATTTCAGAAAATGACTTTGATGGAAACAATACTAACCACCAAAATGTCCAAGATGGCGCTTGGGTAGGGGCATATAATGGTCAAATAATGATTGTAGGTGCGTCTAATGTTGATGTTCATAATAATAAATTAACTAATCCAAAGCCATTAGGTAGTATGAATAATACAAATGCTCAATTTAAAGCTAATTCGAATCCTTATGCTGGAATATTAGTTGGTTATAGTGATAGTGTCAATATTTGGGATAATCAAATGAAAAATCAGAATATTTCCGTTATTAATCAATGGTCACCAGAAGGGACATTTGCTTACCCTAATTCGACTAATATTGTTATCGGAAATAATGATTTAAAAGAAGTTGTTTTGGCTGAAGAAGGAAAAAATAAACCTGATGTCACACAAGACAAAAATTTTAAAAAATCAGTCGAGGGTGAAGTGGATAGTACCGTTTCAAAAATTGATAAGGAATTAAAACAAGGCAATCTATTTGAAAGAATTATAGCGAAAATAAAAAGTTGGTTTTGATTTATTTATAGAATAGTTTTAAAAGGATACATATGCTAATCTATACGGGTCTAAAACTTAATCAGTCATTGATATGAACAAAGATCTAGGTTATTATCTAGGTCTTTTTTATTATTATTGCGAGATATTATATGATATAAAGACAGTATGTTGGTACAAAATTATTAGATTAATCGACCTTTTCTTTTTGTTTCTATCTATCTTATTAACCCACAAATAAAAAAATAATTGAATGTAAGCCTATTCTTTATAAAGTCCACATTGACAGTGTTTTAAGGGAGCTATAAAATAAGTTCAGACGTTTAGTAAGCAAGGGTGTAACGTCAAGAATTGGAGGAAAATAAGTTGGGAATGACTGTGTTCAATGAAACAATCGTATTGATTTTTTTTATGTTTGTCGGTGTCTGGTTAAATAAGCGGGATAAATATTCACCGGGAGCCAATATTTATATTGGTTATTTACTGACAACAGTTGCTTTACCTGCGGCCATTATTAATAGTTTTCAAGTGGATAAAAGTGACCGGTTATTAGTTATGATGAAACAAACGGCTATTTATACATTTATTATGATTGTGGCGACATTACTTATTACGTATTTAATTGCAACTTTGTTTAAGAAAAAAGAGATGTTACGAAGTTTGTGGGTAGTAAGTTTAACTTTCTCTAATATCTTATTTATTGGTATTCCTATTGTTGGTAAACTTTATGGAGAAGTTGGATTGATTGTATTAGTTGTTTGTAATACTGTAACAAGTTTGTTTTTATTCACGGTAGGGATTATGTTTTTATCAAATAGTCGAGAAATCAGAATTCGAAGTATTTTGACCACACCAGCTATTTTAGCAGCTGTAGTAGGTTTTGTGTTGTTTATGTTTGGTGTAAAATTACCAAAACCAATTCATACTTTTAATGTTGATTTGTCGATTATGACGGCATCTTTATCAATGATTATCAATGGTAGTTTGTTCTCGCAAGTAAAACTAAAAGAGTTGTTCTTTGATAAAGATAATTTACAATTTCTATTTGTTAGAGCGATTATTATACCCATTATTTTTATTCCAGTATTGAAATTCTTTATCACAGATCCAATTATTTTAGGTGTTTTAGTGCTGCTTGCTTCAATGCCAGTGGGTTCACTGGATGCTATTTTGGCAGAAGAGTATGCTGGTGAAGGAACAAAAGTATCACAATATATTGCATTGACAACTGTCACAAGTATGGTAACATTACCAATTATTATGTCATTAATATAAACAAAAAAAGTATCTGAGAGGATGCTTTTTTTGTTTATATGGTATAATTTTTAAAACTGAACGTGGAGGAAAAAGAAGTGATTTATACACGATTAGCCAAAAGAGAAGATGTTCCACAAGTTATGACAATTATAGAAGAGGCAAAAGAGGTATTGAGGAAAACTGGAAGTCCTCAATGGCAAGAAGGTAAGCCTGATGAGTCGCTAATTTATTCAGACATAGAAGAAAATTATGGTTATGTGTTAGTTTATCATAACGATATTGTAGGATACTTGGCGATGATTAATCAAGAAGATAAAGACTATAGCGTATTAGCTAACTGGATACAAACTAATGATTATGTTGTGATACATCGGGTAGCCATTTCTTCAGACTATCAAGGACGTGGACTAGCCTCTTATTTCTTTTCAAATAGTATTAGTATTGCACTAAGTCAAGGGTACAAATCTGTTAGAATTGACACTCACCGAATGAACACAACGATGCAAAATTTATTGAAAAAATTTAATTTTATTTATAGAGGGCTAGTGTTTGTTGATTCAGATATAGATAGAGAACGATTAGCTTATGAATTAATGATGACGTCATAAAATAAAAGATTGTTAATTAGAATAAAAATTTGCTAAAATCGATTGATGATGTCAATCAATCGATTTTTTACGGGAATGGGAGGTGCTTAAATGAACGTGACAATAGTTGGGGGATCTTTCGCTGGCGTTTATTGTGCCATAAAAGTGAAAGAATTATACCCTTCATTTGATGTATTACTAATTGAAAAAAAGGAAAAGATAGGATATATCCCAAGTGGTTTATCTATGCTATTAAACGGTGAAATTGATACTTTAGATGAAGCCTATTTCATGACAAAAGAGGAACTTGAAGAAAGTGGTATCATAGTGTTAACTTCTACGGAAGTGATATCATATGATTTATCGAACAAAATGATACAAACTTCTAATGGCATTAAACTGTTTGATAAATTGGTGTTGGCAACTGGTTCTTCACAAAAATCATCTAAGATGTTTGATGAATTTAGTGATATCAAAACATATAAAGATAGAGAATCAGCAGAAATAACTTTAAAATCTCTTACTGAAGTACAAGAAGTTGTTGTTATTGGAGCTGGGCAAGCAGGTATGGAATTAGCAAGCGGATTAATTCATCATGGAAAAACAGTTCATGTGATTGAAACGATGGATTATCCTTTGTATAAATATTTTGATAAAGATTTTTTGGAATCGTTTTATACGACAACAGGAAAAATTGAGGGCTTGACGTTTTACTTTAATGAAACTGTCAAGCAAATTGACGACTCAACACTTCTTTTTTCTAGTGGCAATGCGATAGACATTAAAGAGAAACTAGTGTTAAGCGCTAATAGTGTGAGACCAGAGTTATCTATTTTTGATAATCAATTAAAATCTAATAGCGATAATACTATTTTCGTAGATGATTATCTAGAAACATCTGTTCAAGATGTGTTTGCTGTAGGAGATTTGATTCAAGTGCCAAGTTTTATTTTTCAAACTAATGTGTACGCACCTCTGATTGTTAATGCTGTTCAGACAAGCTTAACTTGTGCTAAAAATATGATAGAAAAAAAAGAAATACTCAGACCAATGTTGAAGACGATTGGTGTAAAGTTATTTGATTATTATTTAGCTAGTACAGGATTAATGGAGTCAGAGGCTTTTTTATATGATGAGAGAGTAAAAAGTGTCATGATGACGTTACCTATATCAACTATTTATAAAAAAGATGTTACAGTGAAACTAGTATATAATGCCTTAACGTATCATTTGTTAGGCGTTCAACTTATTTCAAAAGAGCCTGTACTAGATAAGATTAATACCTTCGCCTTAATGATTAAAGAAAAAATAGATATTAGGACATTAAATCAACTACCGCATTTTTATCATGCAGTCTTTGCAAATACATCTCTGAGTTTCGGCGATGCGTTTGGAAAAGGAGATGACTTGAGTGAAATTTGAGGATCTACTTGAAAAAAAAGAGGCGAAGCAGTTAATGTTGTTAAAGCATTTGCTATTAAAGGATAGCATGTCACAAATCAGTACATTAGCAAAAGAACTTGATATTACAAAATCATCTCTTGAAACATACATCGCTGATTTAGTTTGGATTAATGATGAATACAAAGGACTAGCAACCTTAACTTATGATGGATACTTGGTGTCTTTAGAGTTAGCTCCAAGTTTTTCATTGGAAATGATTGAACTTAACTTATATAAACAGTCAATCAAGTATCAAATTATGAATTATTTATATCATCATTTTGATTACTCAACAGCGGCTCTGACCACACGTATTGGTATTAGTGAATCTACTCTTTTTAGAAAAATAAAAGAATTAAATATCTTATTAAAAGAATTTAGATTAACTATTTGGCAAGGAAAGTTGATTGGAGAAGAAAGTCAGATACGATATTTTTACTATTGTTTTTATTGGTATTTAGATAATTACGCACAAAAAGATATTCCCTTCAAGCAACAATCATTAATTCAGGCAATTCAGAGGGGATTGGGTGTCTCTTTTTCAGAAGAAAACATGAAACGAATCAATTTGTGGCTACTTATCTCTAAAAAAAGAATTAGTTTTATGTCACCTATTTATACAGAATTAAAAGAAAAAATGGTTCCTTATGAACAAGATTATTTGTTTTTAGAACTAAAATCGATTGTATTACGTCTGTTGGGGCATTATGCTGTTGAGGTAGATGAAGAAGAAGCTATGATTCATTTTAGTTTTCTTATGAGTTTTCAAGTGCTTTCTCAGCAAGACTACCACCAGTATGCCATTATTAGATCAAAATTGACACCTGTGGGATTAGTGGATACGTATATTTTAGAATCTTTGATATTATATTATACGCCACTTAAATTATCTCACCAATTAGAAAGTCAAATTAATTACTATTTATCTCGTATTCATTCAAGATTATATTTTTTTTATGGAATGATTGAATCCTTATCTAGAGAGTATATTTTAGAAACGGAGAAAGAATGGTCAGGACATGTGATTTATCCTTTAGTTGAGAGCTTATTCGACTCAGTTGAAGGTGACTATGTTGGGTTTTCAAGCGAGAATAATGCTCAGTTAATTGCACATTCTAAATTACAATATTTACACGTCATCGCTTTAATCGATAGTCATATTAATAAAAATGTTAAAATAGGTGTGAAATTATTATTAGAGGATGTTTATCAGGAAGTGTCCACTACACGATTAATAAAAAAACTTAATTGTTTAAATGGAGTTAGTTGTAGTAAATATAAAGATAATCAATCTTTTGATTTAATTATTACTAACAAACCATTGACGCATATAAATACTGAAGTTTATTTACTTTCAGAATTAGGGACAAGCTATGATATGGCTCATATTATACAACTTATTAGGAACATATCAACTCGTAAAATGAAAAAAGATATGACTGTTAAAAAAATTCAATTATAATTGGTATAACTCATGTTCGCTATAGAGATAACTTGAAACAGTCAATAATTTTTAAAATTAAATAATTATTGACTGTTTGTATGATCAAAAAAAAGGTAGAATGAATTCATCAAAAAGAAAACGCTATCTTAAGTGTTTGGGAGGAATTATCAATGACAGAAAAATCTTATATTATGGCGATAGACCAAGGGACAACAAGTTCTAGAGCAATTATTTTTGATAAAGCAGGAAATAACGTAGGCAGTTCTCAAAAAGAATTTACCCAAATTTTTCCTGAATCTGGTTGGGTAGAACACAATGCAAATGAGATTTGGAATTCAGTACAGTCAGTTATTGCCGGCGCGTTAATCGAGTCAGGCGTTCGTCCAACGCAAATTAAAGGTATAGGTATTACAAATCAACGTGAGACAACAGTCATTTGGGATAGAAAAACAGGTAAACCAATCTATAATGCCGTTGTATGGCAATCAAGACAATCTGCACCATTAGCTGAAAAATTAAATGAAGACGGTTACGCAGATATGATTCATAAAAAAACTGGTTTAGTCGTTGATGCTTACTTCTCGGCTACAAAAGTTCGTTGGATTTTAGATCATGTAGAAGGAGCACAAGAAAGAGCTGAAAAAGGTGAGTTAGCCTTTGGAACAATTGATACATGGTTATTATGGAAGTTAACAAACGGAGCGTCTCACGTAACAGATTACTCAAATGCTGCTAGAACAATGATGTATAACATTCATGACTTAGAGTGGGATGACGAAATATTAGAATTATTAAACATTCCAAAATCACTATTACCAGAAGTAAAAAGTAACTCAGAAATTTACGGTTATACTCAAAGTTTCCACTTCTATGGTAGTGAAGTGCCAATCGCTGGTATGGCAGGGGACCAACAAGCTGCATTGTTTGGTCAATTAGCATTTGAAGAAGGATCAATTAAAAATACTTATGGAACTGGTGCATTTATCGTCATGAACACTGGTGAAAAACCACAATTATCCAATAATAAATTACTAACAACAATTGGTTATGGTATTAATGGAAAAGTTTATTATGCGTTAGAAGGTAGTATTTTTGTTGCTGGATCAGCTGTTCAGTGGTTAAGAGATGGGTTACGTATGATTGACTCATCGGCAGAATCAGAACAATTAGCAAATGATTCAACAAGTGATAACAGTGTATATGTCGTACCGGCCTTTACAGGATTAGGCGCACCATACTGGGATCCAGATGCTAGAGGAGCAGTGTTTGGCTTAACACGAGGTACAACTAAAGAAGATTTTGTTAAAGCAACACTACAAGCCATTGCGTATCAATCAAAAGATGTTATTGATACGATGCAAAAAGATGCTGGTGTGAACATTCCATTAATTAAAGTAGACGGTGGAGCAGCAAATAATAATTCTTTATTACAATTCCAAGCAGATATATTAGATATTAATGTTCAACGTGCTTCAAATCTTGAAACAACCGCATTAGGTGCTGCTTACTTAGCTGGTTTAGCAGTTGGCTTCTGGAAAGACTTAGATGAATTAAGAGAATTTACCCAAGAAGGTGACATCTTTACTCCTCAAATGGGTGAAGAAGAACGTACTGAGTTGTATGACGGATGGAAAGAAGCAGTCAAAGCAACACAACTATTCAAGAGAATTAAATAATACAATATAAGGACTGATGACAATGAGTTTTTCTTTAAAAACAAGACAAGAAAGTATTAATTATTTAAAAAATCATTCGGTTGATGTATTAATTATTGGTGGTGGTATTACAGGAGCGGGTCTGGCTTTACAGACCGCTGCTTCTGGTATGACTACAGCATTAGTTGAGATGCAAGATTTTGCTGAAGGAACATCTTCACGTTCGACTAAACTAGTACATGGAGGTATTAGATACCTTAAAACATTTGATGTTGAAGTGGTATCAGATACAGTGAGTGAACGGGCGAATGTCCAAAAAATAGCTCCTCATATCCCAAAACCTAATCCAATGTTATTACCAATCTATGATGAACCAAACAATACCTTTTCTCTATTTTCTTTAAAAGTAGCAATGGATTTATATGATAATTTAGCACACGTTACCGGAACAAAATATGAAAATCGTGTACTAACAAAAGAAGAAGTATTGGAAGTTAGCCCTCATCTAAATCAAGACAAACTTCTTGGTGGTGGTATTTATCTTGACTTTAAAAATAATGATGCCAGATTAGTGATAGAAAATATTAAAAAAGCACATGAAGATGGGGCTCATTTATTAAGCAAAACGAAAGTGATAGGATTGATTTATGATGATCATCATAAAATATCAGGCGTTCATGTAGAAGATGTGTTAACTGGAGAAACGTATGACATTCATGCTGATGTCGTAGTGAATACAACTGGACCTTGGAGTGATACGATTCGTGGGTTATCAAAAGATCAGACTGTGACAAACCAAATGAGACCAACTAAAGGGGTTCATTTAGTGGTTGATTATGATAAGTTACCTGTGACACAACCAGTCTATTTTGATACAGGGTTATCTGATGGTCGAATGGTCTTTGTCATACCAAGAGAGAATAAGACATATTTCGGAACAACGGATACCGATTATACAGGAGATTTGATGCACCCAACAGTGACACAAGAAGATGTTGATTATCTGTTAAAAGTTGTTAATAATCGTTTCCCTAAACGAGATATTACTTTAGAAGATATAGAAGCAAGTTGGGCAGGATTGAGACCGCTTTTATCTGGAAATGCGGGTTCAGATTATAATGGTGGATCAAAAGCATCGTTGTCAGATGAAAGTTTAGAGTTAGTCATTCAATCTGTAAAAGATTTTGAAGCAGGGATAGGGTCAAAAGAATCCATTGAACAGACCATTAAAAAAGCTAAGACAAGTAGTGGTGAAAAAGAGGTATCTGCTTCTTCTGTGTCACGTGGAAGTAGCTTAGATGTGACAAAAGATGGATTAGTGACATTAGCAGGTGGAAAGATTACCGATTATCGCTTGATGGCAGAAGGAGCACTAAATTTGATTGCTTCAATTTTCAAAGAAAACTTTGGTAGAGAGTATCATTTGGTTGACTCTAAGCGTTATCCTGTATCAGGTGGAGAATTTGACCCAACAAAAGTCGAAGAAATGACTGAAGTATTTACAAAATTAGCTATAGAACAAGGCTTAAGTAACGAAGAAGCTAGTGATTTAGCTAATCTTTATGGAGCAAATATAAATAAAGTCTTGTCATATGATAAAGTTGATTTTATGGGATTAACCAAAGCAGAATCGATGAGTTTAATGTATGCGCTTGAAGAAGAGATGACATTAACGCCAGTTGATTATGTGTTACGACGTACAAATTATTTATTATTTAAACGTGATCGCTTAGAGAAGATAAAAGAGTCTATTATAAATGCTATGTCTCAATATTTTGAGTGGAGACAAGAAGAAGTGAGCAATTATACAAAAGAATTAGATAATGCAATGTCAGAATCATTTTTATCAGACTTGAAAATAGAAGGGTGAGTTAAATATAATGGACGCAACGAGTTTACAAATTTTTAGTGAGTTTTTAGGAACATTGATTTTGGTATTACTTGGTGATGGTGTAGTAGCTGCTGTTAGTTTAAATAAGAGTAAAGCTCAAGGAGCTGGATGGGTTGCTGTAACACTAGGATGGGGAGCAGCTGTAACGATCGCAGTTTATATTTCTGGATTTATGGGGCCGGCTCATTTAAATCCCGCTGTGACATTAGGATTAGCAATAGCAGGTGATTTTTCTTGGAATTTAGTGGCACCATTCTTTATCGCACAAGTTTTAGGTGGTATAGTAGGAGCAATTTTAGTTTGGATTACTTATTTACCACATTTTGAAGCAACAAAAGATGAAGCAGCTATTCTTGGAACATTTGCAACAGGACCAGCGATTCGTAATTATACATCAAATGTTGTGACTGAAGCAATTGGAACATTTGTTTTAGTGTTTGGTTTGTTAGCATTTGGACAAAATACATTTGCAGACGGATTCAATCCAGTTGTTGTTGGAATATTAATTTTATCACTTGGCCTGTCTCTAGGAGGTCCGACAGGATATGCAATTAATCCAGCTCGTGATTTGGGTCCACGTATTGCGCATCAGATGTTGCCCATCAAAAATAAAGGTGGGTCTGATTGGTCATATTCTTGGGTACCAGTTGTAGGGCCATTAGTGGGTGGCGCGTTAGCTGCTGGTTTATGGATGATGATTCCTTTATAGAATAAAAAGTATTAAAGTTGTTAGATTGAGCTTGTCTCATCTGACAACTTTTTTTAATTAAAAAAACACTTCTTTTTTTTTTGTTATTAACTTGTGTTATTTTTCTAAATAATTCATAATATACATATAAAAGTGTTATTTATTAAATGTGACAGATCTCAGATGAAAATAGATCGTTAAGGGGACAGGAAAATGAAAAAAATTACACCGTATTTATTATTATCGACTTTAGTATGTCAAAGTCTATCTGTAGGGACCATTGTCCAAGCAAGGGATCTTCATAAGGTAGATAGTGAATTAATAAATCAAGAAGTAGCAGAAACAACTGATAGTACAACTGAAATGGTACCAAGTAATGACACTGATACTGTGGTAGAGGATGTACCGAAAAACACACCAGAAGAAAAACCAGAAGAAAAACCAGAAGAAAAACCAGAACAAAAACCAGAAGAAAAACCAGAACAAAAACCAGAACAAAAACCAGAACAAAAACCAGAACAAAAACCAGAACAAAAACCAGAACAAAAACCAGAACAAAAGCCAGAACAAAAACCAGAGCAAAAGCCAGAACAAAAGCCAGAACAAAAGCCAGAACAAAAACCAGAACAAAAACCAGAACAAAAACCAGTGGTTAGTTATCCTGCTCAGTCAGAAGCTACTTATTTTGGTGATGCCAGTCAAATAACTAGTAATAAAGAAAATTCACCAATTCATTTTGCAGTCACAAAAACAACACAAGAGTTCATTAATGAGATAGGTGAATCTGCTAGAAAAATTGGTCAAGAATATGACTTATATGCTTCAGTCATGATTGCACAAGCTATTTTAGAATCTGGAAGTGGTCAAAGCTCTTTATCAGCTTATCCAAATTATAATTTATTTGGTATAAAAGGTGAATATAAGGGTGAATCAGCTTCTTTTTATACATTAGAAGATAATGGTTCTGGTCAATTATATGGTATTCAAGCAAAATTTAGAAAATACCCTTCAACAAAAGAATCTCTTGAAGATTATGCAAAATTAATGAAGTCAGGACTAGCATCTAATGAAAACTTTTATAAAGGAGTCAGTAAAAAGGAAGCTAAGTCATATAAAGAAGCAACTGCTTTTTTAACAGGAAAATATGCGACAGATACACGTTATGATGAAAAATTAAATTCTTTAATTGAAACATATGATTTAACTTATTTTGATCAAGCAGTGAAAAAAGGTAAGCGTGTAACAAAACATAATAAACAAGTAGATACTTATGAAATTATGAATCCAGAATCAAAGAAAAAAGCCATCTTTATATTACCGTTGGATGAAAAATACATTATTTCAAGCCCATTTGGACAAAGGGGAAGTGAACATCATGATGGAATCGATTTAGCTATTGCTGCTAATACACCTGTACTTGCTTCTAGTGATGGTGTGGTTGTTGGAACAGGATTTGATCCGTCTGCAGGAAATTATGTGATTATCAAACATTTAAATGATTTATACACAAATTATTTCCATTTAAATTCAATTAGTGTGTCTCTTGGAGAAAAAGTAACAAGTGGCAATATTGTTGGATTAGTTGGTAGCACTGGAAATTCAACAGGAAGTCATTTACATTTTGGGATAAGTACAGATATGTGGAAACATTATTTAAACCCAACATCATATTTTGACTTTTAATTAAATGTGAATAGATAGCCGTTTATTATAGGTTATCATTTTCAATTTTGACTAAATAGTAGTAGACTAACCATGTAATAATAAATGTGCTATTTTAGGAGGAGATTTATATGACAAACTATGATAAGAAAGAAGAAAAAGTATTAGATGATATTGCTAAAGTAATGGAAAAATTAGACAAATACTTAGATGAAGAAGTTAGTTTAGAAGATACTCCTGATAAAAAATACGAAATTAAAAAATGGTATGTGCAACGTAGAGCATTACATGATATTAAACGTCTATTACATGATGTGGATAAATATGATAAGTATGAAGCAAAAGAATTAGAACAGTTTGAAAAAGATTTTGAAGGATTAGGATTAGATGTAGAAACAGTTGCGTTTATCACTAATTACTTCTAAAAAGAAAATGAGAATCCCCCGAGAAGCTATTCTCGGAGGATTTTTTTAGTTTAATTTAGTAAGATATTTCATCGCAATGTTACAAGCTAAATCTTTATCCACTGTTGATAATAACCCTATTGCTGAAAGTATATATGCTTTATCTAAGTATATATACTTTGTTCAGGTGTTAAGAGGGTCTTATTAGTTGGTGAAAGAGCAGCGGATAAAACATCCTCAGGGTGATCATTGTGAACAAGAACTCCACCTGTACCAATAATTGTCGTGAAGAGTCGTAAATCCTTGCCATATTGATGATAAATCGTACGAGAAGGTGTTTGCTCTTTTATATAGTAGCCAGCGTGACGATTAATCGCTGTTTTAATGGCGATTTTTGCAATAGTGTTATCCATGATTTTTTCTTCTATAGTATCAGCAATGTATTCAGGGTGTTGACTTCTAAAATGACATTTTTCTTTAATCGTTTCCTCGTCAAAAGAAGTATAAGTAGCAAATGATTGATAAGAGGTACTTTCTAATAAACTATTAGCAGAGTAACGCATTCCTAAATCTCCTTCGACAGTTCTCTTACTAAATGGTTCTTCTAATCCATCAAATTGGACGTTTTTTTGTTGTTTTTTGCCGCTATCAATGGAGTGGATATCCGTCGTGGCTCCACCTACATCAACAATAAGAATATTTCCAAAACCTTTATTTTTTTTCGTTCCTTTCGATAAAAGCTCTGCAGCGTATAAAACAGAGGATGGGGTAGGAATAATATCGTTAGATAATGAAGCTTGTATGTCACCCATTCCTTTTGCTTTTACGATATTATGAATGAATATTTGACGTAATATTTTTCTAGTTGGTTCAGTATTTAGTTGATTGATTTGCGGCATTACATTTTCTGTAAAACGGAAATTAACACAAAATTGTTTAAAAAGCGCTTTTATTTCTGGATAAGTTTCTCCATTTCCGACTACTAGGAAGGGTACTTTTAAAGAAAGTTCGGTTAATAATGTAGCATCTTTTAAAATATTTTTTCATTTCTTCCATTTGTTCCCCCACTTAAAAGGATAACGTCTGGTTGAAGTTGTTCTATTTCTTCTATATCATGAGGCTTTAATCCATAACTGTAGACTTTTAACACTCTAGTACCAGCACCTAAAGCCGCTCGTTTAGCAGCTTCCGCGGTTAAAGTATAAACCGATAGCGACTATTTTAACCCCTCCCTTAGCTGAGGAACAAGCTAATACTTTATCTATATGAGGTTTGTTTACACCAGAAAACAAATCATTATAGGCTTGGTTGTATCCATCTAATACATTTGTTTCAACTGTCGTATAGGTTTTGCTAGTTGTAATAATGTCTTGTTTCACATCATCAATCGCAGTCAATTTAGTGTAGGTACTTCCAAAATCTGCTAGTAAGTATATCGTCATTTTTATCACCTCTAAAAAAATTTTTTGTTATTTAATTATTTTTTTAACATAATTTTTTTATCTAATAATCGTCAAAACTCTTTTTTAAAAACGATGAAATTTTAATGAGTAAAACTAGAATAAAAAATCATTTTATTTTTGATAAGGTATTTAAATTGTCGATATGATAAAAAACTTCTGTTGAAAAACTAGGTTTACAATACAATAAGTATTGACATGACAATGATTTTATAACTCTTTATCTTATTCAATGGCAAATTTGTCAAAAAAAGGTCAAAAGATTAAGACTAGAAAAAACGATTTTTTTAACTTGGTTTTTGTTAGTAAATAAAATAAAAAAATTGTATAAAGAATGATCATTACTAATTATTTCACACGTTGTCTTTTTATATAAAAGTATTGTTGACTTGTTATTTAAAGGGTGCTATTCTTTGGATGTCGATTGAAAGCGCTACCTAATAAGTTGTGCTTTATTTTAACAAAAGTAAGGGAGTGAAAAAAAGAAGTAAATTCTTACTTTTTATTATAAAAGTAGGTTATAGTATCTGTACATAGTTTTTACGTGTATCAAACCATAAATTGAAAGGATGTTGTTTATAATGGCAAAAATTATTGAATGTGTCCCAAATTTTAGTGAAGGTAAAAATGAAGAAGTAATTAACGGATTAGTTTCAGTGGCAAAAAGTGTCGGTGGAGTGACGTTGTTAGATCATTCTTCAGATAAAAGTCATAACCGTAGTGTGTTTACACTTGTTGGGGATGAAGATGGTATTCAAGAAGTTGCTTTTCAATTAGTTAAATATGCAAGTGAAAATATTGACATGACAAAACATACAGGAGAACATCCTAGAATGGGTGCAACCGACGTTGTTCCATTTATCCCGATTAAAGATGTAACGTTAGAAGAATGTATCGACATTTCGAAAAAAGTAGCAAAACGCATCAACGATGAATTAGATATCCCAATTTTCTTATATGAAGAATCAGCATCTGCCCCAACTCGTAAAAACTTGGCAAAAGTGCGTAAAGGACAATTTGAAGGCATGCCAGAAAAATTAAAAGAAGAAGAATGGGCGCCTGATTTTGGTGAAAGAGTTATCCATCCTACAGCAGGAATTACAGCAGTTGGAGCAAGAATGCCATTAGTAGCCTTCAACGTCAACTTAGATACTGATAACATTGATATTGCTAACAAGATTGCTCGTATCATTCGTGCTTCTGGTGGTGGATTTAAATATTGTAAAGGTATTGGGGTTATGTTAGAAGATAGAAACATCGCCCAAGTTTCTATGAACATGGTTAACTTTGAAGGAACACCTTTATATCGTACATTTGAAACAATCCGTTTTGAAGCAAAACGTTATGGCGTAAACATCATTGGTAGTGAAATTATTGGTTTAACACCTGCAAAAGCATTGATTGATTGTGCTGAGTACTACTTACAAGTAGAAGATTTTGATTACGGTAAACAAGTATTAGAAAATCATTTATTAAATTAAGGAGCTGCTAAATATGAAATTAGTCGAATTAACAGTGAGTGAATTTGTTGAAACATTGGGATCAGATGCTCCTGCTCCTGGTGGAGGATCAGCGGCGGCATTATCTGCAACAATGGGAATTTCTTTAACAAAAATGGTTTGTGAATTAACAATCGGTAAAAAGAAATATGCTGAATATGAAGATGACATTAAATTAGTGTTCGATGAAACAAAACAACTCCAAAAGAATTTACTTGAAGCAATAGATAAAGATACAGAAGCATTTAACGCAGTTTCAGCAGTTTTTAGTATGCCAAAAGAAACAGATGATGAAAAAGCAGCTAGACGTGCGGCTATGCAATCAGCTTTAGAAGGAGCCGCTAAATCACCACTAGACATGATGAAATTAATGTTAGAAGCACTTGAAGTGACAAAACGTGCTATTGGAAAATCAAATACTAATGCAGCAAGTGACTTAGGTGTTGCAGCACTTAGCTTAAAAGCTGGGATTCAAGGCGCATGGCTGAATGTTTTAATTAATTTATCAGGTATCAAGAATGAAGAATTTGTCGCGTCTTATCGACAAGACGGTGAAGTATTATTAGCTAAGGGTTGTTTATTAGCAGATGAAATTTATGAGGAAACATTAAAAGTCGTTTGAAAAAGATGTTAATTAATTAAATGGAAGGGTTGAAGAAAAAGTTATGGCACATTTATCAGATATCGAAATCGCAAATTCAGTTGAAATGAAACCAATTAAAGAGGTAGCGGCTCCATTAGGATTAAAAGAAGAGGATTTAACACTTTATGGTAATTATAAAGCGAAATTAGATGCTCGTGAATTAACTAGGCTAGAAAATGAAAAAGACGGTAAATTAATTTTAGTAACAGCTATTACACCAACTCCAGCTGGAGAAGGAAAAACAACCACATCTGTTGGGTTAGCTGATGCCTTTACTAAATTAGGTAAAAAGGCAATGATCGCTTTACGTGAACCATCATTAGGACCAGTATTTGGTGTGAAAGGTGGAGCAGCAGGTGGTGGACATGCTCAAGTTGTCCCTATGGAAGATATTAACTTACATTTTACTGGTGATTTCCATGCGATTGGCGCAGCAAATAACTTGTTAGCTGCTTTGATTGATAACCATATTCATCATGGTAATGCGTTAGGCATTGATAGTCGTAACATTACATGGAAACGTGTTGTTGACATGAATGACCGTCAATTGCGTCATATTGTGAATGGATTACAAGGACGCGTCAATGGTGTTCCTAGAGAAGATGGTTATGATATTACTGTAGCATCAGAAATTATGGCTGTGTTATGTTTATCAAATGATATTGATGACTTAAAAGAAAAATTGAAAAACATGGTAGTAGCATATAATTTTGAAGGAAAACCAGTTACTGCTGGCGATTTGAAAGCAGAAGGTGCAATGGCAGCTTTACTTAAAGATGCGATTCATCCAAACTTAGTTCAAACATTAGAACACACACCAGCCATTATTCATGGTGGACCATTTGCCAATATTGCACATGGATGTAACAGTATTATCGCAACAAAAATGGCGATGAAATACGCAGATTACGCGATCACAGAAGCTGGCTTTGGAGCAGACTTAGGTGCTGAAAAATTCATCGATATTAAATGTCGTTTAGGAAATATCAAACCTGATGCCGTTGTATTAGTCGCAACAATTCGAGCTCTTAAAATGCACGGTGGCATTCCTAAGAAAGAATTAGAACCAGAAAACGTAGAAGCCGTTGTTACAGGATTAACTAACTTAGACAAACATATTGAAAACATTCAAGACGTTTATGGGTTACCTGTTGTTGTAGCAATCAACAAATTTCCATTAGATACAGATGCTGAAATCGAAGCAGTTGAAAAAGCATGTAAAGAGCGTGGCGTAGAAGTTGTTTTATCTGACGTTTGGGCTAATGGTGGCGAAGGTGGTATTGAGTTAGCTGAAAAAGTCATGGAGTTAGCAGAACAAGATAATAGTTTCAGCTACGTATATGACTTAGAAGATTCAATAGAAGAAAAATTAACTAAGATTGTACAAAAAGTTTATGGTGGTAAAGGAATTGAATTAACAGCACCGGCTAAAAAACAATTGAAACAATTAGAAGAACTGGGTTACGATAAGTTGCCTATCTGTATGGCGAAAACGCAATACTCATTCTCTGATGATGCGACACTTGTTGGTGCACCAAAAGACTTTACGATTACGATTAAAAATCTCAAAGTATCTGCTGGTGCAGGTTTTATCGTAGCGTTAACTGGCGCAGTTATGACAATGCCAGGACTACCAAAATCACCTGCATCTGAAAGAATTGATATCGATGAAGAAGGTAACATTACTGGATTGTTCTAAAAGGTAGAGGAAAAAATATGTCGTATCATTTATTTAAACAGAATGATCATCAAACATCTCGTTGGAGTGGGGGAGAAACGACCCAAGTGTTTCTCTACCCACCAACGGGTAAGTATGAGCCTGGAAAATTTGACTACCGCATTTCTACGGCTTCAGTAGAAATCGAAGAAAGTACATTTTCAGCGTTACCTGGCTATAAGCGTTTGTTGATGTCATTGAATCATCCATTAGAACTGACACATGAATCAGAATCGTTTACTGTTAATAAAAAAATGAAACCGTTTGAAGTTGATGCGTTTGATGGAGCAGATAAAACAAAAAGTGTCGGGAAATGTCAAGACTTTAACGTTATCTTTAAACCAACCTACACTAGTGAAATGTCTGCTGTTTCAACTATTCGTGATAGACAATTATTACCTTGTGTTCGATACTTTTACTATATGTTGGTTGATGGAGTCATGACGTATATAGACCAAGAAGAAAAACATGTTGCCAAGTTGGAAGCCGGAGATTGTGTCATGGTAGAAGAGAGTCGTACGATTTCGATGATTAGTATAGAATCTCATCAACCACAACAATCACCAGCAGTTGTCGAAGTTGTTGTTTGGAAAAATGAAAAGTCGCTCTAATAAAAATAATTTGGATAGGAAGCATTTTTATATATTAAAAATGAACAAATTATGTTAACGATCAGATGATCGGAAAGGGGCCCCTTATGATTACCGAAACAAAAACACCGGTTGATGAGATTAAATTAACCGAAATAAACTCAGAAAGTTCAAAATTTAGTTTAGGCGGTGCAACACTTTACGGTATTAATGCAGTAGTTGGTTCAGGTATTTTCTTATTACCACAAACAATTTATCGAGATTTAGGACCAGCTTCTCTATTAGCCATGGTATTTGATGCGGTGTTGGTGTTACTTTTGGCAGTATGTTTTGCTGAAGTGGCGTGTTATTTTGACAAAAATGGTGGTGCGTTCCAATATTCTAAATCAGCTTTTGGTGATTTAGTTGGATTTATCGTTGGACTATTAGGTTGGTTTGTAACGATTATCGCTTGGTCAGCAATGGCAGCAGGATTTGCCAAATTATTAATTGTTACAATACCTGCATTAGAAGGGCATAATAAAGCGATTAGTGTTATTTTAGTGATATTATTATCTATTATTAATAGTACCGGACTTAAAACATCCAAAATTTTTACCATCAGTATCACGATCGCAAAATTGATTCCTATTATTGCGTTTACCTTTATGAGTATTTTCTTTATTAAAAATGGTTTTGACGCTGGTAACTTTACACCATTCTTACAACTAAAAGAAGGTATGACGTTATCTAAGGCTATGGCCGGAACATCAATGACAGTATTTTATGCGTTTATCGGATTTGAAGCTTTACCAGTTGTAGCTGGTGAGATGAGAAATGCGAAGAAAAATGTTCCAAAAGCAATTATTGGCTCAATTAGTATCGTATCAATTCTTTACTTCATGATTATCGCTGGAACCATTGCGATGCTTGGAGTGGGGATTTTAGAAACAAATGCGCCTGTACAAGATGCCTTTGCTATGATGATAGGACCTGCTGGTAGATGGATTATTTCCATCGGGGCACTTATTTCAATTCTTGGATTAAACGTTGGGGATTCAATGATGATTCCTCGTTATGGAGCAAGTATTTCTGATGAAGGTTTACTACCAAAAATCGTTTCTAAGAAAAATAAAAAAGACGCACCTTATGTAGCTATTATCATCTCTTGTGTATTGACTTGTTTATTATTATTAAGTGGAAGTTTCGAACAATTAGCAGAATTAAGTGTAGTATTTAGATTTATTCAATATATTCCAACAGCAATCGCCGTTATTTTCTTACGTAAGAAAAATCCTGGTGTGGAAACAGCCTTTAGCTTACCATTTGGTCCAGTGATTCCACTACTTGCTGTAGCAGTTAGTGTATGGATGCTTGTTATGGGAGCAAATAGTAAGAGTTTAATTGCTGGAGGTATTGGTATCATTATCGCTGCAATTTTCTATTTCGTATTGAATGGTAAAAACGCAAGTAAAGCGAAATAAAGGGTTAAAGAGTATTGAATGAGTGAAGTGAGTTGTTAAGTTGAAAATGAGTTTAGGAGGAAGCAATAATGACTGAAGTAATTACATTAACAGGTAATGATTTAACATTGGAACAAGTGGTAGAGGTAGCAAGAAAAGGTGCAACAATTACGTTATCACAAGAAGCAATCGAGGCAGTGAATGCTTCAAGAAAAATTATTGATGATATTGTCGACAGTAAAAAAGTAACTTATGGTGTCAATACTGGATTTGGTTCCCTTGTTAAAGTAAGTATTCCACAAGAAGAAACTAGACAATTACAAGAAAACTTAATTCGTACTCACTCAAGTGGATTTGGTGATCCTTTAGGAGAAGATGAAGTACGTGCTATTATGTTAATCCGTATCAACTCTTTATTAAAAGGCTATTCAGGTATTCGTTTAAGTACCATTGAAACCTTAATGGCTATGTTAAATAATGGCGTTGTACCACATATTCCAGAAAAAGGATCTTTAGGAGCTTCAGGAGATTTAGCACCATTATCACATATGGTGTTACCAATGTTAGGATTAGGGCGTGCTTATTACAATGGTGAATTATTAGAAGGTAAAGAAGCAATGGCTCGTGCTGGTGTTGAAGTGATTCACTTAGAAGCAAAAGAAGGTTTGGCTTTAATTAACGGTACAACAGTTTTAACCGCTATCGGAGCATTAGCAACACATGATTCAATCGAGTTATTAAAACTTTCAGACATTGCCGGAGCATTATCATTAGAAGTACACAATGGTATTGTAAATGCCTTTGATGAAGAGTTACATATTATTCGTCCTCAAAGTGGGCAACTTGCAACAGCGAAAAATATTCGTCACATGTTAGAAGGAAGTACCTTAACAACGCAAGCAACAGCTGAACGTGTACAAGATCCTTACACATTACGTTGTATGCCTCAAATTCATGGTGCAAGTAAAGATACTGTGGCTTACGTGAAGAAAAAAGTGGAAATCGAAATTAACTCTGTAACAGATAATCCAATTATCACTCGTAGTGGAGATGTTATTTCAGGAGGTAACTTCCACGGTGAACCAATGGCACAACCATTTGACTACTTAGGAATTGGCGCAGCAGAAATTGGAAATGTGTCTGAACGTCGTGTGGAACGTTTGGTAAATACTAACTTAAGTGGTTTGCCTTCATTTTTAGTGAAACATCCAGGCGTTAACTCAGGATTTATGATTACACAATATGCTGCAGCATCATTAGCATCAGAAAACAAAATCTTATCACATCCAGCAAGTGTGGACTCAATTACATCTTGTGAAAACCAAGAAGACTTTGTCAGTATGGGAACAACAGCAGCTAGAACTGCTAGAGATATTACGAAAAACTCTCGTCGTATCGTCGCAACTGAAATGATGGCAGCATGTCAAGCTATTGACTTCATTAAAGACCGTGGTGTATTAGGTAAAGGAACTCAAGTAGCGTATGATGTCTTTAGAAAATATGTGAAATTCATTGATCTAGATAAAGATATTGAAATGTATGACGAATTAGAAAAAGCCACAGATGTATTAATCAATGGCGAATTATTAAAAGCTGTTGAAGAAGTTGTAGACTTAGATATCGAATTTGATTTTAGAAAATAAATAAACCACTTATAAAGCTCTGAATTGATTAAGATTCAGAGCTTTATTTTTAAATAAGTCGTGATAACTATTGAGTATCGAATCAATATTATGTAGTATGAATATAACGAGAAAAGGATGGTGTATGACGATGAAATATCAGAAACCAAAAGGAACAAACGATATTTTACCAGGTGAATCAGAAAAATGGCAGTTTGTAGAATCAACTGCACGTGACGTATTAAAAAAATATGACTTTCATGAAGTCAGAACGCCAATGTTTGAACATATTGAAGTTATTACACGAGGTGTTGGTGAGTCAACAGATATCGTGACAAAAGAGATGTATGATTTTAAAGACAAAGGTGATCGCCATATTACGCTTAGACCTGAAGGAACTGCTCCATTAGTTCGTTCATACGTTGAGCATAAATTATTCGGACCGGAACATCAAAATCCGTTTAAAGCTTTTTATATTGGCCCAATGTTTCGCTATGAACGCCCTCAAGCAGGACGTTTACGTCAATTTAACCAAATGGGGATTGAAGTATTAGGTAGTAGTAATCCAGCAACAGATGTTGAAGGGATTTTAGTCGCACTAGATTTCTTTAAACGTTTAGGCGTGACACATACTCAATTAGTGATTAACTCACTTGGAACAAGAGAAAATCGTATGGTTTATCGCCAAGCATTAATTGATTATTTAGAGCCTTTAAGCGACCAATTAAGTGATGACTCAAAACGTCGTTTACATACTAACCCACTTAGAGTATTAGATAGTAAAGATAAAAAAGATAAAGAAATTGTCGAAAATGCACCGTCAATTTTAGATTATCTAGATGAAGAGTCAAATGCTTTCTTTACTGAAGTGAAATCATTACTTGATGCAATGGGTGTGGAGTATGTAGTCGATCATAGAATGGTTCGAGGTCTTGACTACTACAATCACACCGTATTTGAAATTATGAGTAATGCGCCAGGATTTAATGGTGCGATTACCACAATTTGTGCTGGTGGACGTTATGATGGATTGGTTTCAGAGTTTAATGGACCAGATAGTCATGATTCAGGATTTGGGTTTGGTATGGGGATTGAACGTGTCTTAATTACAATGGATGCTGAAGGAGTAGAAATACCTGCAGCAAACAACGTGGATGTATATGTTGTTGGTCTAGGTGAAGAGACAAACTGTGAAAGTTTAAAATTAGCACAAGCAGCAAGACAAGCTGGATTTGTTTGTGAACGTGATTTTCTAAATCGTAAAGCCAAAGCACAATTTAAATCGGCAGATAAATTAAATGCCAAACTTGTTTTAATTATTGGTGAATCAGAATTAGCAGAAAAAGTTGTTCGTGTAAAAAATATGGTGACAGGTGAAGAGACAACCGTTTCATTAGATGATATTTATACATCCTTTAGCAATGTTTACAACAACATAATAGGGGAGTAAACGTATCTTTGGAGGAGACTTACTATGAAACGATTTAGCAAGGACTCTAGTACCATTGCTGATTATACTCGTAAATTAACGGTTATATTTTTATACGCGTTATTATACGCGATTGCTTTGAACATGTTTTGGCATCCAGCTTCAATCTATACTGGTGGAATCACTGGTTTTTCTCAAATAGTAAACACTGTTTTTGACAAATGGTTTGGCGTTAATTGGTCAATATCGGTCATTTATTATTTGATGAATCTACCATTTTTAATTTATGGTTGGAGAAAAATGAATAAAGAAATTGTCATTTTTACTTTAATAAGTGTGACAGCCGCATCCCTTGCAATTAGCATTGTACCTGAAATTGTACTAACTAAAGACCCAATTATCTGTGCACTGTTTGGTGGGGCCATTGGAGGGAGTTCTCTAGGATTAGCTTTAAAAAATGGTGTTGCTACAGGTGGACTTGATATTGGGATTATTGTGATTCGACGCAAGACAGGGCGTAGTATCGGCTCAATTTCGATGGTAATCAACGGGATTATTGTAATAGCAGCAGGCTATCTATTTGGTTTTCCGTATGCTTTTTATAGTTTGCTATCCATTATTGTGAGTGGAAAAGTGACTGATTTTATTTTTACTAAACAACAAAAAATGCAAGCTTTAATCATTACTAGACAGCCTGAAAAAGTGATCGCCGAACTTAAGGTGCGATTACTTCGAGGTGTGACGATTTTAAATGAAGCAGAAGGAGCGTATGATCACCGTGAAAAAGTGGTTCTTTTGACGGTTATTACACGTTATGAAATGCCATTATTGGAAGAAGCAATCAAAGAAGCGGATAATGAGGCCTTTGTTAGTATCTCAGAAAATGTCCACACAATTGGAAAATTTGATGATTTTGAATTTTAAATCAATAGAAAAGCCACTTAGCGATTTGCTAGGTGGCTTTTTATAAACTCATTTTCACATGACAGGTAAAAATAAGACTTACACAAGTTGTCGATTTTTTGAAACCAATTCTCCATTTTTATAAACATCTTTGACTAAGTTTGTTGCAAAGAAATATAATGGATAATCAATATTTGGTGCATCAAATACGGCAATGTCAGCACGTTTTCCTTCTGTGAAACTTCCGATTGATTCCCCTAAACCAACTGAGTAAGCAGCATTGATTGTCACGGCATTAAATACTTGGATTGGTGTTAAATGCATTTTGAAACAACCAAGTTGCATAATAAATTGAATGTTTGCTGTTGGACAGCTTCCAGGGTTTGAGTCAGTGGACAATGTAATAGCCATACCAGCATCTAACATTTTTTTGGCAGGAGCGTAAGTATCAGCCATTAAACTGAACGTTGTTCCTGGTAATAAGTTACCAATAACACCTGCTTCACTCATTTTTTTGATCCCTTCATCAGTAGCAGCCATTAAATGTTCCGCACTCACTGTTTCAAGTTCTGCCGCCACATCAACTCCACCGATTGAGTCGATTTCATCAGCATGAATACGCAATTTGAAGTCTAAGTCTTTTGCTGCTTGAAGTAAGCGACGAGATTGCTCCGCTGTAAATACACCAGTTTCACAGAATATATCACAGAAGTCTGCTAAATTTTCTTCTTTTACTTTTGGTAGCATCTCAATGATGATTTGATCGATAAACGCATCCCCATCGTCATTAAATTCTTCAGGAATAGCATGAGCTGCCATAAATGTTGACACTAAATCAATTGGATGAGTATGATTTAATTCTTTTACCACATTCATTTGTTTTTTTTCTGTTTCCCAATCAAGACCATAACCACTTTTTGCTTCAACTGTTGTTACACCGTGGATTAACATCTCATCTAATAAATGACTTGATTTATCGTAAAGGGTGTCAAAAGAAGCACTCTTTGTCGAGCGTACAGTACTTAAAATACCGCCACCTTCTTTTAAAATATCTAAGTAAGAGACACCATTTAATTTTTTGGCAAATTCATTTTCACGGCTGCCACCATATACTAAGTGAGTATGACAATCAATCAATCCTGGTGTTGCAAGTTTTCCTGTATAATCATGGATTTTAGTATGATCACCAATTAGTGACTCATCAGGTTGTCCACTACCGATTTTGAGGATTTTACCATTTTTAATCGCGATATACCCATCTTCAATAATGGTTGCCTCAGACATTTCGCTTCCTTTTAAAGCACGTTGTTTATCTATCGGTGAAAAAATTTGACTAAAATGTACTAATAGTTTATCTGCTTGCATGAAAAAGTTCCTCCTTTTTATTTCTATACTAATTATAACCATTTAATGAGTATAATGTAGTCTTGTATCATCTAAAAAGGGTCAAAAAAATTTTTTTAGAAAAAAAAGAGAAAAAAAGAGACTTTTTGCTGTGAATTGACCCATAATAGACTATGGGAGGATAAACTAAGGCCATAACTTAATGATTCATTCACTTATGTCTACAGGAAAAGAGATAAGTAACTCAAGATAAACTAAGGAGGAAGTAACAATGATTAAAAATACTGATATTAGTAAAGCAATGACGATTAAATTGCCAGATGTGTTACCAGATATGCCGAAATTCGAAGAAGGCATTCGTCGTGCCCCAGACAGAGGATTCCGTTTAACTGAAGCACAAACTGAATTAGCATTAAAAAATGCGCTTCGTTATGTACCAGAACAATTTCATGATCAAGTGATTCCAGAATTCTTAGAAGAATTAAAAACAAGAGGTCGTATTTATGGCTATCGTTGGTATCCAAAAGAACGCATCTATGGTAAACCAATAGATGAGTATAAGGGAAAATGTACCGCAGCTAAAGCAATGCAAGTGATGATTGATAATAACTTAGACTTTGACATTGCACTATATCCATATGAATTAGTGACTTATGGAGAAACAGGCCAAGTCTGTTCAAACTGGATGCAGTATCAATTAATTAAACGTTACCTAGAAGAGATGACTGATGAACAAACATTGGTTCTTGAATCTGGTCACCCATTAGGCTTATTTGCTTCTAAAAAAGATGCTCCAAGAGTCATCATCACAAATGGTTTACTTGTTGGGGAATATGACAATATTCACGACTGGGAAATCGCAGAACAAATGGGTGTCACAAACTACGGACAAATGACTGCTGGAGGATGGATGTACATTGGTCCTCAAGGGATTGTTCACGGAACATTTAATACATTATTAAATGCCGGTCGTTTGAAATTAGGAATTCCAGACGATGGAGATTTAACTGGAAAACTATTCATAACATCAGGTTTAGGTGGTATGAGTGGGGCTCAAGGTAAAGCTGGTGAGATTGCTAAATCAGTGACAATTGTAGCTGAAGTTGACCGCTCTCGTATCGATACTCGTTTAGAACAAGGATGGATTAGTCATGTGACTGAAACACCAGAAGAAACAATGACATTAGCTAAAGAATATTTAGATAACAAAGATTCAACATCTATTGCTTATCATGGTAATGTTGTTGACTTACTTGAATATGTTGACAAACATGATATCCATGTTGATTTATTATCAGACCAAACCTCTTGTCATAACGTATATGAAGGTGGTTATTGTCCAGTTGGTATCACATTTGAAGAAAGAACTCGTTTACTTGCTGAGGATCAAGAAACATTTAGAAAAATGATTGATGACACGTTAGCTCGTCACTTTAACGTGATCAAATCATTAACAAGCAAAGGAACTTACTTCTTTGACTATGGTAACTCATTTATGAAAGCTATCTATGATACAGGAATTAAAGAAATTTCTAAAAACGGTGTGGATGATAAAGATGGATTTATCTGGCCATCATATGTAGAAGACATTATGGGACCTATGTTATTTGATTATGGTTATGGTCCATTTAGATGGGTATGTTTATCACGTAAACATGAAGACTTAAAGGCAACAGATAGAGCAGCTATGGAAGTTATCGATCCAACTCGTCGTTATCAAGACCGTGATAACTACAACTGGATTCGTGATGCTGAAGATAACAAATTAGTTGTTGGAACAGAAGCTCGTATATTATATCAAGATGCAATGGGACGAGTGAATATTGCGCTTAAATTTAACGAAATGGTTCGCCGTGGGGAAATTGGGCCTGTGATGATTGGTCGTGACCATCATGACGTATCTGGAACAGACTCACCATTCCGTGAAACATCAAATATTAAAGATGGGAGCAATGTAACGGCTGATATGGCAACACAATGTTACGCAGGGAATGCTGCTCGTGGTATGAGTTTAATCGCTTTACATAACGGTGGTGGTGTTGGTATTGGTAAATCTATCAACGGTGGCTTTGGTCTAGTATTAGATGGAACTGAATTAACAGACGACATCATCAAATCTGCGATTGCATGGGACACTATGGGTGGAGTTGCTCGTCGTAGTTGGGCAAGAAATGACCATGCGATTGAAACATCAATGGAATATAATGAAGTGAGAAAAGGATCAGATCATATCACGATTCCATATTTAGCTGATGATGAAAAAGTAAAATCAGCAGTAAGTGATTTATTTAAATAACGATTAGAGTGGACTTCCTATCCAAATCTCTAAACCCTCTCGTTTTTACATTGAGAGGGTTTTATTGTCTTGATTTTTCCGAAAACGATTTCTTTTACTATAACAAAATAGTATAATTATGGTGACAGGGTATATGTGTATATCGTTAATATACAAAAAAGGTGTGATTTGTTAAAGTGGGGAGAGTTTTTACGGTATGGGAAATTATTTAAATTGTCGATTGTTTGGAACACCAGAAGTAAGTTTAGATGGTGAGATTGTTTTGTTTTCTTTTTCTAAAATCAATGCCATGCTTTATTATTTATTAATTAATAAAACCGTTAGTCGTGATGAATTATCAGGACTGTTATGGCCAGATAAGAGTGATAAGAATGCAAAAAAAAATCTTCGAAACGCCATTTACCAAGCAAATAAAAGTTTAGGCATGGAGCTAATTATTTCTCCAAATAAATCATTGTTAATGTTAAATGACACAATTAACTTCACAAGTGATGTGGCGCAATTTACTCAGGATCCTGAAACGTATTATTATCTTTATAAAGGTGAATTTTTGAAAGGGTTTTATTTAAAAGAATGTGAAGGATTTGATTTTTGGGTTGTTAGGATGAAACGCTTTTTTGAGAAAAAGTTCGTTGAGACCGTTCATCGCCGAATAGAACAAGATATTGCCAATGGTGTGAATGAGCATGTGGAAGAAGCGATTGAACAATTAATGTTTATTGATGAATTTAATGAAATTAACTATCAGTATTTGATGACTTTTTATCAACAACAAAGCCGAGATAATAAAGTAGTAGATGTTTATCATAAGTTATCAAATTTGTTGAAATCAGAGCTTGGCGTTACACCAAACAAACAAACAAAAGTCATTTATGAAACGTCACTTGAGAGGATTTTGTCAGAAAATACGACTAACAATCAACGTTTTTCATCACTATTTTATGGTCGTTCAGAAGAGTTACAACAATTATCAGTCAATTTTGCGGCTTTTAAAAGTCGTCAGTCTTATCAATCTGTGGTGGTTCGTGGTGAAGCAGGTATTGGAAAAAGTGCGTTGATAAATCGGGCGATAGATAGCGTGTCAGATGAGTTTAAAGTCATCGAAACACAGTGCTATCAAGCAGAAGAAAATCATTTGTTACGTCCATGGAAAAAAATTATTGATCAATTGACGGTTATAATAGAAAATCAAGAATTAATCGATCCACTTGTTTGGCAAAAAGTGATTCGAAAAGTTTTTCCTAGTTTTACTCAACCGTTTCTTGAAGTGATTTCGCATGGAGAGACAGAACCTTACAAGGAAAAGATGTTATCAGATTTGATGATAGAAGCTATTAACAAGTTATCTCAACAACAACAACTTATTTTCTTATTTGATGATATTCAGTGGATGGATGAATCTAGTTTAGATTTGTTGACGACTGTTATGCTACATTGCCATACAAATGCGATGTTTCTGATGTCCGCTAGAAGTGTTGAGCGTTATCCATTGGACAAATTTATCAATACATTAAAACAGAGTGGTAAGTTAGCAGTTATCAATCTAGAACCTTTCTCATATGAGGAAACAGATGGATTTATTCGCAAAAAATTGCCGAATTTTGATGTGACCACTACAATAGTCGACAATGTGTATCAACATACGGAAGGAAACTTATTTTTCCTAATTGAGTACGTGTCCCTATTAAATAGCAATATGAATTTAAATACCATGACAGTGAAGATGAAAGATGCTTTACGAAATCGCTTTTTATATCTAACAGAAAAAGAACAAGAACTAGTGTCTATTATTTCTTATTTTTATGATTATGCCTTAATTGATAGTCTGGTGTTTTTAACCAATAGATCAAGTTATGACATCGTGGCGATGATTGAAAGCCTCGTATCGAAAAATATCTTAGTTGAAAAAGTGGTTAGAGATAAAATTGCGACAAGTTTTACTCATGTGAAGTTACGGGAGTTTGTTTATATGAATCAATCTCTTGCTAAAAAACGTGTACTTCATCACCGCATTGCTGAATTTTTAGAATCGCAACTTAAACCTGGAGGCAATGATATTCTTCAGTATGACACGATAGCCTATCACTACAAACATGGAAAAGATGAATTAAGTGGTTTGAAATATCGTCTAAAATATTTTGAAGGGTACCTGGGTTTTTATCATGAGCTATTCCCAGTTGAAGGACAATACGGTGTGGATCCATTTAGTTTCAACAAAGAATGGGCAACAGAGCAATTTGCGAAAATTAATCAACGATTAACACAATTAAGTCCAGATGATAAACAAACAAATGTATATAACTTACTCAGACTTCAATATTTGTACCTGGAAGGTCGTTTTTTGATAAAATATGGAGAGTATGAGCGAGGTGTGGCAAACATTCAAAGCGTGTTGATTAGAGCAAGAGAATTAAACGAGAGCTCTTATTTATTAAATGGGTATAAGCAAATGATTTATTATTATATTCAGATAAATGAACCTAAAGAGATGATTTATTACATAGAACTGGCTTTGGATTTGTCGATTCGAGAAAACAATCATCAATCAATCGGTATTTTATTACGTCTTAAGGGACTTTATCATATGATGAGCGGTAATAATACGGTGGCTGAGAAGTTACTAAAAGAGTCTATTAATACGTTTATGTTGACTGATGAAATCAGTAAAAAGTATTCAGTGAGCATTGCAGCAGCCTACAACTACTTAGGTGAAATACGGATGAATAATGGAGCGTACCAAGATGCTGTGGGTATGTTTGAAAAAGCCATTGATTTGTGTCAAAGTAATCAAGCACTCTCAAGTTTAACAATATTCTATATTAATGTTGGCGTGGCGTTGTTTGCTTTAGAAAATTATGAAGAAGCAGAAATCTATTTCTTAAAAGCAGAAGAAATTTTTTCTAGTCTAAATTTTTACTGGAAACGAGCTAAATTGGATGCATATCTTTCTATTTTGTATGCGCAAAAGAATCATATGCAGAAATCTCAATTTTATTTAATTCAAGGTGAAAAGCACGCAAAACGGATGGGGAATTGTCGTGATATAGGTATGGTAGAATATGCAAAATATATCAATTATCACGTGTACCATCATGACGCTATAGATGATTTTTTACCAGTTGAAACGATTTGTGAGTATTTAAATGACTACCAAGATGCTTATGAAATTAGTAAATTAAAAGAAATTAGATAATAAATTCAAGCCTCAATAAGAGGCTTGAATTTTTTTATCTTTAATCATCGAAGATATTTAGTGAAACCAGTGATTTGATGTTAAAATAAAACTATAAAGAAAAAGAAGGGTGGATATGGGATGTATCCTTTAGCGATTGACGTTGGGACAACCAATATTAAGTTACAAATTTTTGAAAAAGACACGATTATAGAAGAACTAGTCTTACCGATAGAAACATTTACAGATAGAGGAAGTAGAGTTTTCCAAAGTCCAGCTCACATTTATCGTCAAATTGTACGAGGTATTCGTACCATGACACAAGAGGGTTACAACATTGATTCAATCGTTTTGACAACAGCTATGCATAGTATTATGCCAATAGTTGAGGGACGAGACGAAGAGATGTATATTTGGCTAGATGCACAAAGCAAGCCATTTGTTGAAACAATAAAATCAGAAAAAAACTATCTAAATTATTATAAAAAAACGGGCACACCCATTCACGAGATGTCACCTTTTGCAAAAATTGGGCATTTCCAAAAAGAAAAATGGTTTAACGATGTTATTCGGTGGGTTGGAATGAAAGATTACTTAATGGAACGATTGACAGGAGAATTTGTCGTAGATTATTCCATTGCCTCAGCAACAGGCTTATTTAATATCCATGATAAGAAATGGGATGAAGCCATTTTGAAAAAAGTTGGAACAGATGAATCAATGTTAGCTAAGTTAGTTGATACGGATTATTCTGCTCCACTCCTTGAAGATGTTGCGGATGAATTATTCTTAACACCAAATATCCCAGTTTATATTGGTGCAAGTGACGGTTGTTTAGCGAGTTATGCTAGTTATGTCGCAAATGGTACGCTTAATACCATCACGATTGGAACGAGTGGCGCGGTGCGTAAATTATCTAAAACAATTGAGTTAGATGATAAAGGACAGACGTTTTGCTATTACTTAAACGATACTTATTGGGTCATTGGTGGTGCGACAAATAATGGCGGACAAATTATGACATGGGCTGAAAATGTCTTTTTTGAAGGTCAGTCTATTTATCAAGAGCTAAATCATTCTCTTAGTCAATCACCAATCGGAAGTGACGGGCTACTATTTTTCCCTTATTTAACAGGAGAACGTGCCCCAATTTGGCAATCAACTCCTCAAGGAAAATACATTGGACTAAGTTTACAACACACTAAACATCATATGGTTAGAAGTATAGTCGAAGGTATTTTTTATAATTTACGCTATATCAGTGAATTAATTGAATTAGAGCCACGAGAAATTACTGTGAATGGCGGCTTTTTTGCGAATGAGTTATTAGCCATGATGGCGGCTGATATTTTTGGTCAAAATGTTGTTCAATCGGTTTATAATGAACCAAATTTTGGAGCAGTGAGCCTAATTCATCCAGTTAAGTCGTTTTTATTATCAGACCATCGTCGAACATTTTATACGGAAGATAACCATCATTTATATAATCATAGCTATGAATCATTTAAAAAAGAAATAGAAACGAACATTATAAACAAATAACTTTTGAAACTTACGTATATTTTTGACAGGATTTTTATCACTTGTTACAATGAACAAAAAGACAGAATGGAGAATAGTCATGAGTGATATTGCTGTGATTATGGGTAGTAAATCTGATTGGGATACGATGAAAGAAGCATGTGATGTCTTAGATGAACTAAATGTAACATATCAAAAAAAAATTGTCTCAGCTCACCGGACACCAGAGTTAATGTTCGCTTTTGCTCAAGAAGCAGAAAGTAAAGGCTATAAAGTCGTTATCGCAGGAGCAGGTGGTGCGGCTCATTTACCAGGAATGGTGGCAGCTTTAACGACGTTACCAGTGATTGGTGTACCAGTAGAATCAAAAAGTTTAAAAGGAATGGATTCACTTTTATCAATTGTTCAAATGCCAGGGGGAATTCCTGTCGCAACGACAGCTATTGGTAAACCTGGCGCTAAAAATGCCGGTTTATTAGCAGCTCAAATTATTGGCATTACAGATAAAAATATTGGAAAAAATCTGCATCAATATAGACAGCAGTTAAAGAAAACTGTACTAGAAAGTGGTGACTCTTTTGATTAATTCTATCTTGCCTTCGCAAACAGTTGGTATTATTGGTGGTGGACAACTCGGTCAAATGATGGCTCAAAGTGCAAAAGAAAAAGGATTTGTTGTTGGGGTACTTGATCCTAATGACAATTGTCCAGCTGCTCAAGTGTGTGATTTTCATATTCAAGCGTCATATGATGATATCTCTGCTATTAAGAAATTAGCTAATCAATCAGATGTTTTGACGTATGAATTTGAAAATGTCGATGCTAAAGTATTAGAACCATATGACAATATAGGCAAACTCCCTCAAGGGTTGAAACTATTAAAAATATCGCAAAATAGACAATTTGAAAAAGAATTTTTAGTTCAACATAGTATCCCAGTTTCTCCATTTGAAGTCATTCGTTCAGTCGACGAATTAAAAAAAGCACTTAAAGTGATTGGGTTTCCAAGTGTACTGAAAACGATCATTGGTGGGTACGATGGAAAAGGTCAAATTGTGTTGCGCAGTGAAGAGGATATAAAAGACTGTCAAGAATTACTAAAAAATGCGACATGTATTTTGGAAAAATGGGTGTCGTTTGAAAAAGAAATCTCTGTGATCATTTCAAACAATAAGCGTCAAGAGATTAGTGTGTTTCCTGTGGCAGAAAATAAGCATGTGAACAATATTTTGTTTACTAGTATCGCACCAGCTAGAATCAGTGAAGCATGTGCAAAAGAGGCTATATCACTAGCCAAGCGAATTAGTAAAGAACTTGAAGCATGTGGCACAATTACGATTGAAATGTTTGTAACTGAGACAGAAGAATTGGTAGTCAATGAAATTGCACCAAGACCACATAATTCTGGTCATTACACGATTGAATCGTGTTCAGCAAGTCAGTTCGATACACATATATTAGGAATCTGCCAATGGGCAATGCCTAATATCAAAAGTTTTAGTGATGCAGTGATGGTGAACTTAATTGGAGACGAACAAAGCAAAGCGAAACAGGTTGTCTCTGAAAAAAATAATTGGAATTTTCATTTTTATGGAAAAAAAGATGAAAAACCAGGTAGAAAAATGGGTCACATTACGATATTATCAAATAGTATGTCAGAAACATTAACAGAAATTCAAAATCAAGATATTTGGCAATAAGAAAGGAAAAGACAATGATAGAACGTTATACTCGTAAAGAAATGGGAAATATCTGGTCAGATGACAACCGTTATGCTGCATGGTTAGAAGTTGAAATTTTAGCTGCGGAAGCATGGGCAAGCTTAGGAGAAATTCCTAAAGAAGATACTGTATTGATTAGAGAGAATGCGACGTTTGATATTGATCGTATTTTAGAAATCGAACAAGAAACACGTCATGATGTTGTGGCGTTTACGCGTGCAGTTTCTGAGAGTTTAGGACAAGAGAGAAAATGGGTTCACTACGGCCTAACAAGTACAGACGTTGTTGACACAGCTTATGGCTATTTAATGAAACAAGCTAATGATATTTTACGTAAAGATTTGTCTGAGTTTCTTGAAGTAATAAAAGAGAAAGCATTAGAGCATAAATACACAGTTATGATGGGTCGAACGCATGGCGTACACGCGGAACCAACGACATTTGGACTTAAATTAGCGTTATGGTATTCAGAAATGAAACGAAACATCGAGCGCTTTGAACATGCTGCTCGTGGTGTTGAAGCGGGTAAAATTAGTGGTGCTGTTGGAACATTTGCTAATACACCACCTGAAGTTGAAGCGTTTGTCTGTGATAAGTTAGGGATTCGCGCGCAAGAGATTTCAACGCAAGTATTGCCTCGTGACCTACATGCTGAATATATTGCAACAATTGCATTAATCGCCACAAGTATTGAAAAATTTGCAACAGAGATTAGAGGGTTACAAAAATCTGAAACACGTGAAGTCGAAGAATTTTTTGCAAAAGGACAAAAAGGTTCTTCAGCTATGCCGCATAAACGTAATCCAATCGGCTCTGAAAACATGACAGGGTTGGCTCGTGTGTTGCGTGGACACGTGGTAACAGCTTATGAAAATGTGTCTTTATGGCATGAAAGAGATATCTCTCATTCATCTGCAGAACGTATTATTATTCCAGATTCAACGATTTTATTAGATTATATGTTACAACGATTTACTAACATTGTTAAAAATTTAACAGTATTCCCTGAGAATATGAAACGTAACATGGGTGCTACGTTTGGTTTGATTTATAGTCAACGTGTGCTATTGAAATTGATTGATAAAGGTATGTCTCGTGAGGAGGCGTATGATTTAGTACAACCAAAAACAGCTATTTCTTGGGATGAACAAACTGATTTTAGACCATTACTAGAATCTGATGAAAAAATTATGTCTGTCTTGTCTAAAGAAGAATTAGACGATGCATTTGACTATAACTATCACTTAAAACATGTTGATGATTTATTTGATAGAGTAGGATTAATAAAATAATGACTGAGGTTCGCGAAATCTATTTTCGTGGCCTTTTTATTTTGTCTAAAATCATACTAATTATATTAAAAGCGAACGTTTTAGAGAATGTTTTGTTTTATCGTTAATAATTAATTGACGTTCAAAAAAACTCTTGTTACTATATGTTTATTAAATGAATAATGTTAATAAAATATATGAAAATGTTCTTTAATGACGAAAGGAAGAAAAGAAATGTCAGAAGTTTTATATTTAGGTAAGGCTAAAAGCGTACATTCGACAGGAAAAGAAAATGAGTTAAGGTTGGTTTATCTAGATCAGGCAACGGCATTAAATGGTAAAAAGAAAGATGAAATTATTGGTAAAGGTCAATTGAATAATTCAATTAGTTCTGAAGTGTTTCGATATCTATCTTCAAAAGGAGTTATACATCATTGGATTAAGCAACTTAGTGAGAATGAGCAGTTAGTTAAAGCTGTGACAATAATTTCGCTTGAAGTCGTCGTTCGAAACATTGCAGCAGGAAGTTTTTCAAAGCGTTTTGGTATAAAAGAAGGAACGATCTTACCAACACCCATTCTTGAGTTTTATTATAAAGACGATGCCTTGGATGATCCATTTATGAATGAAGATCATATTGATTATTTAGATATTGCAACAAAAGAAGAAGTGGCTTTTATTAAAGAACAATCTTTTACAATTAATGATTGTCTAAAAGAATTGTTTTCATCTATTGGATTGACATTAGTTGATTTTAAATTGGAGTTTGGACGAGATAGTGACGGACGCATTATTCTAGCAGATGAGGTAACACCAGATACGTGTCGTTTATGGGAAGATAAGACGAACAAATCATTAGATAAAGACGTTTACCGAAAAGACATTGGAGATTTGGTGAGTGTATATAAAGAAGTTGAAAAACGATTAAGCGAAAGAAAAGGAGAATAATCATGTTTAAAGTAAGAGTGTATGTAAACTACAAAGCATCCATTTTAGATCCGCAAGCTGCAGTTATTGATGGAGCTATCAAACGTTTAGGTGAAGATGGTGTATCAGATATTCGCGTGGGAAAAGTATTTGATTTTGTGATTAAAGCAGATAGCAAACAAGATGCTGAAGCAAAAGTTGATAAGATTAGTGATAATTTATTAGCTAATCCGAACATGGAGACCTATGACTTTACTGTTACGGAGGTTAACTAATCATGGCAAAATTTGGTGTAGTAGTATTCCCTGGTTCAAATGGTGATCAAGATTTATTGTTAGCTATTCAAGATGTGATTGGTGAAGAAGCCGAATATGTGTCACACAGAACAACTGACTTGTCAGAGTATGACGTTATTTTATTGCCAGGTGGTTTTTCTTATGGTGATTACTTAAGATGTGGGGCTATTGCTAAATCAAGTCCAGTGATGGAAGCAGTAAAACAGTTTGCCAGTGAAGGAAAACCAGTCTTTGGCACATGCAATGGATTCCAAATATTAACAGAGACAGGTCTTTTACCAGGTGTTTTATTAAATAACACATCGCTGAAATTCATTTGTGACATGCAACCATTAAAAGTGAAGAATAATCAAACAATGTTTACAAATGAATATGAACAAGATGAAATCATTACCTTACCGATTGCTCACGGTGAAGGAAATTACTACTGTGACAATGCAACTTTAAAAGAATTAAAAGAAAACAATCAAATTATTTTTACTTATGAAAAAACAAATCCAAATGGCAGTGTGGAAGACATTGCAGGCATTACAAATAAGGAAGGAAATATTATTGGTTTAATGCCCCATCCAGAACGCGCGATGGAAGATTTATTAGGTAGTTCTGATGGCAAAAAACTATTTCAATCAATCGTAAATCATTTAAGAAAGGTGACGGCATAACATGGTAAAAGCACAAACAATGACTCCGGAAGAAGTGAAAGAATCTAAGATTTATCAAGAATGGGGTTTGAAAGACTCTGAGTATGAGTACATAGCTGATTCGATTTTAGGTCGTTTACCCAACTACACAGAAACAGGTTTGTTTGCTGTCATGTGGAGTGAGCATTGTTCTTATAAAAATAGTAAACCTGTGCTAAAACATTTTCCAACATCGAACCAACATGTTTTACAAGGGCCTGGTGAAGGTGCTGGTATTGTGGATATTGGAGATGGGTTAGCTGTTGTGTTTAAAGCAGAAAGTCACAATCATCCATCAGCGGTTGAACCTTATGAAGGGGCAGCTACAGGAGTTGGTGGAATTATTCGTGATATTTTTAGTATGGGTGCTAGACCGATTGCTATGTTGAATTCTTTACGTTTTGGTGAAATTAAAACTAATCGTACTAAATATTTAATTGAAAAAGTAGTCGCGGGGATCGGTGGCTATGGTAATAGTATTGGGATACCAACTGTTGGTGGCGAGATTGCGTTTGACGCGTGTTATGAAGGCAACCCATTAGTGAATGCAATGTGTGTTGGTTTAATTAGACATGAAGACATCCAAAAAGGACAAGCAAAAGGAATTGGTAATCCAATCATGTACGTTGGAGCAAAAACAGGACGAGATGGGATTCATGGTGCAACGTTTGCGTCAGTTGAGTTTGTAGAAGGTGAAGAACAACAACGTTCTGCGGTACAAGTAGGCGATCCATTCATGGAAAAAGGCTTAATGGAAGCGTGTCTTGATTTGATTTTAAATCATTCAGATTGTTTAGTCGGAATTCAAGATATGGGTGCGGCTGGTTTGGTTTCTTCAAGTTCAGAGATGGCGTCAAAAGCTGGATCAGGATTAGAACTTTACTTAGATGACGTGCCACAACGTGAAACAGACATGACACCTTATGAAATGATGTTATCTGAGTCACAAGAAAGAATGTTACTTTGTATCAAAAAAGGAAAAGAACAACAAGTCATCAAATTATTTGAATCTTACGGTTTAGATGCTGTAACAATTGGTCATGTAACAATGGACAAGCGTTATAAATTATTTTTCCAAGGAGAAAAAGTCGCGGATATTCCTGTTGACTCGTTAGCGGAAGATGCGCCGGTGTATCATAACGAACAAGAAAAACCAAAACGCATCATTGAATTTGAAAAACAAGAAGCATATAAACCTAAAATAAAAGACTTTAAACAAACAACATTATCTCTTTTAGCTCAACCAACGATTGCGTCAAAACAATCATTATACGAAACATATGACTCACAAGTTCGTACTAATACTGTTGTGGGTCCTGGTAGTGATGCTGCTGTCCTACGTGTAAGAGGAACACAAAAAGCTCTTGCGATGACAACTGATTGTAATGCGAGATACTTGTATTTAGATCCAAAAGAAGGCGGAAAAATGGCGGTGAGTGAAGCAGCTAGAAATATTGTGGCAAGTGGTGCAAGACCATTAGCTATTACAGACTGTTTAAACTTTGGTTCACCAGAAAAACCTGAAGGATTCTATGAGTTAGATCAAGCAGCAAGAGGAATTGCTCGAGCGTGTGAAGCATTTGATACGCCCGTTATTTCAGGTAATGTTTCGTTATACAATGAAACGAATAATCAGTCTATCTACCCAACACCTATGATAGGAATGGTTGGTGTAGTTGAGGATTTATCCCATGTTACAACTCAAAATTTTAAAGAAACATCAGATTTGATTTATATGTTAGGTGAAACGAATGCTGATTTTTCAGGTAGCGAAATTCAAAAATTATTAACTGGTAAGATTTCAGGGACTATATCAGCTGTTGATTTAGAAGAAGAAGTGGTCATTCAAGCTAAATTATTACAAGCTATTCAATCAGGTTATGTAAAAAGTGCTCATGACTGTGCTGAAGGTGGACTATTAATTAGTGTGATTGAATCAACATTTGGAAATGGATTAGGTGTTGATATTAAGACGAACCTAGCAACAGAATTAGTGTTTGCCGAGACATCAGGACGATTCGTTGTCAGCGTGTCACCTGAAGATAAAGATGCATTTGAATCTGTATTAAAGAAAGATGCTACTTTATTAGGAAAAGTGACAAATGATGGTGTGATAAAAGTTAGTACAGCCGACGATTCATTAGAATTACCAGTTGCAAAAGCCAAAGAAGTATGGGAGGAAGCAATACCATGTCTCATGAAATAAAAGGGATAAATGAAGAATGTGGTGTGTTTGGTGTATGGAACCATAAAGATGCCAGTCAAATGACTTATTATGGCTTACATAGTTTACAACATAGAGGACAAGAAGGTGCAGGGATTGTGTCATTAGAGAACAATCGCCTGCATGGTCATCGAGGATTAGGGTTATTGCATGAGGTATTTGCTAACCCTGATTTATTAACACAATTAAAAGGCCACTCTGCGATTGGTCATGTGCGTTATGGAACAAGTGGCGAGGGAGATATTATTAACATTCAGCCCTTTTTATTTCGCTTTTACAATGCTGAAATGGCATTAGCTCATAATGGAAATTTGATTAATGCTAAAACGTTACGTAAAGAATTAGAAGAAGATGGGGCTATTTTTCATTCTAATTCTGATACAGAAATCTTGATGCACTTAATTCGTCGTAGTAATAAAGACACATTCATCGACAAATTATCTGAAGCGTTGACTATTGTCAAAGGCGGGTTCGCTTATCTACTGCTAACGGATGATGCCATGTACGCCACTCTTGATCCGAATGCCTTTCGCCCATTATCTATTGGCCGTACGAGTAATGGTGCTTATGTTGTCTCAAGTGAAACGTGTGCTTTAGATACGATTGGAGCAATGTTTGTCAGAGATGTCGAACCTGGTGAAATTATTGAGATCAGCGATAACGGATTAAAAAGCTACCGTTACACTGATGAGACGATGTATTCAATTTGTTCAATGGAGTACATTTACTTTGCACGACCTGATTCAAACATCAAAGGAATTAATGTTCACTCTGCTCGTAAACGCATGGGAAAAACATTAGCTAAAGAACATCCTGTTGAAGCAGATATGGTCATTGGTGTGCCTAATAGTTCTCTTTCAGCGGCTAGTGGGTATGCTGAAGCAAGTTCTATTCCTTATGAAATGGGATTGGTAAAAAACCAATATGTCGCTAGAACGTTTATTCAACCAACACAAGAACTGCGAGAAGAAGGTGTTCGATTAAAACTATCTGCTGTTCGTGGTGTTGTGGAAGGAAAACGCGTGATTTTAGTGGATGATTCAATCGTTCGTGGGACAACATCAAAACGTATTGTTCGTTTGTTAAAAGAGGCTGGTGCAACAGAAGTTCATGTTAGAATTTCATCACCTCCATTAGCATATCCATGTTTTTATGGGATTGATATTCAAACAAAAGAAGAATTAATTGCTGCAAATTATTCAACAGATAAAATTAGAGAAATTATTGAAGCTGATTCGTTAGAATTTTTAACAGAAGAAGGTTTGATTAACTCGATTGGATTAAAGTTAGATGCCCCTTATAACGGGTTATGTATGGCGTATTTCAATGGTGATTACCCTACACCTTTATATGATTATGAATACAGAGAAAACAAGGAGGACTAGTATGTCAACAGCATATGAAAAATCAGGAGTCAATGTTGAAGCAGGATACGAAGTCGTAGAAAGAATTAAAGCTCACACAAAAAAAACAGAGCGTTTAGGGATGATGAGTGCATTAGGTGGATTTGGTGGCTGCTTTGATTTAAGTCAGTATCATGTGAAAGAGCCTGTCCTTGTTTCTGGAACAGATGGTGTGGGAACAAAATTAATGATTGCCATTGAAGTAGACAAACATGACACAATAGGGATTGATTGTGTTGCCATGTGTGCAAACGACATTTTAGCTCAAGGAGCGGAACCTTTGTTCTTTTTAGATTATATTGCTACAGGAAAAACCTATCCTGAAAAAATCGAAAAAATTATTGAAGGTGTAGCCAATGGCTGTGTGGAATCCAAAATGGCTTTAATTGGTGGCGAAACAGCTGAGATGCCTGATATGTATGGTGAAAACGATTATGATTTAGCTGGATTTGCGGTTGGATTGGCAGAAAAATCAGAATTAATCGATTCATCAACTATTTCTGAAGGTGATGTATTAATCGGCGTTGCATCAAGTGGGATTCATTCAAATGGTTTTTCACTAGTCAGACAAATCTTATTTAAAGATCATGATTTTTCTTTAGATACAGTTTTAGATGAGTTAAATGGAAAAACTTTAGGTGATGTGTTATTAACGCCAACAAAACTTTACATAAAAAGTGTTTTACCATTAATTAAAATGCAAAAAATTAAAGGCATTGCTCATATTACTGGTGGAGGTTTCTATGAAAATATTCCTAGAATGTTACCAGAGAATATATCAGCCACTATAACAAAAGGTACGTGGCCAGTACTACCTATTTTTGATTGTTTACAAAAACTTGGAAATATCAGCGAAAAAGATATGTTTAGTACATTTAATATGGGAATTGGTATGGTACTAGCAGTTGATAAAAGAGATGCTCAGACAGTTTTAGATTATATCAATGATCATGATGAACTTGCTTATACAATTGGACAAGTTGAACTAGGTGAGACAAGTTCTGTTCACATTAAAGGAGAGAGTCGATGAGATTTGCCATTTTTGCTTCAGGAAACGGATCAAATTTTGAAGCAATAGTTAAAGCGAGTCAACAAGGAAATATTGCTGGAACATTGGTCTGTTTATTTTGTGATAAAAAAGATGCCTACGTGATTGAACGAGCAAAAAAGTATGACGTGCCTTATTTTGTGATGGAAAAAAAGGTACATCAGACAAAAGAAGCGTATGAACAAAATATTTTGACGATGCTAGAAAATGAAGACATAGATTTCATTGTGTTAGCAGGCTATATGAAAATTATCGGCCCAACACTTTTGAATCAATACAAAAAGAAAATCATTAATTTGCATCCATCCTTATTACCAAAATATCCGGGAAATAAAAGCATAAAAGAAGCCTATGAAAGCACTGATGAAAAGACTGGTGTGACGATTCATTTAGTGGATGAAGGTGTGGATACTGGCCCAATTATCTATCAAGAAAGTTTAGCAATTAACCGTGAGCTTTCTTTAGAAGAATTTGAGGAAGAGATGCATCAATTAGAGCATCATGTATTACCAATTATTTTAAATCAATTTATCTTGGAGGAATTTAAGAATGTCTAAAAAGCGTGCACTCATTAGCGTTTATGATAAAACTGGTGTAGCAGATTTTGCAAAAGAGTTAGTTAAGTTAGGGTATGACATTATTTCAACTGGCGGAACAAAACGAATACTTGAATCTGAGGGAATTAAGTGTTTGAGTGTGGAAGAAGTAACGAAGTTTCCAGAGATGCTTGATGGACGAGTCAAAACACTTCATCCATTTATTCATGGTGGATTATTAGCTAGACGAGATAATTCAGAACACATGAACACATTAAAAGAGCACCATATAGAGATGATTGATTTAGTGTGTGTCAATTTGTACCCATTTAAAGAAACCATTGCTCAACCTAATGTGACACAAAATGAAGCGATTGAACAAATTGATATTGGTGGCCCGAGTATGTTACGAAGTGCCGCGAAAAACTTTGCTAGTGTAACGGTTGTTGTTGATAGTAGTGATTATGAGGTTATTTTAAATGAATTGAGTGAAGCAGGGGACACAACACTTAAAACAAGACAATCATTAGCAGCAAAAGTATTTGCAACCACATCAGACTATGATGCAAGCATCGCTAATTACTTGTCAGAAGAGAATGATGAAAAAGGGTTACCAAACCAATTGTCACTAAACTATACAAAAGTTGATACTTTAAGATACGGTGAAAACAATCATCAAAAAGCGTATTTCTACCAATCAGATGATAATCAATCAGAAATCGGAATAGGAACAGCAAAACAATTACATGGGAAAGAATTATCTTATAACAACTATAAAGATGCTAATGCAGCGATACATTTAGTCAAAGAATTTGATGAACCAACAGTGGTTGCTGTGAAACATATGAATCCATGTGGTGTTGGTTTTGGAAAAACGATACATGAAGCTTACAGCCTAGCTTATGAAAGTGATCCGATTTCGATTTTTGGTGGCGTACTAGCTTTTAATCGTGAAATTGATGCTGATTTGGCTGAAAGTTTAAATCAATTGTTTTTAGAAATTATTATTGCCCCAAGTTTTACAGCTGACGCTTTAGAGATATTAGAGAAAAAGAAAAATCGTCGTTTGCTTCAATTAGACACAACGAAACCAAACCGATCTGAGTGGGAATTAGTCAGTGTCTCAGGTGGTTTACTAGTGCAAGAGTCTGATACTAAAATTGACGATGAGACAGAATGGACAGTTGTTACGGAGACATTACCAACAGCTGAAGACATTGATGCATTGAAAAAAATGTGGCTAGTGGTTAAATCTGTAAAAAGTAATGCGATTGTTGTCGGTAACGCTCGCCATACATTAGGTATTGGTGCTGGACAAATGAATCGTGTCGGGTCAGTAAAATTAGCAGTTGATCAAGCAGGTGATTTAGCCAAAGGTGCTGTATTAGCTAGTGATGCCTTTTTCCCAATGCCTGATAGTGTGGAATATGCAGCAAAACATGGGATAAAAGCAATCATACACCCAGGTGGTAGTGTGAAAGACCAAGAATCAATTGATGTAGCAAATGAGTATGGTATTGCAATGATTGTCACTGGAACAAGACATTTCAAACATTAAGAGGAGAAGACTTGATGAAAAGAAAACTATTGGTAATTGGTAGTGGTGGACGCGAGCATGCGATTGGTAAAAAATTATTACAAAGTCCACTAGTTGAAACAGTCTATTGTTTACCGGGAAATGCAGGAATGGTCATAGATGGGATTCAGTTAGTAGATGGAAACGAAAGTGATCAAGAATTTATTGCATCATTTTGTCAGGATAAAGAGATTAGTTGGGTATTTGTCGGACCTGAAGTGCCTTTAATAGATGGATTAGTTGATTTTCTAGAGACAAAAGGGATAAAAGCGTTTGGACCTAAAAAAAATGCAGCCATTATTGAAGGTTCAAAAGATTTTGCAAAACGACTAATGGCCAAATATGATATTCCAACGGCAAATTATGAAACATTTACTGATAGAGATGATGCAATTGCCTATTTATCAACACAGGAATTACCGATTGTCATCAAAGCAGATGGATTAGCTGCAGGTAAAGGTGTTGTGATTGCCCAAACCATTGAAGAAGCAACACAAGCTGTTGATGATAATTTATTAAATAATGTTTTTGATAGTGAAGAACCTAAAATTGTGATTGAAGAATTTTTAGTTGGTAAGGAATTTTCTTTATTGTCATTTGTGGGAGACTCTTTTGTGTACCCAATGGTTGCAGCGAAAGATCACAAAGCAATTTTTGATGGAGACAAAGGACCAAATACTGGTGGAATGGGTGTATATACTCCTGTGCCGTATGTGACAGATTCAGTGTATCAAGCGTCACTATCAAAAATAGTTTCCCCAACAGTAGATGCGATGAAAAAAGAAGGAAGAGCTTTCCAAGGGATTTTATATACTGGATTAATCCTGACAAAAGATGGTCCGAAAGTCATTGAGTATAATGCTCGCTTTGGGGATCCTGAAACACAAGTATTGCTTGAAAGATTAGAAACAGATTTAGTTGAAGTAATCGAATCTATTTTGGATGGTCAATCATTAGAAGTTTCTTGGAAAAATACTGGATTTGACTTAGGGGTTGTTGTCTCTGCAAAAGGATATCCAAATAGTTATGAAAAAGGAAAACCTTTAAACATTGATACAACGAATAAAGAAGTGAACCTTTTCTTTGCAGGAGTTGCAAAGAAAAATGATTCTCTTGTCTCAAATGGTGGTCGAGTATTTATGGCTGAAAGTAGTGGAGCAACACTCGAAGAAGCGAGACAAAAAGTATATGGTTGGTTATCTGAGCAACAGTTAACTGATTTTTATTATCGAACAGATATTGGAAAATAAAACAAGCTGACTAGGACTATTTTAACCTGGTCAGCTTGTTTTATTATTTTAAATTATTGCCAAAAACACTGATTAATCCGCCGCCCAAATTATTATTAGTATAGGGATAATTTGTGATAGTCAGATACAATTCACCGGTTTCTTTTGATAACTGTCCACTTACAGCTAATGGAGTAAGTGACGCTCTTAAATCAGAAACGACACGTGGTAAGTAGCTGTTATTCTCAAGAGTTGTTTTAGCTTTTGTTAGTATCGCTTTTTCATTTTTGGGAATTTCTTTAAGTATCAGCTTATCAATACAACATATAAACTCCTTGTTAGACATTTGTTTTTGCATGAAATATCCTCTTTTCGTTTTTATGATAATATTACGACATGTTTTACTCTGTGTAGTAATAAAAGTTATTATTCTAGACGTTTGTCAATAATGGAACGTAGCACTTTTTCTCTTAATTCAAGGGAATCAACATTATATTTAATTTCATATCCTTTAATTAGTAAATCACAAATATATAATTGGGACATTTTACCGGCAATTGATCCACCATCTAAAAATTCATCAACAGTTGTTTGAAGTACAACATCTGCTAATTGAGCGATTGGTGATAACAAATAATTTGTAATGGCTATAATTGTTGCTTGATTTTGTTTCGCGATTTTTAAAGAGCCATAGGTGTCCTTAGTCTTACCAGAAAGAGATAATCCAATCACCAAATCTTCTTTGGTTAGTAATGAGGCAATTTGTGCTTGTAAATGGGGATCAATACTTGCATTAGCTTGAAGGCCAACTCTTAAAAACATAGATTCTAAATCATTGGCGGTGTTCCCGCTTGATCCCATGCCAAAAATATGAATGTTTTTGGCCGAGCTTAGAAGATTAATGGCTGTATCCAAAGCATGATTATCTAATATCTTTTCTGTCATTTTTAACGTATGAGCCAAATTAGTAGCAAAATCACTGTAGAAAAAGGTCGAATTATTTTGTTTTTTTTTGTTGGTGAAGTCTTCTTTAGCAATTTCTATTTTTAAGTCAGTAAAGCCAGAAAATCCTAATTTTTGACAAAATCTAATTATTGTAGCGTCTCCAACACCTGTTTCTTGTTTGACTTCACTCATTGTAGAATGGATAATTTTTTCATTAGTGGTTGTAATATAATCAGCAATTTTTTTCTCTGATTTAGTTAATGTTTCGTAATGATCCTGCAATAGCTGTTTAAAGCTCATAATAACCCTCCGTCAATATAGTTACTGTTATAAGTATACGATAAAAAAAATAAATTGACTAATCTATTTACATTTATGAAAACGTATGCTAAGTTAATTTTGGAGAATAAATCCGAAATTAATTAAAAACGGAGCGGAAGTGGAGTATGAAGAAAGAAGAATTTTTATCGCAAATTCATAAAGGCTTAATTGTTTCCTGTCAAGCATTACCGGGAGAACCCCTATATACTAAAGAAGGTGGTGTAATGCCTTTATTGGCTTTAGCAGCAAAGGAAGCTGGAGCAGTTGGAATCAGAGCAAATTCAGTTAGAGATATTCAACAGATTAAAGAAAAAGTTGATTTGCCAGTCATTGGTATTATTAAGAGAGATTACTTACCTGAGAAACCTTTTATCACAGCAACCATGAAAGAGGTAGATGAATTAGTAGAAACAGGTGTAGAGGTTATTGCTTTAGACTGTACGTTAAGACAACGTCATGATGGCTTAACGATTAATGAATTTATTAAACAAATAAAAGAAAAATATCCACAACAACTATTTATGGCAGATATCGCTACATTAGAAGAGGGGATAAATGCCCATAAAGCAGGGATTGATTTTATTGGGACAACACTTTGTGGCTATACAGAAGAAAGTAAGGATATGGTAGTACCAAATGATGATTTAATTAAATCATTGATTGAATGCGGAGCTAATGTAATAGCTGAAGGACAAATACATACACCAGAAGTAGCAAAACGTATCATGGATTTAGGTGTGAGTGGCCTAGTCGTTGGTGGTGCAATTACACGTCCAAAAGAGATAGCAACTCGTTTTATTAACGAATTAAATAAGGAGGAAAACTAATATGTTTAAAAAATTTTCTCAATTGGGTAGAGCATTTATGTTACCAATATCGATTTTACCAGTAGCAGGATTGTTACTTGGTTTAGGCGGTGCGTTAACAAATGAAAGTGCTGTGGCTGCCTATCCATTTTTAAATCAAGGTTGGTTACAAACGATATTGACTGTGATGAGTTCAGCAGGAAATGCCGTGTTTGCTAACCTAGCATTAATTTTTGCTATTGGTATTTCTGTTGGGTTAGCTAAAGGAGACAAAGGAACCGCTGGATTAGCTGGTGGTGTAGCCTTTCTAGTTTATACAGCAACTATTAGTGGGTTATTACAATTATTTTCAGCAGAAGGTGCCACGATTGATACAGGGGTTGTTGGGTCAATCGTTATAGGTGTCACTGTTGCTACGCTACATAATAAATATCGTAAAATTCAATTACCACAATTTTTAGGTTTTTTTGGTGGGTCAAGGTTTATTCCAATTGTTTCATCATTTGCTGCAATTATTATAGGTAGTTTCTTCTATATTATTTGGCCACCAATTCAAGATATGTTAGTTGTCGCAGGAAATCACATTGCTGATATGGGAAGTATCGGAACGTTTTTCTATGGATTCTTATTACGTTTAACTGGTGCAGTTGGACTACATCATACAATTTACCCAATGTTTTGGTATACCTCTCTTGGTGGTAGTGAAGTTGTGGCAGGTCAAACGATTTCAGGTGCACAAAATATCTTTTTCGCTCAGTTAGCTGATCCTCAACATACAGGACTATTTACTTATGGAACTAGATTCTTCGCTGGTCGTTTTATTACAATGATGTTTGGGTTACCTGCTGCCTGTTATGCTATGTATCGTGCTATTCCGAAAGCTAATAGGGAAAAAAATGGCGGATTATATTTTAGTGGAGCTTTGACATCATTTTTGACAGGTATTACAGAACCAGTTGAATACATGTTCTTATTTGTTGCGCCATGGTTATACGTCATTCACGCATTTTTGGATGGATTAGCCTTTTACTTTGCTGATATTTTAAACATTCGTATAGGTAATTCTTTTTCTGGTGGATTAATCGACTTTTTATTATTTGGTTTACTTCAAGGTGAAGATAAAACAAATTGGATAAAAGTCATTCCTTTAGGGTTATTATGGGCAGTTATATACTACTTAGTATTCACTGTATGCATTAAAAAATTCCATGTTGCCATTCCAGGAATGGAAGATGCAAGTAGTACGTTAAATGAAGTTGATGTAGTGGATAAAAATAGTACATTGCATGAAGATGCTGTGAAGATTATTGAAGTGTTGGGAACAGAAGAAAATATTGAGTCTGTTACAGCATGTGCAACACGTTTAAGAGTATCAGTGAAAGATAGTCAAAAAGTTCAAGTAGATGTATTTAAAACTCTTGGTGCAACAGCAGTATTTGAAGTTCAAGGAGGAATTCAAGCTGTATATGGTGGTAAAGCCGATTTGTTAAGTCAAGAAATTAATCAAATTTTAGGGTTGGATGAGTAAATTTTTTAGTCGAATAAATGAATTAATCTAATCTTAATTATGTGAGGTGTTTTAAATGTTTAAGATGTTTAAAAAGAAAGAAAAATCAATATATGCAGTAGCAACAGGACAATTGATTGAATTAGCTAATGTGTCTGATGCGATGTTCTCTCAAAAAATGATGGGAGATGGTTTTGCAGTGTTACCAACAGATGGTAATGTGTCATCACCTATAGATGGAAAGGTAATGTCTGTTTTTCCAACGAAACATGCTATCACATTGGAAACAAATGATGGCTTAGAGTGTTTAATTCATATGGGGGTTGATACGGTTGAATTAAATGGAGAACCATTTACTATCCATGTTCAGGAAGGAGATAATGTATCTTCAGAGACGTTATTAGCAACTATCGATTTAGATAAACTAAAATCAGCAAGTAAACATATAGATATTATCGTTGTTTTTCCAAATTATGCCGAAAAAATTAAATTAATGGAAATGGACACGTTAAAGCAAGTTGTTTCAACAAATCAAATAGGCAAGCTAATTTTAAAATAAATAAATGGTATATCTGACACACTAAGAGTTAAGTGAATCATTCTGACTTTTAGTGTTTTTTTTATTATAGACTTCTTTTTTTTTTCGATAGAAATTAATTAGTCGTAACGGATGAAATATCATTAAAAATAGCGTATAATAAGAATTGACGTAGAGTGCCTAGGAGCCTCTATTTTTTTTGAAAGGAAGAAACTATGTTTAATCAATATAAACCGACATGGATGGTAGATAAAATTTACAATATTACGCCTGCGCAATTGAAATCAAAAGGGATTGATGCAGTGTTGACTGACTTAGACAACACTTTAATTGCTTGGAATAATCCTGATGGAACGCCTGAGTTATTGGAATGGATTAAAAATATGAAAGCAGCTAATATTCCAGTAATTGTCGTGTCTAATAATAAAGCATCACGAATTGAACGAGCTGTTAATTCATTAGGTCTTGATTATGTGTCACGAGCGATGAAACCTTTTAATAAAGGATTTAAGGAAGTTAAAAGACGCTATAATTTACCAAATAAACATCTAGTGATGATTGGTGACCAGTTGATGACGGATATTAAAGGAGCTAATAGTGCGGGTATTCGTACTATATTAGTAAAACCGATTGTTGAAACCGACGCTTGGAACACCCAATTTAATCGTGCGATGGAAACGAAGATCATGTCTTATTTAGTAAAAAAACATCCAGATATGAAATGGAGGACGTCATTAAATGACTGATGAACTAAAATGTATAGGGTGTGGCTCAACTATACAAACTGAAGATGCCGATAAAATAGGTTATACACCTCAATCTGCTTTAGACAAAGGAATGGAATCTGGTGAGTTATATTGTCAAAGATGTTTTCGTTTAAGACATTATAATGAGATTCAAGATGTGGATTTATCAGATGGTGATTTTCTAGCTTTGTTAAATAAAATAGGTGATGCGGATGCATTAATTGTCAATGTTGTGGATATTTTTGATTTTAATGGAAGTTTAATTCCAGGTTTACATCGATTCGTCGGTGATAATCCTGTTCTTTTAGTTGGAAATAAAGCGGATATTTTACCTAAATCACTTAAAAAACCACGCTTAATTCAATGGATGAAGGAACGCTCTCACGAAGCTGGTTTACGACCAATAGATGTGACGTTGACTAGTGCTAAACGTAAGCAAGATATAAGTGATTTACTTGAGTTGATTGATAAGTATCGTGATGGTAGAGATGTGTATATAGTAGGTGTAACAAATGTTGGTAAATCAACATTAATCAATGAAATTATTAGACAATCAGCAGGTGTTGATAATGTTATTACAACGTCTCAATTTCCTGGAACGACACTTGATTTGATAGAAATTCCATTTGAAGATGGTAGTTGTTTAATTGATACACCTGGAATCATTCATCGTCATCAGATGGCGCATTATCTTGGAAAAAAAGATTTACGATTAGTGTCACCAACTAAAGAAATCAAGCCAAAAGTGTATCAATTAAATGATGGGCAAACACTCTTTTTAGGAGGATTAGCTCGTTTTGATGTGATTCAAGGTGAAAAAATGGGATTTATTGTTTATGTTTCAAATGAACTAGTTCTTCATCGGACAAAGCTTGCAACGGCAAGTGAATTTTATGAAAAACATGTCGGTGGATTGTTACAACCACCTAGAGAAGACGAAGTAGAAGAATTTCCAGAGCTTGTTCGGTTTGAATTCTCTATAAAAGAAAAGACAGATTTAGTATTTGCTGGACTTGGTTGGGTTACTATACCAAAACCATGTGTCATTGCAGGATGGGCACCAAAGGGCGTTGATGTTATCATCAGAAAAGCCTTGATTTAAGAAAGAGGGATAAAACATATATGGAATTACGTGGAAAACAAAAACGATTTTTAAGAAGTCAGGCACATCATTTAGATCCAATCGTACAAATTGGTAAGAATGGTTTAACTGATACAGTATATGATCAGGTAGATGATATTCTAGAAAGACGTGAATTGATTAAAATTACGTTATTACAAAATACTGATGAAGATATTCAAGACGTTGCTTGGCGCATGGAAGAAGAACTCGATTGTGCGGCTGTTCAAATAATTGGACGCATTATAGTTCTATTTAGACCTTCCTCAAAAGAAAAATACCAAAAATTATCACCTCTTGTCAGAAAAATGTAGGAGTAGAGCTATGTCAACTCATATAGATAACCATACAATCGTACACGAAAAAACGGAAATGATTAATGAGCCAAGAAAACGAGTTGGGATTTTAGGTGGAGGGTTTAATCCAGTTCATCTAGGGCATTTGGTGATGGCAGAACAGGTGTATGCCCAACTAGCTTTAGATGAGTTTTATCTCATGCCAACTTATCAACCACCGCATGTTGACAAAAAAACAGTGATTGATGCAAGCCACCGAGTTGCAATGTTAGAATTAGCGACAAAATCAAATCCTCATCTTAAGGTTGAATTAGAAGAAGTATATCGTGAAGGAAAAAGTTATACGTTTGATACGATGGAGTCTTTAATTGCAAAAAATCCAAATACGGATTATTATTTTGTTATAGGTGGAGATATGGTTGACTACTTACCAAAATGGTATAAAATTGATGAGTTAATGAAGATGATTCAATTTGTTGCGATTAAACGGAGTGGTTTTCCACAAACATCTGATTACCCATTAATCTGGGTCGATTCTCCAATGATGGATATCAGCTCGTCTTTGATACGACAAAATATTCAAAGAGGATGCCCAATTAAGTATTTGGTACCTGATAACGTGATTGACTATATACAAAAAAAGGATTTGTATCGCCATGACAACTGAGTTAGTTTATAGCAAACAATATACTGATTTAACTCGTGAAGACTTAATGCAAAAAGTATCTGAACAAATGTCTGATAAACGATTTCAGCATGTGTTACGAGTAGAAAAAAAAGCATTGGAATTAGCGAATAACTATCAAATTGATAAAGAAAAAGCAAGTATTGCAGCGTTAACTCATGATTACGCAAAGGAAAGACCTGATGAAGAGATGATCGATATCATTCAAAACGAAGGTTTTTCTCGTGAATTATTGGAGTATGGAAATGCGATATGGCACGGCATACTAGGTGCTTATCTGGTGAAAATAGAATTAGGTATTACTGATCAAGAGATTCTTGATGCGATCACGATACATACGACTGGTGCTAAAGAGATGAGTGATTTGGCTAAGGTGATTTATGTGGCAGATTATATTGAGGATAGTCGTGATTTTCCTGGTGTTGTCGAGGCAAGAGAAAGTGCAGAAAGAAGTTTAGATGAAGCTGTTTCATATGAGACATATCACACCTTAACTTATTTATTAAAAAGTAAAAAGAAAATATACCCAAAAACATTAGAAACATACAATTATTGGGTTGTAAGTCATTAGGAGGGATTTATTATTAATAGTGAGCAGATTTTAGAATTAGTAGTAAAGGCAGCAGATGATAAACGTGCAGAGGATATCGTTGGTTTAGATGTATCAAAGGTGTCTCTGTTAGCAGATTATTTCGTAGTTTGTCATGGAAATAGTGACAAGCAAGTATTAGCGATTGCAAAAGAAATTATTGACGAAGCATATAAACATGAGGTTGATGTTAGACGTGTTGAAGGAAAAGAGTCAGCTCGTTGGATTTTAATTGATTTAGGTGATGTCATTGCACATATTTTTTACGGAGAAGAACGTGAATTTTATAATCTAGAAAAATTATGGTCAGATGCACCACTTGTTAATATCGATCATATGGTAGTTAGTTAATGACAATTTATAAAACGTTCGCTAAGATTTATGATGAGGTCATGGACGAAACATTATATGAAGATTGGTTGGATTTTACAACGCGTCATATTGGAGAGTCACAAAAAAATATTTTAGAACTTGCGTGTGGGACAGGCATATTATCGGTTGAATTAGCCAATATTGGTCATCAGGTAACAGGACTAGATTTGTCTGAAGAGATGATTGAATTAGCGAAAGAACGAACAACAGAAGCTGATGAATTGTTATCTTTTGAAGTTGGAGATATGCTAGATTTGAAGAAAACGAACCAATATGATGTGGTAACGTGTTATTCAGATTCATTGTGTTACATGCCAGATGAAGAAGCAGTTCAGACTGTTTTTAATGAAGTAAATCGTGCGTTGAAATCAGGTGGGATATTTTTATTTGATGTTCATTCTATTTTTAAAATAGAACACGAATTTCCAGAATATAGTTATCATTATCAAACGGATGAATTTGCCTTTTTATGGGAAAGTTATCCAGGAGATGTACCGTATAGCATTGAACACTTTTTGACATTTTTTGTAAAAGAAACAGAAGAAGAGGACATCTTTAAACGTTATGATGAACTGCATGAAGAACGTACTTATTCAATCGAAACATATGAAAAAATGCTTTCTAAATCAGGGTTTACTGATATTAAAGTCGTCGCTGATTTTACAGATAATGAACCAAATGACGAAAGTACACGTTGGTTTTTCATTTGTCAAAAATAATTATGTAGCTTAGAGACTCGTTCTCTGAGCTATTTTAATACGTTGGGAGTAGTTTGATGAGGTTAACAAGTTGTGGTGTTATTGTAGAGTATAACCCATTTCATAATGGACATATCTACCATTTGAAAGAAGCAAGGAAAAAGTCAGAAGCAGATGTGTTAGTGGCAGTCATGAGTGGTAATTTTTTGCAACGAGGAGAACCAGCTATCATAGATAAATGGCAAAGAGCCGAAACAGCCCTACATAATGGAGCTGATTTAGTTATAGAGTTGCCTTTTGCTTATGCGGTACAGTCAGCAGATTACTTTGCAAAAGGTGGTGTTAAGTTGCTTCATAGTTTAAACGTGGAGTCTCTTTGCTTTGGAACAGATTTAACACAGTCAATGGATTATGAATTATTTGGTCAAACATATGTAGAAAAAGAGGAACTTATTAATCAACGATACCAAGAAATAAAAAATAATGGACAGAGTTATCCGCAACAAATGACACAGATTTATAGGGAGTTATTACAACAAGTTCCGCTTGATTTCTCATCACCAAATCATATTTTAGGGATTGCTTATGCCAAAGAAAATGCAAGGTATAATAACCCGATGTCACTCATTCCTATTACTAGACAAGGTTCCGGTTATCATGATGAAACCATAAAGTCACAAGAGTTTTCTAGTGCAACAGCTATCAGGCAACGTGTTTTAGAAAAAGATATGACAAGTATTTCTCATACAGTACCAAGTGAAACACGTGAGTTTTTAAAAAATAATAACTTACATTCTTGGGAGGATTATTGGCCATTATTAAAGTATCACTTGTTAACTCACTCTTTTGAAGAATTATCTGATACTTATCAACTAAGTGAAGGAATTGAGTATCGATTGAAAGAATTGGTAAAAAAAGCGGCTAGTTTTTCAGATTTTATGTCTCTTGTTAAAACGAAACGGTACACATGGACAAGGTTACAACGTTTAGCAACATACTTATTATTAAATGTGACACAAGAAGAAATCGAGCAAGTTTGGACTCACTCCTATCTTAGAGTACTTAGTTTTAATGAAACAGGTAGGCAGTATCTAAAACAAGAAAAAAATATGAGCGAACTACCAATTATTACTAAAATTAGCCAAAAAAATGAACGTCAATTGTCTTTAGATATACGCGCTGGTCAGATTTATCAGTTAATTGAAAAAGATATTGCCAGTGAGCAAGATTATTATCGCTCACCCATTTATTTAAGAGAGGAGTGTTAACATGAGAGTGGTTTTTCATATTCATGATGAGTCAATGTGGATAACTTGTTTAGCAAATGTTAAAAATTTTTTAGAAATGGGTCAAGATGAGCAAGAGATTAAGGTCGAAGTGGTAGCAAATGGTCCAGCTATAAAGGGATACCTCAATGGGTCTATATGTCAAAAGATAGAACATTTTATCCAAACGGACCATGTTACTTTTTCAAGTTGTCAGAAAGCCATGGTAAATCAAGGAATAAAAGAGAGTGATTTTTTAACAAAGATAAAAATAGTTCCCTCAGGTGTGTTTCGCTTAGTTGAGTTACAGCAACAAAAATTTGCCTATATAAAAGTGTAGCCTACCTGTTAGATAAAGGTGTGCTACACTTTTTTTAATTTATTGGTAGATGTCGTTGATAACACCAATTTGTTAGATGACTATCTAAAACAAGTGGTTGATCTTTTATAGTCGAAATTGATTGTGCTCCGACTAAAACCATTAAGTGTGTTAATTCTGCTTTGAAACGTTCAATTTGCTGAATCGTTTCATCCGTTCCTTTTGTTAAAATAAGATGTAGAAATTCACCAGATAATCCAGTTGCTACCGCGCCTAATCCAAAGCTTTTTAACATATCAAGTGGTGTTTTTATACCACCGGAGGCAACAATCGCTGCTTGTGATGAAAATTTTCTAGCTTCTAGTAGCGATTCAGCAGTTGTTTGTCCCCAATCATATAAATAAGAATATTCTTTCAGTTCTCGTCGTTGATTTTCGATTTCAATAAAGTTGGTGCCACCTTTTCCTGCCACGTCGATGATGGTTACCCCAACATCAATTAGTTGTTGAATCGTTTCTTTAGACATACCAAATCCAACTTCTTTAACAATCACAGGGACATTAAGTCTATTAACAATTGATTCAATATTTTTTAGCCAACTCGAAAAGTCACGATCACCCTCTGGCATAACGAGTTCTTGTGGTGTATTTAAATGAAGTTGTAAAGCATTTGCTTCAATCAAATCAACGGCTCTTTTAGCATTTTCAACAGAGTGATGGGCACCTAGATTGGCAAATATAACACCATTAGGGTTTGTTTTTCTGACAATTTTAAAAGATTCTTGCTGTGTCGTGTCATTTAAGGCAATACTGATAGAACCCACAGCCATAGCTACATTTGTTTCACGAGCCACATAGGCTAAGTTTTTATTGATGATAGTTGCTTTATCACTACCACCAGTCATAGCATTAATAAAAAAGGGAACAGTCAATTTTAAAGTACCCAAATTGGTGTGTAAGGATACATCCTTCACGCTAATTTCAGAGAAAGATTGATGAACAAATCTTACACCATCTAAGCCATTAGATTTGGATTGGTTGTATTGCATCTCAGCATAATGAATATGTTGATCTTTACGATTCCAAGAGGTTGTCATAGAACATTAAACCTCCGATACAATGGCTTGATGTGTGGTATTAGGAGTACGGTAAACTTTTAGTGGTAAATTTGTAATACCATGTTCTTCCCATTTTTTCAGTATTGAAGAAGCATTATCTTCTTTTTTAAATAAAACAATGCCGCAATCACCACCACCAGCACCAGAAGATTTAGCAGCTCCACCAAATTCTTCTGCACTTTGACACAAGTTTAATAAGGCTTCAGTTTCAATATCAACTCCACTTTTTTGTGCTAATGATGTGAGAAGAGAGCGATTCAAACGAATACCTTCTTGGAATGATTCAATGTTTCCGTCTTTGAAAGCTTTAATTAAATCTTTGACACATTTTGCACTTTTTTCTAAAAAGTCTCGGTAAAAACCGTTCATTTCATGTTGCTCATCGTTCATTGTGTCAACAAGTAACGTCGTTGAAGCTGGTGTTCCTGTCCAACCAATATACAAATCTAAATTCGTTGGGGCTTCAAGTGGTTCAATCATTAGTTTTGGCCATGGTTTTTTTAATAACTCTACCAAAGTAAGTGACTTATTTTCTAGGTGGTTTAATACCCAATCTTTTTCAAAGCATGAGTAAGCAACCCATCCTTCAAATGAACTGGCAGCTAGGTCTCCAAATGATCCGTTACTGTGCAATGAAAGATGAGTAATTGCTGCTAATTTATAAAGTAATTCTGCGTTATAGTTAATATCATAAAATTGTAACATGGCTTTAATAGTAGCAATAGTAACCGCACCACTTGAACCAAGCCCATATTTTCGTCCATCTTTATTATCTAATTCACTTTCAATCGTTAAATCAAAATATTTTAATGGTAATCCTAGTTCTTTTAAATACGATTCAACAATCATTACAGAGCTAGCAATGTAAGAAAAAGGATTATCGCGCTCATCCATGTAAAATTTTCCATTTTTTCTTGTCCACGGAATGGAAATACCATTTGAATAAGATGAACAAATGCTTCCTTGTGTATCTGCTTTTTTTAGCGTTACAGTAATAAATTGATCTAATGCAACGATTAGCGCAGGGTTTCCAGGTTCTAGTACAGCATATTCACCAGCTATGTACAATTTCCCTGGTGCACTTGCTTTAATCAAAAAAATCTCCCCTTTAGTAACTCCATTCTGTATCAGTTAATTGTTTAATTCCTTCTCCAACAGCGGAACAAATTAACTGATCATTTGTAAAACTTTCTTTTAATTTATCTAATATGTCAGACATTTGTGATTGCCTACATAATACTTTTACATTCGGTCCAGCGTCCATTGTAACATAACAAGGGATACCATTGTTACGAATTTCTTTCACTTTATTAATTGCTTTAACACTATCAGGTTCCCAGTATGAAATAGGAGGAGTTGCTCCAAGCATTGTTGCATGCATTTTCATCCCATTTGATTCGGTGATTTCTCCTAGCGTGATAAAATCTTTTTGTTTGATAGCCTCTTTCATAGCGATTAAATCCTTTTTCGCTTCAGTTACCCATACTGGGTAAAATGGTGAGGTATCGACTGTTAGTTTCATACCAACACGGCTTGATAATTTCTTTTTATGCTTGTTAATCGCAATGACAATCATTCCGATGTCCCATGATGCGTCATCAATTTCGATTGCGTAACTGGATTCAGATATATCTCCTTCTCCCATGTTCCATTCAACTAAACCACCGTAGATACTTCTAGTTGAACTTCCACTTCCACGACGAGCGTAAGTAGAGAGGGTTTGTTTGTCTAAATTAAGTTGCCAAGCAGTATTTGCAGCACCAGCAAGGGCAGCAAAAGCTGAAGCAGAAGAAGCAAGACCTGCAGCAGTTGGTACATGATTGTAGCTTTCAATTTTAGCATGTACATCTCTGTTTGCTGTTTGACGAAATAAATCAAGAAAGCGGCTAATTTTTTTTGTTTCGTCTTTATTTTGTTTTATTCCATTTAGGAAAAATTCATCCGTTTCAAGATTAGAATCAAGAGTAACAGAGGTATCAGTATAAAAAGCATCTAAGGTTAAAGATAGACTACTATTCATTGGTAAAAAAAGATCACTATTTCTTTTACCCCAATATTTAATTAAGGCTATATTTGTATGGGCACGACAGCGTCCAATTTGTCTCATAATAGTTGTTCACTCATTTCATAAACCCATGTTTGTTTTGCTCCATGAACTTCTAAAGCTTGAGCAATTTCATGAGCCGATTTTTTATCCATCGCTAATGCTATCATACATCCACCACGACCGCCACCGGTTAATTTTGCCCCAAGAGCGCCATGACTTAGGGATTCTTCAACAAGTTTGTCTAATTTTTCGCTAGATACATCTAACTCTTTTAAGATATTGTGAGCTTGTGTCATATAATTACCTAAAATTGTTGCTTGATTAGTCTCTAATGCAACTTTTCCTTTTTTTGGTAAGTCACCAAGAGAGCTGATTAAAAATTGATAATGTAGAGAATTTTTTTGTTGTAGCTTTTGGTTAATACTTTCAACAGCCTCTTTTGTTTGTCCAGTTTCACCAGTATCGGCAACGACTAAGTAAGCTTCTAAAACCATATTTAAAGGAACCTCTTCTTGTCCTTTAATAAAATAATAAGGTGAAGAGGAACTTGTCATTAGGGCATCTAACCCACTTGGGTTACCATGAGCGATTTTTTCAGATGTGTTGACCAGTTCGAGTAGTTTTGATTGTGTTAATTCAGTATCAAAATAATCAAAAATCCCTCTAACAGTCGCCACAGCAACTGCAGCACTTGATCCCATACCGCGTTCAGCAGGAATGGTGCTCTTTATAGTGATAGATAAAGGATAAGTTTCTTGATTTAATGTCTTCAGACTTAGGTGAATCGCTTCTTTTAAGCTATCTAATAACTCTGGCATATCATCAAGTAATCCAGTATAAAAGTCACAAGAGATAGTTTGATGAGATGTCGCTTTTTCTACGATTGTTTGGATAGATGTTTTAGGAAAAGGTATAGCAATCGACGGATAATTATAAACTACTGCATGTTCTCCTAGCAAGATAATTTTTCCATGTGATTGCCCCATTCCAGTTTGTTTTGGTACCATGTACAAACTCCTTTTATAACGTGACATGTTTCATAAAAAATGAATCTCTCTTAGCATAATACAATAAATGACTATATAACAACTAAAACTAGCCAATATTTTATAAATTCTTATATTATTTTTAGAAAAAAATGTTTAATGAACGAATCATAGTTATATGTTTTTTTATATTAGACAATGAACAATTGAAAAAGTTTTAATTAATAAAATGGAGGAGGTTATATGAATAAAAGTATGATTGATTCAATCCCCTGGAATGGTTGATACTAGTAGTTACGTACTTGTTAGTATATTATCTTTTCCAATTACTTTGTTAGGTACATATGCTGTAAAAAATGTTTCTATGATAGATTGGCTTCACAAAAAATTTCCAGTATACCATTATCAGTTGCCTTTACCATAAATATGGTATTGTTTTAAATTCTACTGATAGGCATATTACCTTCGTGGGGGAATCTTTTAATATCGTGTTAACATTGTTAATGGTTTTATGGTCTGTTTTATCGAGTTTATCAGAGCTTTACTTTTTAAATAAAGCATAAAACATTCTACTAACTGTTATCTATCAGCTAGTAGAATGTTTTAATTATTCAGTTGCTTCTTGAAGAATATTGATTTTTTCAATCTTGATATCTTTTTTAGGTTTGTTATTTTCGTCTTTTTCTGCTTTAGCGATTTTATCGACAACATCCATGCCTTCAATAACTTGTCCAAACACAGTATGTCTTCCATCTAAGTGAGGTGCGCCACCTTTTTTATAAGCGTCGATAATTTTAGTTGGAACATCTTCTGCTAATAATCCATCAGACATGTCATCACTATTTTGAACGATAAAGAATTGACTCCCATTTGTATTTGCACCAGAGTTTGCCATAGATAGAGCACCTCTTAAGTTGTACAATTGATTTGAGAATTCATCTTCAAATGGTTTATTCCAAATACTTGCTCCACCTGTTCCGTTTCCTTCAGGATCGCCACCTTGAATCATGAAATCATTTATAACACGATGGAAAATTAACCCATCATAGTACCCATCTTTTGCGTGTGTCATAAAGTTTTCCACAGCTTTAGGAGCAATTTTAGGGAATAATTTAATTTTGATTGAGCCTTCTGTTGTCACCATTTCAACCAAGTCTTCATCTTTTGCTACCTCAGTTGATAATTGTGGTAGCTCTAAAGAATTAATATCTACTGATTCTGAAGTTGCTGTACTTGAAACAGCTGTTGATTGTTCTGTTTTACTTGTTGCAGTTTCTTTTTTTGCTGAATCGTTATTACCACAAGCGGAAAAGAGAGCCAAAGATAAAAGAAGAGTTGTTGAAGCAATTAGCCATTTATTATTTTTCATTAATAAAGCCTCCGTATGTTATTTAATTTATAACCTCCTCATAATAGTAACAGACTTTAAAACTCTTGCCAATTACAAAAGGAGGTATAAAAGTAATTATATTAAAAATAAAAACAGTTTCATCAACAATTTTTATGTAATTTTTTTGTTTTAGTTGCGTTAATGAATAAAAGCCTATATTCTATAGTATGGAACTAGGTTCAATAGTAGGAAAGCAAAGTGAAGAATTGATGAACTTTGTAGACAAACAAAAAATGAACCGATACAATAGAAAAGAGATTTTAATAGAAAAGAGGTGGACTAACATGTCCATGTTTTTAGATCAAGTCACAATTGATGTGAAAGCCGGTAATGGTGGAGACGGAATGGTGGCATTTAGACGAGAGAAATATGTTCCAGATGGAGGACCAGCTGGTGGAGATGGTGGTCGTGGTGGAAGTATTATATTTCAAGTAGATGAAGGATTACGAACTTTAATGGATTTTAGATACAATCGTCACTTTAAAGCACATCCAGGGGAACATGGGATGAGTAAAGGGATGCATGGTAGAGGAGCAGAAGATACTTATGTCAGTGTCCCACCAGGAACGGTTGTAAGGGACGTTGAGACAGGTCAAATTTTGGGTGATTTACTAGTCAAGGGGCAAACACTTTTAGTGGCTAAAGGCGGTCGTGGTGGTCGCGGAAATATTCGATTTGCGACACCAAGAAATCCTGCACCGGAAATATCAGAAAATGGTGAACCAGGACAAGAAAGAAAAATCGAGTTAGAATTAAAAGTTTTAGCTGATGTTGGTCTTGTTGGGTTTCCTTCAGTTGGAAAATCAACGTTGTTATCTATTGTATCAAAAGCTAGACCCAAAATTGGCGCGTACCATTTTACAACGATTGTTCCTAATTTAGGAATGGTCACAACAAGTGATGGACGCAGTTTTGTTATGGCTGATTTACCAGGATTAATCGAAGGAGCTTCTGAAGGAGTAGGACTTGGAACGCAATTCTTACGCCATATTGAGCGAACACGCGTTATTTTACATGTGGTTGATATGAGTGGAATGGAAGGGCGAGATCCATTTGAAGATTACTTATTGATTAATAAAGAGCTAGAATCTTATGATTTACGTTTGATGGAAAGGCCACAATTAATTGTGGCTAATAAAATGGATATGCCAGATTCAGAAGAAAATTTAGCCATTTTTAAAGAAAAATTAGCAGAGTTGAAAACAGATGAATGGGAAGATGATATTAAAATATTCCCAATTTCAGGTGTCACACAACAAGGTGTTGCGCCATTGTTAAATGCAACGGCTGATTTATTGGAAGTAACACCAGAATTTCCTCTTTATTTTGAAGATGAAGAAGAGGATGATGTGGTTAACTATACCTTTACAGAAGATGAACCTGAATTTGTGGTATCTCGTGAAGATGATGCGACATGGGTCTTATCAGGTGATAAACTTGAAAAATTATTTGTTATGACAAACTTTGATAGAGAAGAAAGTACCATGAAATTTGCTCGTCAATTACGTGGAATGGGTGTAGACGAAACACTTAGAACGATGGGAGCAAAAGACGGTGATTTAGTTCGTATCAAAGATTTTGTGTTTGAATTTGTGGATTAATCAAAATGAGAAAGAGTTATTCTTTCTCATTTTTTTATTTTTTAAGGTGCGATACTCTGTAAAAATTGATACAATAGTTGTTATAATTAAAAAGAATGAAAGAAAAGCAGGGGAAAAATGGAATTACAATTTTTAGGAACAGGTGCAGGAGTACCTGCCAAGCAACGTAATGTGACTAGCATTGCTTTAAAGTTATTAGATGAAAGAAATGAAGTTTGGTTATTTGATTGTGGGGAAGGAACACAGCAGCAAATACTGCACACGACCATTCGTCCTCGAAAAATCGCTAAAATATTTGTGACGCATTTACACGGGGATCATATCTTAGGATTACCAGGGCTTATTAGTAGTCGTTCATTTCAAGGAGGGTCAGACCAACTTGAAATATATGGGCCAAAAGGAATCAAAGACTATATTGAATTAACTCTTAGGATTTCTGATACACATTTAAAATACCCTATTAAATTTATTGAAATAGATAAATCAGGGCTTATTTTTGATGATAAAACCTTTAGTGTGTATTGTGATTATTTGGATCACCGGATTGAATGTTTTGGTTACAGAATAGTAGAAAAAGATTATCCTGGTGAATTAAATGTTCAAAAATTACGTGAAGAGCAAATTATGCCAGGACCGATTTATAAAAAAATAAAAGACGGTGACATAGTGACTCTACCTGATGGACGAATAATTAATGGAAAAGATTATTTAGGCCCTAATATCAAAGGTCGTATTGTGACGATATTAGGTGATACTAGAACACATCCTAATTGCTACACATTAGCCGAACAAGCGGATTGTTTAGTACATGAGAGCACATTTAGTGCCTCAGAAGGTAAGTTAGCGAGAAATTATTATCATTCCACCAGTTTACAAGCAGCAACAGTAGCTAAGAAAGCAAACGTTAAGCAATTGTATTTAACGCATATTAGTGCACGATACTTAGGAAGACAGGCACTTGAATTACAACATGAAGCACAGACTGTGTTTAAATCTTCTACAATTGTAAAAGATTTTGATGTGTTTGATATTCCTTTAACAAAATAAAAAGGAGGAGTCAAATTGACAGTAAAAACATTGAAAAATAACTATGTATTAATCACAGGAGCATCTAGTGGACTGGGTGAAATGATTGCTTATGAGGCGGCAAAAAAAAATGCCTCTTTAATATTATGTGCTAGAAATATGGAAAAATTAAAAAAAGTGGCAAGTATATCTCAAGCTATGACAACGGGGAAAGTATTGATTCAGTCATTGGATATTTCTGATTATAATAGTGTAGAACAATTAATGACATTTATTGAAGAAAATGAGCTACCTATTGATGTATTAGTTAATAATGCAGGGGTTGGTATTTTTAAACCATTTTTAGAGACAAGTCAAGAAGAGATAGATATGATGTTTTCAGTTAATATTTTAGGATTAATGACTTTAACGCAAAAAGTAGCTGTGATGATGGCTGAAAATAAAAAAGGTCATATCATTAATATCGCATCACAAGCAGGAAAAATGGCAACACCGAAATCTAGCGTGTATGCGGCAACAAAATTTGCTGTGATTGGATGGTCCAATGCACTAAGATTAGAATTAAAACCATTTGGTATTAAAGTGTTAACCGTTAATCCTGGACCGATGAGAACGAATTTTTTCGATACAGCAGATCCAACAGGTGACTATTTAAAACAAGTTTCAGCGTTTGTTACAGAACCTGAGCGATTAGCTAAGAAGGTTGTTAATACGATTGGTAGTAATAGACGTGAAATTAATACACCATGGATGATGGAAGTTGGCAGTATTGGTTACACGTTATTTCCAAGAGTGGGTGACTTTTTAACTGGGGGATTATTTAATAAAAAATAAGGAGTGACATAAATAAAATGAAAAATACAACTAAAACGATTGTGATATTATTACTATTGTTTGTCGTCGTGTTATTTGCTGTGATTAATGCTCAACCTATTGCGATTAATTTTATCTTTACTAAACAAAGGGTACCATTAGTATTAATCATTATTACTTCAGTCATCATTGGAGCATTAATCGCTTTAATAGGCACTATAGGTACTATCTGGAAGAAAAATCGTTTAGTGAAAGAATTAAATCAACAATTAGTTGATTCAAAAAATACTCAATTAGAAGGGGATGACAACCAACAACGAGTTGAATTAGAGCAAAAGTTAAAAGAAAGTCAGCTTGAGATTTCTGATTTAAGACACAAGTTAGTCAACCAAATGATGTCTAGTTCAACAACTACGTCAACTCCTGAAGAAGAACCTGAAATTGTTGAAGTAACAAAGAAGGATTGATAGTATGTTACGAGTAGAAAAAAGGGAGTTACATCAGGTTGATTATCGAATCTTATTGCCAGTTTTTTTATTAAGTATTATTGGGTTAATGTCAATGTATGTTGCTATTAGTGGGGAGTATTCTTCTGCTGAGGCCATAAAAAAAATGATGCAGCAAATTTTATGGTATGCCATTGGGGGAATTGCTTTATATGTCACAATGGTGATTAAACCGGATACCATTTGGAAATTAATACCATATGCCTATATTATAGGGATTATATTAATGATTGCGCTACTGTTTTTTTATGATGCAGCTCTTGCTATAGAAACAGGATCGAAAAATTGGTTTCGATTTGGACCATTAACGTTTCAACCAGCAGAACTAGTCAAAATATTATATATATTAATGCTATCATACGTCGTGACAAGGCATAATCAAGAATTTGGAAAACGAGATATGAAAACGGATGGATTATTAATAGGTAAGATGTTGTTGGTTACCTTGCCTATTGCTATATTACTTAATCTACAAAATGATTTTGGAACGATGTTAGTATTTTTGGCTATATTAGGAGGTATATTTTTAGTTTCTGGTATTTCGTGGAAAATTGTATTATCCGTTGTGGGAATCTTTTTAGTATTAGGTGTCACACTGATTTTTTTAGTGACAACAGAAAATGGTCGTCAATTTTTGTACAGATTGGGATTTAAATCTTATCAGTTTGCTAGAATTGATGCATGGATTAATCCATTTTTTGATCCGACAGGTCAATCCTATCAACAAGTTCAAGCATTATTAGCTATAGCGACTGGTGGCTTTTTTGGTAAAGGATTCAATGTATCTGATGTTTATGTTCCTGTTAGATCATCTGATATGATTTTTTCAGTAATTGCGGAAAATTTTGGTTTTGTGGGTAGTATTTTCGTGATTCTTTTATACTTACTACTGATTTATCGAATGATTCATGCCTGTTTTGAAACAAAAAATGTATTCTTTTCTTATGTGACAGCTGGTGTGGTGATGTTGATTCTTTTCCATGTTTTTGAGAATATTGGAGCAAATATTGGTTTGCTTCCCTTAACTGGAATTCCTTTACCTTTTATTAGTCAGGGTGGTTCAGCTTTAGTCAGTAATATGATTGGTGTGGGCTTAGTTATGAATATGAGATATCATTATTCATCGAAAAAAACAAGCTAGCGTAGTTTAATAACTATGTTAGCTTGTTTTTGTAGCTTAATTTGTTGAAAAAATAATATTGGCTTGTTTATTACTAATATGATGTTGTGAGTCATTTTTATTAATCTTAAATATAATTAATTCATTGAAGTCATCGATATCTAAAATAGTGATGGTATCACCAATAGATAAGTTGATACTATCCAGATAAGTTAAGACAGATACATCATCCATCACTCGTCCAATAATTGGCATATCGCCAATTTTAAATTCAGTTAAGGGAATAATCGCTTGTTCGCGGTAATTTTCTTCTGTTGGGATAATACCACCATGGGGACAATTTGTTGGGTTACCTAGATAGTCATAGAGTCTATCAAAAAAGACAGAGTCTTTGACATGTTCTAATTCTTCAGATAAATGGTGTAAATCATATAAAGAGTATCCCAATTTATCATATAAGAATGTTTCGATGATACGATGATTTCGAATGATGATAATTGTTTGATTTAATCCTTCTAAAGTTAATTTAGCACCAGTATAAGGTTTATACTCAATCAAGCCATCTTTCTGCAGTTTTTCAACCATTTCACTAACAGATGCTGGGGATACATGAAGATGTTGGGAGAGTGTCTTGTTTGAAACAAATTCGTCAATTCCATTATTTTCATAAATTGCTTTTAAATAGTCTTCTTTATTGGAAGATCTTGACATGCTTGTCCCTCCTACAAAATAATTGCTAAAATATATTAACTAATTTATTCTATCATAAAATTTAAAATTATATTAGAAAAAAGAAAAAATGAATCTTTTTTTTAATAATTGATATGCTATACTATAAACGTATTAAATAAAGAAGTGAAGGTGAGAAAATGACAACTTTTTATTGGTATCCTAAATGTTCAACTTGTAAAAAAGCGATAGCTTGGTTAGATGAACATAATATTGAGTATAACTTAATAGATATGATTGAATCACCACCTACAAAAGAACAATTAATTCATTGGATGGAGACAAATGACTATCCAATTCGTCGTTTTTTTAATACAAGTGGTGTACGTTATAGAGAACAACATTTAAAAGAAATTGTAAATGATTTTTCTAAAGAAGAGGCTGCAACACGTTTAACTGCTGACGGTATGTTGATTAAGCGACCTATTTTAGAAGTAGGAGATAAAGTGTTATTAGGCTTTAAAGAAACAGATTATGAGTCATTATTGTTAAACTAAATAAGGAAGTGTTAATATGTCAGAAGAAACATTATGGGTTAAAGACGTTGAGAAGGGGAAAATGGTTGGCTTAACTTCTACAGCTCAAGACGATTTAGGAAGTATCACATTTGTGATGTTGCCAAAAGTAGGTAAAGAGATAAAAATAGGCGATCCTATCGTTGAATTAGAAGCTGAAAAAGCAGTTGTTGAATATGATTCACCTGTTTCAGGTACTATTGTATCCATTAACGAAGAAGCTGAAAAAAATCCTAAGTTACTTGATGAAAAAGATGCTTGGCTATGTATTATTAAATAGAAAAGAACCCACATAATGTGTGGATTCTTTTTTATTTTCTGTCCTTATCAGTAGGGGATGGCTTGACTGAAAAATTAACGGTTGTTTTTTCTTTTTCAGGTTTATCTTTTTTATCCTCTTTTGGTTCTATTGCAAATTCTTCAAACATCTTTTCAAGTGAGTCTTTTCGTTTAAATGTTAATCCCATTTATAATTCCTCCCAGGTTATAGGTTTGATATAGTGATTGGGTTGAGCTTTATACCTGTCAAAATTTGTTTCTTTCTTTAATAACCAGTCTACCAATGTTTTACCAATTATTGGTCCAGTTGTCAAACCAGAAGACCCTAAGCCACTGGCAACCCACAAGTTTTTAAGGCCTTTTACTTCGCCAAAAAATGGTAAAAAATCTGATGTGTAAGCACGAGTTCCCACTCTGTGTCGTGTGATAGGTAATTCAACTAAAGAATTAATAGTATCACTTGCCACCAGTTTTAGATGCTCTAATTGTGTATAATCGGGTGTTAAGTCAAATCCTTCATCATTTTCATGAGTAGCACCAATTAATATGTTTCCATCATAAAAAGGGATGATATCAGATTCTCCAACAGGCATGATAACAGGTAAATCTGCTGTAGAAAGATTAGATTGTACTTCAATGAGTTGTCCTTTTTGTGGTCTAATATCAACATGATAGTGAAATGGTTCTAACAAATGAGGTAACCATGCTCCAACACTTAAAATTAATGAATCAAACATCAAAATGTCATGTTTAGTATGGACGTTCCATTGATGATTCATATATTCTATCTTGGATACGCTCGTTTTTATTAACTGATCACTTTCTTTTAAAATAGAATGAATCCCATTGATTAGTTGTTCTCCATCAATTTTAGCACCACCTGTAATAAATAAGGCATCATCTGTTGATGTGATAAATGGGTACAATTGGTTGATTTCTTTGTCTGATAGATGAGAGATATCGCCAATTTCTGGAGCATCTACTAAACGTTTGTGAGCCATTGATTCTAATTTATCAAGAAGTTTAGGCGTTTTTTTATAAAGTAACGTTCCAGTTTTATGATAGATTTTTGTTGTATCTAAAAAATCTGATAAATCTGACATGTACCGAGTGTAAAACTTAGCCCCTTCTTTAGCTAGAAAGTACCACTCCTTATTTCTTCTTTGTGATAACCAAGGTGAAATGATACCGGCAGCAGCTGAGCTGGCTTGACCAGTTCCATCATCAAACAAGGTGACATCAATAGTTGGTTCCTGAGATAAATAAAAGGCGGCAGTTGAACCAACAATACCGCCACCTATAATTCCTACTTTATGTTTTAATGACATATTATCATATCCTTTTAGCTTTATTTACTTGGATAAAAAGGCTCGACATGGACATCAATGTCAAAAATATCATATTTTTCTTTTAGCTCAGTTTCTAATTGATCGACTAATTGATGACTATTTTCAACAGTTAGAGTTGGATTCATTGAGACAACAACGTCTAAGAACACATTAGCCCCTAAACTTCTAGCACGAATGCTAACGACATCCATAATACCATCCATATTCAGGATATCATTTTTATATACTGTTAACAAATCTTTATCAAAACCATCAGATAAATAAAATGTACTTTCTTTGAAAATTTCATAAGCTGTTTTCAAAATGATACAGCCAATAATAATCGCAGTTAATGTATCAAGCCAACCTAATTTAAATGAAGCAGCAAAAACAGCAATAGAAGTACCAATACTTGTTAGCATGTCACTAAAATTGTCTTTGGCGACGGCATGTAAAGCTTGACTGTTATTTTTTTCTGCAATTTTTTTATTAATCAAGTAAACCCCATACATAATTGAAGCAGAAAATAGACCAACATAGGCAGCTAATTGACTTGGTTGTTCCATTTGCCTATCTACAATAGAACGGATACCATCCATCACCACTTGAACCCCCACAGCAAACATAATTAAAGAAGTTAATAAAGAGGCGACGTTTTCTGCTTTCCAATGCCCATATCGATGCTCATTATCAGCAGGTTTACGAGAAACTTTTAGTCCAATTAAAACAGCAATAGAAGCAATCATATCTGTGAAGTTATTCAACCCATCAGCAGATAAAGCTTGAGATTTACCATAATAACCAGCAGCTAATTTGATAAAAGCTAAAAAAATGTACGTAAAAATACTAATAAGGGCGCCTTTTTCTGCTTGTTTAATTTCATTAATCCTTTTTGTCAATAAACTCACTCCTTAAATGATACGAGAGTTAGTATAACAGACAAATGACCATTTAGAACAGATAGAAAAAAATATTAAGGCAACCTAAAAAATAAAATAAAAAGCCCCAAAATTAATTGAGACTAAGCTGCAGGATTAATTAATACCCCGTTAATATTATGGACTGTTGTTAAATTAATACGTTCATCATATTTTTCATCTGTTCCTTTTTTAGAAAAATTAAAGTATAGGTCATCCCCGTTATAAACTAATTCAAAAAAGTCGATATCATCATAGATAAAACGTTCAGAATTATTATAGATAACGACAATTCGTCCTTTTGTAATATATAAATTTGATAATAATACTTTATTTTTTAACTCAATAAGTGAATGTTTTCTTGGCATAATTATCTCTCCTTTTGTATGTAGTGTATCATAAATAACAGAGTTGATAAAATAATTAGAAATTATTCAAACGTTAGAGTTTCTAAACGATCAAAAGCTTCTTCTAAAACAGGAATATCTTGTGTCGCTGCTAATCGAATAAAGTTTGAACCACTTTCTCCAAAGGCTTGACCTGGGATAACAAGAATTTGTTTTTCTGTTAATAATTTCTTAGAAAAGGCGACAGAGTCCAAACCTGTCCGACTAATGTTAATGAAGGCATAAATACTTCCTTTTAGTGAGTGAACACTTAAAAATGGAATGTCTTGGATACGTTTTTCAATATATTCTAAACGTTCTTTAAATAAATGAACCACTTCTTTTGATACATCTTGATAGTGGTCTAAAGCATAAATACCAGCCCGCTGAGAAGGAGTAGGAGCAGAGTAAGTCACATCTTCAGATAATAAATGACAGGCATCGTTAATATATTTTGGTGCAATCATATAGCCTATTCTCCAACCAGTCATAGCAAATGTTTTTGAAAAACTACTAAAGGTAATCGTATTATCTGGCGCTAATGAAGCCATAGGAGTAAAAGGTTCGCCAAAAGTGAATGCTTCATAAACTTCATCTGATAAGATAAATAAATTATGTGTTATTGCGAGTTCCGCTATTTTAGTTAAGGTACCTTTAGAAAAAACGGCACCAGTTGGATTATTTGGAGAGTTAATGATAATGGCTTTTGTTTTTGTCGTAATAGCTTTTTCTAAAATAATTGGATCAATTTGAAAGTCATCTTTCTCATAAGTTGGAATGATAATAGGTGTTCCACCAGCCTCAATAACTTGTGTTTTATAAGGAGAAAAGTAAGGTTCATGTATAATGACTTCATCTCCTTCATTTAATAAAACTTGAAGAGTAAGATACATACCTTGTAAAGCACCCACAGTAGCGCGTACTTGATTTTTTTCAAAAGATAAATCATATTGTTTTTTATAAAAATTGATAACGCTTGTTAAAAAGTCGTCACTTCCATCAGAAGCAGTGTAATGCGTGTGTCCGTTATAAGTGTCTTTAAATGCCGAGTCAATAATTTCTTTAGGAGTTGTGATGTCGGGATCGCCAATAGATAGATTTAATAGGTTAGGGGTTTTACTGGCTAAATCAGTAAATTCCATTAATAAATTTTCGCTTGGTATTTGGTAAAAAGTATTTAACATTGTTTTATTCATTGATATCCTCCTTAATAATAAAAAAAGTCAAAGGTTTCTCCTTTGACTTTTTTATAGTACTTTTTCTAAAAAGCCTTGTGTTCTGTCATTTTTTGGGTGTAAAAAGATATCATCAGGGGCTCCTTCTTCTTGAATTACCCCTTTATCCATAAAAATCACTCGATCGGCTACTTCTCGGGCAAATCCCATCTCATGAGTCACGACGACCATGGTCATGCCTTCTTCGGCTAACGCATTCATAACGGCTAGAACTTCACCAACCATCTCAGGATCTAGCGCACTCGTTGGTTCGTCAAATAACATGACATCTGGATGCATCGCTAGGGCACGCGCGATCGCGACACGTTGTTGTTGACCACCAGATAAACTTTTTGGGTATTGATTGGCTTTATCTTTTAGTCCAACTCGTTCTAATAGAGCAAGTCCTTCTCTGTCAGCTATGTCTTGTGACTCATTTTTTACTTTTACTGGGCTAATAGTCAAATTTTCTAACACTGTTTTATGTGGGAAGAGGTTAAAGTTTTGGAACACCATCCCCATTTTTTGACGGAGTTGATTGATGTCTACTTTTGGATCAAGTAGGTTGGTTCCCTCAAATTCAATCATACCACTAGTCGGTGTTTCGAGTAAATTTAAACAACGTAGAAACGTACTTTTTCCGCTACCAGAAGGGCCAATCACTACAACCACTTCACCTGCTTTTATATCTAGATTAATTCCTTTTAAGACGTCATTATCACCAAAGGATTTTTTTAAATCGTGTATCTTAATCATTGGTACCAATTCTCCTTTCAGCTACACCTAATGCACGAGATAAGGTGAAGGTTAATACAAAATAAATCAATGATGCAATTAAAATTGGTAAGAATGGTTTGAAACTTGCACCACGTACTACGCCTGCTTGGAACATTAATTCAGATACCCCGATAACAGATACCACAGATGATTCTTTAATGACAGTCACAAACTCATTTCCTAAAGCAGGTAAAATATTTTTAATCGCTTGTGGCATGATAATATATCGCATCGCTTTTTTCTGACTCATACCTAGAGATCGTGCCGCTTCAGCTTGTCCTTTATCAACGGCGTTTAACCCAGCACGAATGATTTCAGCTACATAAGCCCCACTGTTTAGTGATAAGGCCACACAACTTGATGCAAGAGCACTTAGGTTAATTCCTAAAACATTTAGTCCAAAGAACACTAAAAAGATTTGAACCAGTAGGGGAGTCCCACGCACGTATTCGATGTAGATGACTGAAATCCACTTAAATAATTTATTTTTCGATTGTTTCATTAACGCAAGCAGTGTTCCTAAAATACTACCAAACAGTACCCCAATAATGGCTAGGAAAATCGTGTAGCCAGTCCCTTTAATGTAGTAGGGAGCATATTTTTTCATAAAAGACTCATCTTGGAACATATAAGGAATGACTTCTTTTTTGTACTCAGTCATTAAATCTTTATCATTAATTTCCTTTATAGAAGCATTAACTAAATTTAAAAAATCAGGTGCATTTTTTTGTATAGCCACTGCCGTTCCTTTATTTGCATTATCAAGTCTAATATCAGCAAACATTAATGAGTTGTCTTGTGTTAGGTAAGCTTCAGCGACTGGCTCTTCAATGACAGCAGCATCAATTTTCTTTTTTTGGAGTTGTAAAATAATATCAGGTACTTGTTGGAGAGAGACTGTATTGGCATGTAATTCATCGTTAGAAAGTTCTTCTTGCATGGATTGAACTTGTGCTCCAACTTTTATACCGTTAAAATCATCAACTGTTTTAAATTTATCTTTGTCTTCTTTTCTAATAACTATTTTTTGTTCGACTGTCATATAAGGATCAGAAAAATTAACTTCTTTTAATCGTTCTGGAGAGGGAGACATACCAGAGATAATTAAATCAATTTTTCCAGTTTTAAGCGCCCCAATTAACGCATCAAATCCATACTCTTCGACTTTTAATTTAACGCCCATATCATCTGCAATTTTTTGAGCGATTAAAATATCAGTCCCAACGACTTGATCTTTTCCATCCATTGTTGCGTGGAACTCATATGGAGCATAATCAGCAGACAAACCAACTGTCAATACCCCTTTATCTTTAATATTTTTCAAAATAGTCTCTTCTTCTGCAAATGTATGTAATGGCACTATAGTAGTTAGTACACCAATAATAAGTGTAAATAATAGCATTAACTTTTTTCTTAGTGAGCGTTTCATTACAAAACTCCTTTCTTTTTATCATGTTTTTCATTATAGAACAAATATAATTATTATTCAATATTTTTTGGATAAATGTATAAAAATGACTTATATTCAATTTTTTAAGACTGTTTATACATTTTAAGGATAATTATATTTTTATAATGATAAAAATTAAAAAATAATTAAAAATAGATTGAGTTTGTTATAATCAAGCAGGTTGAATAAACCTCATTAGATGGAAGAGGAGGAGTAGGATGAATAAAAAATAAAAATTGGGTTAGCGCTATTTGGTGCAACAGTACCGAGAAGATGCAAATCTTGTTGGGGTGCCTGATGGTAGAACCATTTATTGAGAGACGAATCAAGAAAAAAGATAAATATTTTGACAATTTAAACTTACGTAAAGCTCTATCATATGCAATAGATGGAGAAGCCATTATCAACCATGTACTAGGAGATGGATCTAAGATTGTATGCGGGATTGTATCTAAAGGGCTTTCGTCAAATCCCAAAACAGTAAAAGATTTTGTTGCAGATTCATAGAAGTACAAAGAGTTTGATGAAAAAAGAAAAAGAATATTTTGAAAAAGCTAAAAAAGAGTTGATTATTGATACGCATCGTTTCGAGATTTTAACAGATGATCATGACTCAACGAAAACATTGCTGAGTACATTCAAAGTGCTTATAAAGATGTATTAGGAATTGAAACAAACGTAGCAATTACCACAAAACCCATTCGTCCTGACTGTACGACTGCAAAAGGGGGGGAGATGGTCGTGACTGGTTGGGGAGCAAATTATAACGATGTGAGTTCATTCTTAAATTTATTTGTGACAGGAAATAGTTACAACAAAGGGAAATATTCTAATCCTAAATACGATAAATTAATCGAAGGATCTAGAACAACGCATGCAACTAATTTAGAAGCGAGATGGCAAAATCATTTGGATGCTGAAAAAGTATTGTTGGGTGAAGGTTATGCTGTCATTCGACTATATCAAGTAGTTGAAGGACATTTAATTAATCCTAAAACAAAGGATATGGTCGTCATGTTGCTGGAGCTCCCTATGATTATAAATATATGTCAGTAGAGTAATCATAAATTTGAGTATAGAGATTTTACTTAGAATAGTTTTTATATAATTAATCAATAAAATGTAACAAAGTACCCCGTTGAATTCATGTAAGAGTGAAGCTGAACGGAGGTGTTTTTTATTTTTAAATTTGTTTTGAGTATCAAATTAAAATGATTTTTGTTATAATTAGACAATAGTTACTGAATGTCTAGATGTCTAAAGGAGGCGTATTTGTATGTTACCACAAACAGGAGAAGTTATTATGAATTGGCTGCCATATATAGGCATTGCACTTGTTGTCGTTGTAGCTTTTTTATTGTTTAAGAAAAAAAAATCTAATGACGATGAAGAACAAAATGAACCATAACACAAGAAGCACCTTTTTAGGTGTTTTTTTGCTATAAAGAAAAGGAGAGATAATATGTCAAAACTACTAGAGCGTTTTATTACATATGTCAAACTAAATACACGTTCAGATGCAAGTAGTAGCACCATCCCAACGACTTATTCTCAAGTGGAATTTGCCTTAATATTAAAAAAAGAATTAGAAGAAATGGGATTAGATAGTATTTTTTATAATGAAAAAAATGGTTTTTTGACAGCCAAATTACCTAAAAATAGTGATGAAAAGGTGACGTCAGTTGGATTTATTGCACATTTAGATACAGCTGATTACAATGCTGATAATATCACACCACACGTCTTTTCTAATTATGATGGTGGTGATGTGGTATTGAATAAAGAAACGAACATCATCATGAAGGTGGATGAGTTTCCTAACTTGAAGGACTATGTAGGAGAAACATTAATTACAACTGATGGAACAACTCTCTTAGGTGCAGATGATAAGGCAGGAATTGTGGAAATATTAGAACTGTTGGACTATTTCATTAGTCATCCAGCGATTGAGCATGGAGATATTTATGTTGCTTTTGGTCCTGATGAAGAAATTGGAACAGGGGCAGACCATTTTGATGTATCATATTTTCCAGTGGACTATGCTTATACTATTGATAGTGGACGTATCGGACACTTTGAGTATGAAACGTTTAATGCTGCTCAAGCCACGTTAACGATAGATGGGACAAGCGTTCATCCAGGGACAGCATATGGCATGATGGTTAATGCATTAAAAGTGGCAATAAATATAGATGCACAACTTCCTCAATTGGATGTACCAGAAAAAACACGAGGTTACGAAGGATTTTATCTACTTCATGATTTAGAGGGAAGCATTGACTCAGCGACAATGACTTATATTATTCGAGATCATGATAAAGCTCGCTTTGCTGAGAGAAAAGACTATATGACACGACTTGTTGATGAAATGAATAAGACGTTTGATCGTCCAAGAATTTCTCTTCAATTAGTTGATCAATACTATAATATGAAAGACATCATAGAACAAGATATGAGAAGTGTTGATGTTGCTGTTAAAGCAATGAAACAGTTAAGTATTGACCCAATTATTACCCCTTTTAGAGGTGGAACAGATGGTTCAAAAATATCATTTATGGGTGTGCCTACACCAAATATTTTTACAGGTGGAGAAAATTTTCATGGGCAATATGAATTTATTACATTAGAATCGATGGAAACTGTTGCAAAATTATTGATAGAAATTGTTAAATTAAGTGATTAAAAGGAGGAACAATTTATGACTTAATGGTTATTAACATGTGTCGATTTAAAAGAAGAACAAAAGATTTACCTTCAGGATAATTTTCCAACAATTAGGGTTGTTTCAATTGACTTGTTAGCTGTATCAGATTACGAAAAAGTGACTATTATCTATGGATGGTCTGATAAGCTTCCTTCATTGACTCATTTTCCTTCTTTAAAATGGTTACAAACTCTTTCAGCTGGGGTGAATTATTTACCATTAGAAGAATTGGCTAAACGAGATATTCTGGTGACAACAACAAGTGGTATTCATGGTCATCAAATGACTGAGAGTGTTCTAGGAATGCTGTTTAGCTATACTAGAAATATTCGCGAATCTATTTTAAAACAAGAAAAACATGAATGGGGGATAGTAAATACCGGAACTGATTTAGTTGATAAACGGGTGTTAATTTTTGGGACAGGAAGTATCGCACAACAATTAGCAAAAACGTTACAAGTATTTGGTTGTGATGTCTTTGGAATTAATCGAAGTGGAAGACAGGTGGATCATTTTACACAAACGTTTAATTATCAAGAGGGGAAAAGTAAGTTAAATACAATGGATATTGTAATTAACTTACTGCCTGGGACAAAGGAGACGTATCATTATTTTAATGACGATCTATTTTCTAATATGAAAGATGGTGTGGTCTTTATCAATATGGGACGTGGTACTTCAGTTAGTACAAGTGATTTAATTTCTCATATTAAGACAGAAAAAATAGGATTTGTAGCACTGGATGTTTTTGAAGAAGAACCTTTACCTAAAGACAGTGAGTTGTGGAATTTACAAAATGTTTTAATTACCCCCCACATATCCGGTGCAACGGATAAATATAATGACCGTGCATTTACTATTTTAACGGATAATTTAATTAAATTTATGAATCATGAAGAGTTAAAAAATGTTGTGGATTTAAATTTAGGGTATTAACTTAATTATAAGCAGGTAGCCTCTTATTTTTATAAGGGGCTTTTGATAATGCTTTGTAGGATATGTCATATATTTTTGATAAAAAGTGTTTAGAGAATTATAGTTAATTTAGTCATATATATATGTCATTTTTTAGAGAGGAAATTATGAATCGCATAAAAGAATATCGTAAGCAACAAGGATTATCACAAGCTGAACTGGCAAAACGTGTCGGAGTGGCACGTCAGACGATTAACTTAATTGAAAATACAACGTATAATCCATCATTAGAATTATGTATAAATATAGCCAAAGAACTTCAAACAGACTTGAATACACTATTTTGGAACGTAGAAGGTGAGGAATAAAAATGAAGAATATAGAACAAACATTACTTAAACATTTTGTTGGTTACATTGATGATAGAGATGAATACCAACAAAAAATGATTATTAAAATATTGGCAGATGCTAATATGATGACCTTTATTTTACTAACGGTTTGTATGATGATTAGTTTTATCTGGGATGCTTGGCATCACACAGTGTCATTAGGAACAATCTTTTTATTTTTAATTCAGCAATTGAATTCTTATTATATTTTAGTAAAAACAAAGAAATTTGATGTTCTTAAAACAGAAGTATTTGATGAAGATAGCTATAAAAAAGAATTGGGTAAAATTAAAAAAAGTGCCATTTTATCAGGCATTAACTGGGGGATTTCCATGTTCGCTTGGATGGAATTTTTATTTCCACTTATACTAAATGAGCCCATTGAATTAAAATGGTTTAATGTATGTGTGTGGTTTATTGCAAGTATACTATTTGGTGGATCAGTGTATGTAATTGGTAAAGGAAAATTGAAATTAATCAAAGAATAAAAAAGATTAGGTTATCCAATAAACTGAATAACCTAATCTTTTATTTATTTATTTTTTACACACACCACTTCAGGAGCAAAGACATCTTTTTGTAAAAGAGTCAGTAAGCCAGTTTCTTTGTTTCTTTCAAACAGAGTTAAGTTATCTGAATTTTGATTTGCTACAACAATAAAGTCTTCATTTTTTGATAGGTTAAAGTCACGAGGGAAATCTCCCTCCACTGAAATCCACTGTAATGTGTTTAGTGTTTTACCATCTTCTGATACTTCATAAACCACAAGTGAATTATGTCCCCTATTAGATGCATATAAGAATTTACCATTTTTTGAAATACGAATAGCAGCCCCACCGTTAAATTCAGTATGAGTTTCAGGTAAAGTTGAAATGGTTTGAAGTGCTTTAAAGCTACCAGTTGCAACATCGTAATCTAAAGCAATCACGTTGCTTGATAATTCACCGAATAAATAAGCGATTGGTTTTGTTGGATGAAATACAAGATGACGAGGTCCAGTGCCAGGAGTAGCTATAAATTTAGCTACTTCAGTTAATTTACCATTATTGTCGACATCATAGGTATAGACTGTGTCATTTCCTAAATCGCAGACTACTAATCGGTTATCAGGTGTTAAATCGGCATAATGGACATGAGGGCCGTCTTGATTTTCATGGGGACCGTTACCAGTATCTTGGATTTTATCAGCAAGTGAGACAGCCCCGTTTTCATCAATAGTATAAGAATATAAAATTCCTTGATGATAGTTTGCTCCGTAGACCACTTGTCGCTTATTATCAACAGCGACATAGCAAGGAGGAGCTCCTTCTACCATGACACGATTGATTAAAGTATACTCTCCATTTTCTTCTGTTTTGTAGCTAGCGACTCCACCTAGATTGCCTTCTTTTGCTACTGAATATAAAATCCCTTTGTTTGATACATCTAGATAAGTTGGGTTGTCTTCGTTTATTAAGTGATTTAAGTGAACAAGCTCTTTCTTTTTTGTATCTAATGAGATTTCATAAATCCCTTGACTGATTCTTCTTGTATATGAGCCTAATAAAAATTTTTCCACGTCACTCATTCCTTTCGCGTTGATGCGTTTATTATAGCATTAGAATAAATTATACGCACTTTTGAGATAAAATATGAAATGAAATATTCTTTTGTTTATTAGATAATACTAGGAATCTATTGTTATGATGATAAAATTAGTGAAATTCCCATACAGAAGAGAGGATGAAAAAAGACGGTCAACCTTGTTTATTGGTTACTGATTGTAGTAAGATGATGAATGAAGGATATTATGTAATAAGGAAAGAGTAAGGTAGATAATGAAAAAAAAGACAAAATCACAACACATAAAACCTAAAAGTTTTCAAAGCACTCGTTTTACTGTCGAACAAGAGGATGAGTTATTACCATTTCTATTGACACACATTAATAAAAGTCGTAATGCGGTAAAATCTATTTTAACTAGAGGGCAAGTTGAGGTAAATAATACTCCGACAACAAAACACAATTATAAATTAACAAGTGGTGATGTTGTTAGTATTCAAAGTAATGAATCTTTAATGAAAGAAAAAGCGTTAATAGGCTTATCAGTTGTTTATGAAGATGATGATATTATTGTGATTGATAAGGAAGCAGGGTTATTATCAGTTGCCACTGATAAAGGAAATGAACCCACAGCACATAATCAACTAATGGGTTATGTGAAAAGAGACCATCCTAAAAATCGAGTGTTCATTGTACATAGATTAGATAAGGATACATCTGGTGTCATGTTATTTGCTAAAAAAGAATCTGTGAAACATGCCTTACAAGATAGTTGGAAAGAGTCTGTTCAAGAAAGATTGTACACGGCATTAGTTGAAGGCAAAGTAAAAAAAGAAAATGACACGATTACTTCTTGGTTAACTGAAAGTAAAACCTTTAAAGTTTATTCAAGTCCGAATGACAATGGCGGGAAAAAAGCGATTACCCATTATAAAGTAACGCGACAAAATAATGATTATAGTTTGTTGGAAGTGTCACTTGAAACTGGACGGAAAAATCAAATTCGAGTTCATATGGAAAGTATTGGTCATCCTATTGTTGGCGATAAAAAATATGGCGCAACGAGTAATCCATTGAAACGGTTAGGATTGCATGCTACGACATTAGTATTTAGTCATCCCACTACTGGAAAAAAAATGGTGTTTAAATCTAAAATACCACGTTCATTTATAAAGAAAACACAAGTAAGTAAATAAATTTTTTGTTTTTCTACTAAGTAAATATTGAGTGGTATTTTAATTGATTAACAGTACATTATGTTAAGAAGAAAATAAATATAATAAAAAAAGAGTAACCATTAAACTTCAATTATAAGGTGTATGGTTATTCTTTTTTTTATTTAATTTTTCTTTTGCTTTAGTTGAAATATTATCTTTTTGAGTTTATTCCCAAGTAAGAACGCCTTTAATATCATTTACTTTTATTTTTAAATAAGCATGTTCTTTTAATGGTTTATCTTTGTAAGCATCAAATTCAAGTTCTTTTTCCGTTCCTTTATCGTCAAAACTAGCAAGATTATAAGCATAGATTGAACCCTGTTTAATCTCTCTATCATCTAGTGCCTCTTTAGTCTTAGAAGGTTCTTTCGTAACTTTTGTATAATAGTATGTACCACCTTGGTACTTGTGGTAAAGAGACATTGGTGTTGCAATACAGGCGATTAAAATAAGTGCTAATATTATTTTTTTGTAGTAGGTCATGATAAATCCCCCTCTCTTCAAACATTAGTATAGATAAAAATGTTATAACATTAATGATTACACATAACATGGAAGATGCTATAAAATATGGAAATCGCTTAGTCATGTTACATGAAGGGAAAATTGTCGTGGATATCAATCAAAAAGAAAGAGAAGGGTTGAAGGTCCAAGACTTAATGGATTTATTTCAAAAAAATAGTGGAAAATCATTGACAGATGATGCACTGATATTATCTTAATGTCTTATTTAAAAAACTCAAATCAAATTGATTTGAGTTTTTTTGTTCGTGAAATTTTTATTTTAATATTTGTGATTAAAGTTCTTTTATAAGCATTTTAATCAAATTTAATCTTGTGAAAACATTATAAAAAGGGTTTATTTAATGTTAAAAATATCACAAATAGATTGTGTAAACGTTATTTTATGATATAGTAGTTACTAAGGTAGCTACTAAAAAAGAGGTTGAAAAAATTATGGAAACAATAATACAAATAATGAAAAAATATCATTTTTCTGAGATGGAGACATTAGTGTACACCACACTGTTGGAACAAGATAAGCTAACAGGTTATGAAATAAGTAAACAATCTGGTGTACCACGCTCAAAAGTGTATAACATTTTAGAAAAGTTATTGAAAAAAAATTTAGTTATTGTGAATAAATCAGAACCAAAGTTGTATCGAGCGATATCTTCAGATGAATTTATTGAACGCTTAGAAAAGGATGTCAAACAGGATTTAGCTGTTTTGGATAAGCAATTAGGCGAGATAAAAGAAGCTGAAGAAGAAGAGTTATTATGGAAAATTGAAGGGTATTCTCATGTTTTGGAAAAAGTTGAGCATTTAATCAAGCACTCTAAAAAAAGTTTGTTGGTTCAAATATGGAAACAAGATATCAGTAACGAGCTATTATTTTTATTACAAGAAGCTGAGAAACGATTAGACGAGTGTGTGGTGATTCTATTTGATACAGAACATCATTATAATCTGCCATTAAATCATTATTATCAACATGGGTTTGAAGAAGAAAAATTAAAAGACTTTGGATCTAGGTGGATTAACATTGTTCGAGATGAAAAAGAAGTGGTGTTTGGTACATTATCAGAAGAAACAAGTCAAACAGACGTCACGTGGACAAAAAATAATGCGATGGTTAGTTTATCAAAAGAATACATTAAACATGATGCTTATACATTGAAAATTATTGAAGAATTGCCTCAAGAATTGCGTAGTAAATATGGTCACGAGTTTGAAAAAGTGCGTTCAATATTTAAGGGGGAATAGTTATGGTCAGAACAGTTTTATTAACATTAATTATATTAGTCAATGGATTTTTCGCTTTTACTTTTGTGAAAGATTTAATGAGTCATAAAGAAGAATTTAAAGAAGAAAAAGCGAATGTAAAATGGTTGCCTTTTACATCATTTATCATGTTTTTCCTATCAACATTTGGTATTTCAGATTTTGCAATAGGAACCGTTCTTTATCCAAAATTAGGTTGGGTAAATATGAAAAAATTACCAGGAACATTAAACACACAATGTGTTATACCTGTAGCAGCAATGGCATTATCATATATTTCAGGGGTAAATGTTGGGATTAAAACATTAGCCATTTGTATTGTGGCACAAGTTATTGGTGCTTATATTGGACCAAAATTTGTTGTAAAATTACCTGAAGATACCATAAAAAAATTCGTTGGTGTTGGGTTAATTATTGCCGCATTCTTAATTTTTGCGGGACAAGTTAATTGGATTCAATCAAATGGGACAGCAACAGAGTTATATGGTGGTAAACTAGTCCTAGCAGCGTTTTTATTATTTGTATATGGGGCATTAAATAATATTGGGATTGGGTCATATGCTTTGACAATGGTTACAGTTTACTTATTAGGAATGGATCCAATTGCCGCTTTCCCAATTATGATGGGAGCGTGTACCTTCTCAGTGCCAATCGGAAGTGTTCAATTCATTAAATTTGGTGAATATAGCCGTAAAATCACATTATTTACGTCAATATTTGGTGTTCTAGGGGTATTGGTAGCAGTCTTTTTAGTGAAATCACTAAATACTTATATGTTGAAATGGGTTGTTATCTTTGTTCTTTTATATAGCTCATATTCAATGTTAGCAGCACAACTTAAAAAAGGATCACAAACAGCTTAAGGGGGAAAAGAGTATGTTATTTTTGAAAAAAGAAGATATTGAAAAATGTTTTGATATGAGAGCGGCAATGGATGCATCACTAGAGGCATTAAAAATTTATTCAGAAGGTCGGGCAAGTATTCCGTTACGAACAAATATTCCAGTACCAAAAGCAGAGGGACAAAGTCTTTATATGCCTGGTTATGTTGAATGTGACAGTGGAAAAGATGCATTAGGTGTTAAAATTGTGTCGGTTTACCCAAAAAATATTGAAAAAAATATCCCAAGTGTTCCAGCGACAATGGTCGTTCTTGATGCGGAAACAGGGATTGTGAATGCGATGCTTGATGGCACTTATTTAACACAATTAAGAACAGGGGCTGTGCAAGGAGCTGCAACAGAACTTTTGGCGAGAAAAGATGCAAAAATAGGGGCACTGATTGGAACAGGTGGACAAGCTGAAAGTCAATTATGGGCGATGTTGACAGCAAGAGACTTAACAGAAGTACGTATCTTTGATATTGATTTTGAAAGAGCCTCTGTATTTGCAAAAGAAATGGCAGAAAAATTTAAGGTTACAATGATTCCAACTCAAACAGCACAAGAATGCGTTGAGGGTGCTGACATCATTACAAGCGTAACAACATCTAAACGTCCGACATTCTCTAGTGAGTGGGTGAAAAAAGGAGCTCATATAAATGGAGTGGGAGCATACACACATGATATGTGCGAAATTCCACGAGAAATCATTAAAGAATCTGACTTAATTATCTTTGATACAATGGACGGTGTGTTACAAGAAGCAGGCGACTTTATGCAACCACTAGAAGATGGCTATCTATCAAAAGATAAATATGCTGGTGAATTAGGAGAGCTTGGTTTAGGTAAATTAACTGGTAGAGAACATGATGAAGACATTACTATTTTCAAAACAGTTGGTTCAGCTGTACTAGATGTATACGTGGCGCAAAAGATGGTTGAACAAGCGAAAGAAAAAAATATTGGTTTAACTGTATAAGAATAAAAAATCAATCACTTATGTGGTTGATTTTTTTATTAGACAAAAATAGTTATAAAACAATCATATTTATTTATTATTTAAATGTTTAAATGAAAAGAATAAATAAGTAGAGGTGATTAAATGAAAAAACTAAGCAAAGCCATATTTATTGTAGGATTAGTAATAGTGATTGTTGCCATTTTTTTGCTTTTAAATATAATTTATTTCAAAATCCGGTCATCTTGAAAAAATTTGTTCATCGATTTGGCTTTTTTGGTCCAGTTATCTTTATTTTAATTCAAATCATTCAACCAATTGTGCCGATTATTCCTGGTGGGGTAAGTGATGTTGCTGGGATTTTATCTTTTGGTCCTGTTCTTGGTGTATTGTATGCTTCAGCTGGATTAGTAATAGGAGAAATCATATTATTCTTACTTGTGCGTAAATATGGTAGAAAATTTGTTTTATCAATCACATCAGATAAAAATATGCCCCGTTTAGAAAGGCTAGTTGATGTCGGAAATAAACACACTATTTGGATGTTAATTATTGTGTTTCTGATGCCATTTGGTCCAGATGATTTAGCGTGTCTAGCTTCTGGGTTTACAAAGATATCTTTAAAAGATTATATTAAAACGATTATATTATTAAAACCAATTTCTGTAGCTATTCATTGTTATTTATTGCTAGATGTTTTTAAAATGGTGAAAATAAACTAATAGTGCTAGTAATTTAGATAAAACATGTTACACTGATAAAGCTAAAATAAAGAAAATAGGCGAGTGGCTTATTTATGAAGGATGTTAACATGGTAAAAAATAAATTTAATCTATTTGGTATTGATGAGTCGATAATTGAGGCATTAGATGTTTTAGGTTATACAACCCCCACAGAAGTTCAGAAAGAAGTGGTACCATTACTTCTTGAAAAAAAAGATATGGTGGTACAATCTCAAACAGGTAGTGGGAAGACAGCCGCTTTTGGTATTCCTGTTTGTGATACAGTAGAGTGGGAAGAACGATACCCTCAAGTGTTAATTCTAACGCCAACTAGAGAATTGGCGACACAAATTCAAGAGGAATTATTTAATATAGGTCGTTATAAGCGATTAAAAGTCGTGAGTTTATTTGGAAAAAGTTCTTTTCAAATGCAGGTTAAACAATTGAAACAACGAACACATATTGTAGTTGCAACACCTGGTCGGTTGTATGACCATATCATGCAAAAAACAATCAACCTAAGTAAAATCAATCAAGTGATTATAGATGAAGCAGATGAAATGTTTGCGATGGGATTTATCGAGCAATTAGATCAAATCATGCCGAGATTACCTAAAAAAAGAAATACGGCGCTATTCTCTGCTACAATGCCAGATGCGGTGAAACGATTATCTAAAAAGTACCTACATAATCCAGTATATGTTGAAATAAAAAAAACGGATGACCAGAAGAAACGTATTTCACAATACTATCAATGGACAGCTGATGATGAAAAAAATGCGCAGTTTAAAGATACATTGATTGTTGAGAATCCTGAGACAAGTATTATTTTTTGTAATACAAAGGTTATGGTTGAAGAGTTAACGAAGCAACTAAAAAATCTAGGTGTTAATTGTGAGATGTTACATGGTGGGATGGAGCAACGAGATCGAACACGTGTGATAAAAGATTACAAACGTGGATACATTCATTGTTTAGTCGCAACAGATGTCGCAGCTAGAGGGATTGACGTATCAGACATTAAGCTAGTTGTGAATTATGATATTCCTGATAAAGTTGAAACCTATACGCATCGAATCGGCCGTACAGCTCGTTTTGAAAAAAGTGGGAAAGCTATATCATTTGTCAATTCGAAAGATAAATCCTCTTTTAAAGCGATTTTGGCTAAACAAGGCGATAGTCTTGAAGAAATGCGTTGTCCCAATCAAGAGTTAGTAAAAGAGATGAAACGTCCATTTTTAGATAGACAATTAGAATCTCCAAAATTACGTAAAGAAAAAGGGTTGTCTTTTAATGAAGACATTATGAAAATTCATATTAATGCAGGGAAAAAGCAAAAAATGCGTGCCGGTGATATTGTTGGAGCCTTATGTCAAATTGATGGTATGACTGCAGATGATATTGGTGTGATCGATTTATTAGATATTTCAACTTTTGTCGACATTTTAAATGGTAAAGGTGATTTGGTATTAAAAACACTTCAAACAAAACCAATTAAAGGACGTTTGAGAAAAGTAAACAAATCAAACGTTACAAAGTATGAGCAAGATTTACAAAAATATCAACGCTAAAAAAGAGTTCTTTTAAGAGAGCTCTTTTCTTTTTTCGAATGTTTATAGAAAGAAGGGTGTGATGATTGAATGGTTTTATCAAGCTTATTGTTTTTCTTAGGGGCATCTTTGGCTTCTTTTTTTGTATTAGTGGGTGAGAGAGTATCTAAACAGGAATCCATTGTCCTACCTAGGTCTCATTGTTCTTATTGCCAACATGAGTTAAGGTGGTCTGAATTAGTTCCAGTGTTTTCTTATTGTTTCTTGAAAGGTCGCTGTTTATATTGCTTTAATCATATTGGTCATGCTAGTACATTGTGGGAATTATTTTCAGGTCTTTTATTTATGTTATTATATAGTTTAGAGGTAAACACATTACAAGGTGTTTTATTCTGTCTAGTTTGGTTTATCTTACTATCAAGGTTGAATCAGACAGATTATTAAAAAAACTCTCTATGAAAAAATCTATTATAAATAGTAAAAAAGTATTTGATTGGATGATTTTTTTCTAAATTTACAGTATACTATCATAGGATAAACTAAGGAGAGTAAAATAAATGGCTCAATTATTTTTTAAATATGGTGCGATGAATAGTGGGAAAACGATTGAAATTTTAAAGGTTGCTCACAACTATGAAGAACAAAATAAACCAGTCGTTTTGATGACCAGTGGATTGGATACAAGAGATGAGATTGGTGTTATATCCAGTCGCATTGGATTACGACGAGAGGCTATTCCGATTTTCCATGAAACCAATGTTTATGATATAGTAAAAAAGATGACTGATAAACCATACTGTATCCTAGTAGATGAGTCTCAATTTTTAGAACAAGCTCATGTGGTTCAATTTGCTAAAATTGTGGATGAATTAGATATTCCAGTAATGGCATTTGGACTTAAAAATGATTTTAAAAATGAGTTGTTTGAGGGCTCTAAGTATTTATTATTATACGCAGATAAAATAGAAGAATTAAAAACAATTTGTTGGTTTTGTCATAAAAAAGCCACAATGAATCTAAGAATGGATAACAATAAACCTGTTTATACAGGTGAACAAATTCAAATAGGTGGCAATGAAGCTTATTACCCAGTTTGTCGTAAGCATTATGTGAATCCGCCGTTGTCAAATCGAAAGGATGAAGAAAATGTTTGATCAATTACAATCAATCGAAGACCGTTATGAAGAATTAGCGGAGTTATTAAGTGACCCAGATGTCGTCAGTGACACGAAACGCTTCATGGAGCTATCTAAAGAAGAAGCAGGAACACGTGAAACAGTAGAAGTTTACCGTCGTTATAAAGAAGTGATAGAAGGAATTTCGGATACAGAAGAATTATTAGGTGAGAAACTTGATGATGAGATGCAAGAAATGGCAAAAGAAGAGTTGTCAGAGTTAAAAACAGAAAAAGAAGAATTAGAAGAACGGATTAAGATTCTTTTATTACCAAAAGACCCTAATGATGATAAAAATATCATTTTAGAAATTCGTGGCGCTGCTGGTGGAGATGAAGCGGCATTATTTGCAGGTGATTTGTTTGAAATGTATCAAAGTTACTCTCAAAATCAAGGTTGGACATTTGAGGTGATGGACGCTAATATCACTGATATTGGTGGTTACAAAGAAGTGACTGTGATGATTACTGGTAATAGTGTTTTTTCTAAGTTAAAATACGAAAGTGGTGCACATCGTGTACAACGTGTCCCATCAACTGAATCACAAGGTCGAGTGCATACATCAACGGCAACAGTTGTTGTGTTACCAGAAGCAGAAGAAGTTGAATTAGATTTAGAAGATAAAGACATTCGTGTGGATATTTATCATGCAAGTGGAGCTGGTGGACAGCACGTTAATAAGACTGCCTCTGCTGTGCGTTTGACACATATCCCAACAGGCATTGTTGTTGCGATGCAGGATGAGCGTTCTCAGTTAAAAAACAGAGAAAAAGCAATGAAGGTATTACGTGCTAGAGTGTATGACCAATTACAACAAGAAAGTCGTAGTGAGTATGATGCAAATCGTAAATCGGCTGTTGGTACAGGGGATCGCTCTGAACGTATTCGCACTTATAATTTTCCACAAAATCGTGTCACTGATCACCGAATTGGCTTAACGATTCAAAAATTAGATCAAATCTTAGCAGGAAAATTAGACGAAATTGTAGATGCTTTAATTATTTATGATCAAACAGCTCAATTGGAGAAATTAAATGGATAAGCCTATTACATATTTTGAAGTCCTGAAATGGGCTTCTTCTTTTTTAGAAGCACATGATAAAGACGCTTCAATTGCTGAATATTTATTACTTGAGTATAATCAATGGACAAAAACAGACTTGTTGTTACATTTTAAAAAAGATGTTCCCCAAGATTTATTGGACAGATTATCAAATGATTTAGAAAAGGTCAGTCAAGATTACCCACCCCAATATTTGATTGGCTCATGTGAATTTTATGGTGAACGCTTTTTAGTGTCAGAAGACACCTTAATTCCAAGACCAGAAACAGAAGAACTGGTAGAATATTGTTTAACAGAAAATGATTTTCAAAACAAAGTTGTGGTGGATGTTGGAACAGGAACAGGTATTATTGCCATTAGTTTGAAAAAGAACAGACCTAATTGGACGGTTAGGGCGATTGATTTATCACCCGAAGCATTGGAAATAGCACAAAAAAATGCCAAATATTTAGAAACTGACATTGAGTTTTATGAAGGAAATACCCTTGAACCAGTAGCAAATCAGATGTTTGATATTATATTATCTAATCCACCTTATATTAGTGTTGATGAATGGGAAGAAATGGATGAATCAGTAAGAAATTATGAACCAAAATTAGCGTTATTTGCTAACGATAACGGGTTGGCTATTTATGAAAAACTAGCAAAAGAAGCAACGCAATTATTAACAAGTGATGGAAAGATTTATTTAGAGATAGGATATAAACAAGGAAGTAGCGTAGCACAGATATTTCAAGAGTATTTCCCTAATAAAATAGTAGAAATTGTAAAAGATATGTCAGGACATGACCGAATCGTTAAAGTTTACTAAAAGGAAGTGTAAAGATGGGTACAACAGTATATCATCATGATGAAATAAAAGAAGCAGCAAAAATTATTAAGCAAGGGGGACTCATCTCATTTCCAACTGAAACCGTTTATGGATTGGGAGCAGACGCAACCAATACAGAAGCGGTGAAAAAAGTCTATCTAGCTAAGGGACGTCCCAGTGATAACCCTTTGATTGTTCATGTGAATTCAAAAGAGATGGTAGAAGAATATGTTGATACTATTCCTGATAAAGCTTTACAGTTGATGAAGATATTCTGGCCAGGACCATTAACGCTTATTTTTAATTTAGCACAGAACAATAATTTATCAACCAGTGTAACAGCTAATTTAAATACAGCTGCTTTTAGAATGCCTAATAACTTTGTCACACTGGAATTGATTCGTCAGTCAGCTACACCACTAGTTGGTCCAAGTGCTAATACATCAGGTAAACCAAGTCCAACTACTGCCATTCACGTATTGAATGATTTAAGCGGAAAGATTGAAGGGATACTAGATGACGGTGAATGTGAGGTTGGGATAGAATCGACTGTGTTAGATATGAGCAATCCTAACATGCCGACTATTTTAAGACCAGGAGCGATTACAAAAGAAGAGATTGAAGAAGTTATTGGTGAAATAGCGATAGATACACACTTAATTGATGAACACAACGCCCCAAAATCGCCAGGTATGAAATACAAACATTATTCTCCTGACACACCAGTGGTAATGATAGATAGTGAATTAGATAATTGGGAAGAAGCGGTTGAATATTACCAACAATTAAATAAAACAGTTGCTATTTTATCTAATAAAGAAATAGTGAGTCGTTTAGTGGATTATTCGGTATTTGCTCATTATATACTATCAGACAAAAAAGATGTTAAATCTGCTATGCATCATTTGTTTGGTGGATTAAGGGCCCTCGATGCTGAATTATTAGGATATAATGGTGTAATTTTAGCAGAAGGGTATCCTGAAGTAAGCCAAAATATGGGTTATATGAATCGACTAAAAAAAGCAGCAAATCAAACATTTTTTAGAAAATAATAGTAATCATAAAGAAATATGGTACAATAGTATAAAAAATCGGGAGTGTGTTTGCATATGGATTATAAAAAAGAAGATGCTGTTTTGTGGGATGCTATAGCGAATGAAAAACAAAGACAACAAGAAACAATAGAGCTAATTGCTTCAGAAAATTTTGTATCTGAGGCTGTTATGGCAGCCCAAGGAAGTGTATTAACAAATAAATATGCAGAAGGATATCCTGGACGCAGATATTATGGTGGATGCGAATTTATTGATGTGGTAGAAAATTTAGCGATTGATCGTGCGAAAGATTTATTTCAAGCTGATTTTGCTAATGTTCAGGCTCATTCAGGTTCACAAGCTAACACTGCAGCCTACTTGTCTTTAGTTGAAGATGGGGATACTATTATGGGAATGGACCTAACAGCAGGAGGGCATTTAACGCATGGCTCTCCAGTAAACTTTAGTGGTAAAACATATAACTTTGTGTCATATGGTGTAGATCCAGTGACAGAAGTTATCGACTATGAAGTGGTGAGAATTTTAGCAAGAAAACATCAACCAAAACTGATTGTAGCTGGAGCAAGTGCATACTCTAGAGACATTGATTTCAAGAAATTTAGAGAAATAGCAGATAGTGTTGGAGCTAAATTAATGGTTGATATGGCTCATATTGCTGGACTTGTTGCAACAGGTCTCCATCAAAATCCAGTTCCGTATGCAGATATTGTGACATCAACGACTCATAAAACATTAAGAGGTCCTAGAGGTGGCCTTATTTTAACTAACTCTCCAGAATTAGCTAAAAAGATAAATAGTGCTATTTTCCCAGGTATTCAAGGGGGTCCATTAGAGCATGTTATAGCAGGAAAAGCTGCGGCATTTAGAGAAGCGCTATTACCAGAATTTAAAGATTATAGTAAACAAGTATTAGCAAATGCTAAGGCTATGGCTCGTGTAATCAATCAAACACCAGGAGCTCGTTTAATTAGTGGGGATACAGATAATCATTTATTATTAATAGATGTGACAGGGTTTGAGTTAACTGGTAAAGAAGCAGAAGCTATTTTAGATAGTGTACATATTACAGTTAATAAAAATACCATTCCATTTGAGAGCCAAAGTCCATTTGTAACAAGTGGTATCCGTATTGGGACACCCGCAATTACAACACGTGGATTTAAAGAAGAAGATGCTAAAAAAGTAGCTGAATTAATTGTTGAAGCACTAACTTATCATGGAGAAGAAAGTGTGTTAGAGAAAGTAAGAAAAGAAGTAGCAGAATTATTAAAGAGCCACCCACTTTATAAATAAAATTTTTAGGGAATTGACTAGTCAATTCCCTTTTTTTCGGCTACAATAGATAAGAATAAAATTTAAAAGGAGAATCGCATTATGGGAAAATTTCAAGTGATAGATCATCCGTTAATCCAACACAAGTTAACAATTATCAGAGAAAAAAATTGTGGAACAAAGGTTTTCAGAGAAGTTGTTGATGAGATTGCTATGTTAATGGCTTATGAGGTATCTCGTGATATGCCATTAGAAGACATTGAAATTGAAACACCAATGGGAACGTCAGTACAAAAAACGTTAACTGGTAAGAAAGTAGCGATTATCCCAATCTTAAGAGCAGGTATTGGAATGGTTGATGGTATGTTAGAATTAATACCAGCAGCTAAAGTTGGACATGTGGGTTTGTATCGTGACCATGATACTTTAGAACCAGTTGAATATTTTGTTAAATTACCAGCAGATATTGCTGAAAGACAATTATTTGTTGTAGACCCAATGTTAGCAACAGGTGGCTCAGCTATTATGGCAATTGATTTATTAAAACGTCGTGGCGCAACAAATATTAAATTTGTTTGTTTAGTAGCTGCTCCTGAAGGTGTCAAAGCTCTTCAAGAAGCTCATCCAGATGTTGATATCTATACTGCCGGTTTAGATGAAAAATTAAATGAAGAAGGTTACATTGTTCCTGGTTTAGGGGATGCTGGTGACCGTTTATTTGGTACAAAATAATAAGATTTAAAAGAGATCAGACTACATATTCTGGTCTTTTTTTTGTGAAAAAATCTCTTTTTCCAATTGTCAATAGGACAAACCTATTAAAATAACTATTAGATTCCATAATATTCCATAATATTCTGTAATTTATAATCGGTTACCAATCATTATAAATTAAACTTATATTTTGCGAGAATATAATAAAATAAATATAAGAGAGAAGGTTATGGAAAATATTTGTATTAACTTAACTATTATCAACGTATTGTTATTCAATTAATCATTGTGATAACTATTGGCTCAGTATTAGGAATACTTTGGCTTAAAACACTTCATTTATGGCCTTTTGGAGGAAATCATTTAGGATTAGAGCATCCTATGCTAGGTATTCTAGGTGGTCAATTCGTTTATATGATGCCAATGCTATTTATGAATACTTTCTTTGATAAATGGCCAATGTCGTATTATAAAGAGAAATAATAGTTTAAAACCGTCAGACAGAAGGTTTTTTTCTTTGAGTAAAATTTAAAAAATGGTTACATCAATTAGTTATGATGTAACCATTTTTTTAGAAGGCTTTAGCTAATTCTTTTGTGTTTTCAATAATAGATGCCAAGATGTCATCAGATTTGTCTGGTTGATAGTCTAATCCCTCAATGATAATAGAATCTGTTTCTTCTACGCCAACAAAGTTAAAGATTTCTTTGACATATTTAGAGGAAGTATCTTCACCAGAGTGAATGCCCCCACTTGCTTGAATATGCAACATCTTTTTCCCTGGAACCAAGGGGATTTTACCAGTTTCAGTGTATTTAAACGTCTTGCCTGCAACAACGATGGTATCAATCCATGCTTTTAATTTAGTTGGAATATTTAAATTCCATAAAGGATTAGCTACGATAATTTTATCTGAATTCAGAAATTGTTCTGTCAATTCAGAAAAACGTTCAATTTTTTTGGCTTGTTCTTCCGTAATTTCTTTTCCTTCTCTTAAATTAGTCCAACCAGTTAAGATATCTTTATCAATTTCTGGTATGAAATCATCATAAACATCAACAAATTCAACCATATCTGTTGGGTGACTTTCTTTGTAAGATGTCAAAAAGGCATCTAATACTTTAAGGGTACGAGAATCATCTGTTGTTAAGGGGTGTGCTTTAATAACTAATACATGTGACATATAATTTCCTCAATTTATTTATATTTTACTTATTATTTATCAGTAAATATAAATATATAGTATTTTTTGAGAAATAGCAAAGTTTTTTTATTTGTGCTATAAACAAACAATTTATCATGTATTATTTTTAATAATAGAGTCCTTAAGAAAAAGTGATTTGAAATCGTTAACAATAACAGGTACTATTAACTTTATTAAAAGTAATATGAAGGAAAGAGGAATATTGCGATGTTAATTAATGAGTTATTAGGAATAAAATACCCAATTATTCAAGGAGCAATGGCCAAAATATCGACATCAGAATTAGTTAGTGCCGTATCAGAAGCAGGAGGACTTGGTGTTATTGCTTCTGGTGGTATGACAACGGAACAAGTAAGAGAAGAAGTCCGAAAAACGCAAAAACTAACAGATAAGCCATTTGCGGTTAATGTGATGTTGATGATGGAAAACCGAGATGACATTATTGATGTAGTGATTGAAGAAGGGGTTAAAATTATTACCTCAGGTGCAGGAACACCAAAACCATATATGAAACGTTTAAAAGAAGCAGGCGTTATTGTCATACCTGTTGTTCCAAATGTTGACATTGCCTTAAAGATGGAAAAATTAGGAGCGGATGCTGTGATTGTCGAAGGGATGGAAGCAGGAGGACATATTGGAGAAGTTTGTACATTTCCACTAGTGTCTGCGGCAACACAAGCGTTGAGTATTCCAGTTGTGGCTGCAGGAGGATTATCGAATGGCCAGTCATTAGCTGCAGCGTTAGCATTAGGTGCAAAGGGAGTCCAAATGGGAACAGTTTATCTAGCAACAAAAGAGTGCCCAGTCTCAGATGCGTATAAAGAACAAATCCTTTTATCTAATGAAGCATCAACCGTTGTGACAGGTCGAAAAAATGGGGCCCCTGTAAGAAACATCCGCAACGAGATGACAAGTCACTATTTAGAATTAGAGGATAAGGAAGTATCAAGAGATGAATTAGAAGCTTTAACCATAGGCTCCTTGTATAAAGCTGTTAAAGAAGGTGACATGGTGAATGGTTCGGTGATGGCTGGACAAATTATTGGGACAATTTCGACAATAAAAACAGTTCAAGAATTACATGATGACATTCTAGAGCAGTATAGAAAAGTATCACTGCCTAAAATATAGATAGAAAGGACGACTTACGTGAGTCGTCTTTTTTGTTTTGTGTATAATAAATGGTCAAAAGGTATTTTAAATAATAATTGAAAGTACAGATATTAGAAAGTAGATTAGCACCTATTGAGTGACTAATAATAAAGGTTTTAAAATGGTGATATTATTTTGATGTAAATTATGAATCGAATTTAAACAAATGATGTATCTTTCTTTGTGTTAATGTAGGGAGAAACCAAAATAATTGTTACGTCATAAAATCGTTCCAATAATCATAAATATTCAGAAAAGTAAAAAAACACATGATGCGTATTGTTTTAATAGTTAACTGATAGGTTGAACTTCTTTTTTAAGGCAGTGTTCTGTTTTTTTATTTTTTATTTGTTATACTTTAAAAGAAGGGGTGGGCAAATGTTATCACTAGATTATTACTTAAATTCAGGGACAACAACTGTTTCAAATTTATTGTTTAAATATTATAAAAAAATTGGTATGACGGACTCTGAATTGGTGTTTTATTTACAATTATTACAATGTAGTCAAAAAGGAAATGATTTTCCAACAATGGATATCATGTCACAATATATGGGCATAACAAATGAAATAGGCTATCAAATGGTTCAACAATTAATGACAAAAGGCGTTTTATCTATTGAAACGAGTCGTAATGAATTTGGCAAAACAGAAGATCGCTATGATTTAACGTTAGTCTATGAAAAGATAGAAAATGTTATGAATCAAGAAGCAGTTCAGACAACAGAAAAAATTCAAGAAGATAAAAAAGTAAATTTATTTAATAAGTTTGAACAAGAATTTGGTAGATCTTTATCACCAATTGAAATGGAGACTATCCAACAGTGGCTAAATGAGGATAAATATTCCGTTGAGTTAATTGAATTAGCTCTTCGTGAAGCCATACTAAATCAAGCTTATAGTTTAAAGTATATGGACCGAATTTTATTAAATTGGGAAAGAAAAAATTTGCATTCTAAACAAGCAATACAAAAGGATCAAAAACAGCGTTTAAAAGAAATAGATGAAAAAAAACTGACAACGACTGATGAGAAACTGCCAGAAATACCGATGTATAATTGGCTAAATCCACATGATAAATAGGAGAAGATATGTTATCTAAAAAAAGAACGATAGAAGCCATTGATTTGATGAAAGAACTCTATCCAAATGCTAAAGGGGAATTAAATCATGATACCCCATTTCAGTACTTGATTGCAGTGATATTAAGTGCTCAAGCAACAGATGTGTCAGTAAATAAAGCGACACCTTTTTTATTTGAGGCATACCCAACAGCAAAAGATTTAGCTAAAGCACCACTAGAAGATGTGATGAGGCGTATTAGAACAATTGGACTTTATAAGACAAAAGCTAAAAATATTATTAAAACATCTCAGATGTTAGTTGATAAATTTGATGGAGAAGTTCCTCGTACAAAGAAGGAATTAATGAGTTTACCCGGAGTAGGGAGAAAGACAGCCAATGTGGTGGCTGGAGATATATTTAATGTTCCTTCTATAGCAGTTGACACGCATGTCGAACGAGTTAGTAAACGGTTAAGAATTTGTAAGCAGTCTGCCACAGTTGATGAAGTGGAAGAAACATTGATGAAAAAAGTACCCGAAGAACGTTGGATAGATACTCATCATACGATGATTCTATTTGGTCGTTACCACTGTACAGCTAGAAAACCAAAATGTGAAGGATGTTTGTTATTAGATTTATGTGCTGAAGGACAAAAAAATATGAAAAAATAAAAATACCTTATAATGATTTTACTTGTAAAATCATTATAAGGTATTTATTAATTATTATTATGAGATTGAGAGGTTGTAGGGGAGGATGCATTGTTTTCTTCGCTATTATTCGTCTCATTATTTTGACCATCATTGTTATTCTGATTACCGTTATTTTGGTTGTTGTCATTAGTTGTTGGTTTTTCTTTAGTTGCTTCAGGCGTTTCCTCTTTTTTTTCAGATTTAGTCTCTTCTTTGCTAGCTGAAGGTTTTGTTGCTTTAGATTCTTCTTGTTGATAGTAGTTATAATTAGTTACTCCTTCTGATTGTTTATAGTAATTGTAACTTGGTTGAGTTTGTTGTGTGTAACCTTTAACATAAACCTCATTTCCAATTCTTACTACGTTAGAAGGTTGCTTCCAGTCTGTTGGTTCAATATTTTGGTAAAGATAAGACATAAATTCCCTGTAAATATCCATAGCTAATTGTTGATTATATAAAGTGATGGGTTGGAAATAATCGTCATATCCTGTCCAAACAGCTAGGGAATATTTTGGTGTATATCCGACAAATGTAATATCCGGACTTCCCTCACCCTTTACTTTGTAAAGCACATCGTCATCATAATTACTCGTTCCAGTCTTCCCAGCTTGAACCACACCATTTATTTGTGCCTGAGTACCAGTACCACGGTTAATGACATCTTTTAACATATCAGTAATGATAAAAGCAGTTGATTCCTTCATTGCACGTTTTCCTTTGGAATCAAAAGATTCTTCAGTTCCATCAGAATATACAACTTTGTTAATATAGCTTGGTTCATAATAGATTCCACCATTAGCAAACGCAGCGTATGCTAATGCAAGTTTTTCAGAAGAAGATTCGAATCCAATAGCAGTTCCTTCATAAACTTTATTTGTTAAACCTAAACTTGAAATAAAGTCTTTTGACTTATCATCGCCTACTTCTTTCAACGCTTTTAAAGCAGGAATATTTCTAGAATCAACGAGAGATTCTCTCATAGTTAAGTTTCCACGATATGAACGATCATAATCGTATACCTCAGTTCCGTCAGAATATTGATAGGGCATATCGGCATAAATTTGACCAGATCCATAATTTAAATCTTCGATGGTTGGAGCATAAGCTACCAGGGGTTTAGCTGTTGACCCAATATTTCGTTTAGCTGTGACTGCTTTATTATCATTTAGAGCACCATCACCTAATTTTCGTCCACCAATTTGTGCGCGGACATCACCATTTTTTACATCAATTAAAGTAGCAGTTGCTTGAAATTCATCATCAGGAAAATTAATAGCAGATTCATCACTATTTACGAGATTATATAAATAAGTTTGTGCATCTAAATCCATATTTGTATAGATATCTAATCCATCAGTATACACATTTTTATTTGTTTTTGATTGTACTTCATCAATGACTTGTTTAACGTAGTTATCTGTCACAACTTGCGTGGTAGAATCTTTCTTTAATGGCATTAGACCATCTTCTACTTTTGTTCCTTTAGCTTCTTCATATTCTTTTTGAGAAATAATTTTATCTTTTAACATCTCACTTAAAACTAAATCACGTCTTTTTTTTGCCATATCTGGATGAGTGTATGGGTCATAATCAATTGGAGCTTGTGGCATACCAGCTAAAAGAGCATACTGGGCTAATGATAGTTCATCTAGATTTTTATTGAAATAGTTTTTTGCGGCTGTCTGCATTCCGTATATACCATTTGCCATATAAACTCTGTTAATATAGTAAGTTAGTATTTCATCTTTTGATTTTTTTTGTTCTAATTTAACTGATAGCCATGCTTCTTGGGCTTTTCGCTTAATTGTTTGATCTTCCTTTTTAGTTGAGAAGAAAGACAGTTTAATTAACTGTTGTGTTAAAGTACTACCACCTTGTCGGCTAGTTCCTTTTATGTTTGAAATAGCAGCTCCAGCAATCCGAATAGGGTCAACTCCTTTATGTTTTTCGAAACGTTTATCTTCGATAGAAATAATGGCTTCTTTTAACATTGGAGGAATTTGATTTGGTTCAATAATTTCACGTTTTTTCTCCCCAATTTCTAAAATCATATCTCCGTTCATCGCATAAATTTTTGAAGAACGTGTATCCTCTAATTTTTTATAGTCGAGGGTAGGTGCATCCTTCGCGTAATAAAAGAATAATCCAGCTCCGCCGATGACGGGTATAACGATTAGAGCAAGTAAGACAGCTAGGAAAATAAGTATCCCTTTTTTAACATTCCTTTTTTGTCTTTTTTGTGGCTCTTTTTTTCCGTTAAAACTATTTTTCATAAATAGAATCTCCTTTTAATATATAGTGATCAATAATTGAAAGATAAGGAACAATTGGCGCAACACCTAATTGTATTTCATACCCATAATTTTCTATCATTTTTAATGGTAAAGACTTTCGTTGCGTGTCACTATTTTCCCAATAATCAATGACGTGGTTGGCAGAAAGAAAAAAACATCGTTGCAACGAAGAAAACCAAATAAGGACAAAAACGATACCATGATGGTTAATACATTGTTTCATATGCTTAATCTGATGTGCATGAAAATTATGAAGTGGAAAAGATGTTTTATTTTTTGTTTCTTTTGCCTCAAAATCAAGATACCTACCTTTGTAAACACCATTATAATCTGTTGTAGAAGCTTCTCTAAAATAAGCTTCAGTAATAACAGCAGCACTTCTGTTGGGATAATTAACATGAACAATTTGGATAGGGGTCGGTTTTTTGTGAACAACTGCCATTTCTTTGGATAAATAGTATAAATTGCTTTGATTGATGAATTCTTCAAAAGACATGCCACGATTAGAAAAAGATGGTTTTTGCTTTTTTTTTATTTTTTCTTCTTTTTGGTAACGCTTTGGGATACCGTTAGGGTAATTAATAGTCAAAATACCACACTCCTTTGTTTATTATATCAAACCTTGAAATACAATGAAAAGAAAAACGAAGAATCTTATTAGAATGTTCAACAAATTAGTTAAAATTTTAATATTTTTATTAAAACAGTTGTGTTACAATATAAAACTGATTATAGTATAATATGGAGGGAAATATTTATCTAATCTTTTTCATCAGATAAATTTTTTATAACACTCAGTGATTTAGAAAGTATTTAAAAATGATATGTAGATGAGGTGTAATAAGTGACTAAATTAAATTTATCAGCAAAAGATATTTTGCAAAAAGAATTTAAATCAAAAGTTCGTGGTTACGATCCAGTTGAAGTTGACGAATTTTTGGATACCATTATTAAAGATTATGAAACATACAATCAAGAATTATTAGCATTAAAAGAAGAAAATCATCGTTTGGTTAACAAAGTAGACCAATTAACACAAAGTCAGGCAACGTTATCTCGTATGAAACAAGAAGTGCCAAATCCATCTTCTGTGACAAATTTTGATATATTAAAACGATTATCTAATTTGGAAAAAGAAGTTTTTGGTAAAAAATTAGAACAACCTTCTAGTTCATCTTCTGTTAGTATGAATGAGCAAGCTCGTGAGTCTTTATCTTCAGTTGCTCAAAAATTTTTAGACAATGAAGACTTAGGAGCAACACGTCGGTATTAAAATATAATAAATTGTAATTTTCGGATAATCGCAGTTTACTTTAAGTAAGGTGAGGAAAGTCCATGCTCGCACAGACTGAGATGTCTGTAGTGTTCGTGCTTAATGAAACCATAAATTAAGGTACTTCTTTTTAAAGAGGTAACGGCAGGAAAAATAGCTAAGGTTTATGCTATGCTAGAGTATCCTTGAAAGTGCCACAGTGACGAAGTGATTTTAGAAATAAAATCAGTGGAACGGGTAAACCCCTCGAGCGAGCAACCCAAACAATGGTAGGGGCACCTATCCCAAGGAAATGAACTTAGGGATGGGACAGAAAAATTTCTGTAGACAGATGATTATCGTTGATTAGTGTTACCTGGCAGTAATCAATACAGAACATGGCTTATAGAAAATTACAACATCAGGGTGCCTTCCAGTTTGATGGAAGGCTTTTTTTCTAAAATAAAGTTAATTGGAGTTACAAATATGACAGAATATAAATTAATAGCAACAGCAGCTAGTGGTATTGAGGCACTTGTTGGACGAGAACTAAGAGATATGGGAATTGAATGTGAGGTAGAAAATGGTAGAGCCATTTTTTATGGAGATATTGAAACCATTGGTCGAGCAAATTTATGGTTAAGAACAGCAGATAGAATTAAAATTGTTATCGGTGAGTTTGAAGCTAAAACATTTGAATCATTATTCGATCAAGTTAAAGCCTTGCCTTGGGAAGATTTTTTACCAATGGATGCTAATTTTCCAGTATCAGGAAAATCAATCAAATCAACGTTATTTAGTGTGTCAGATTGCCAAGCTTTGACTAAAAAAGCAATTGTTAATCGTTTGAGTGACTATTACTCAAGATATGGTCGCTTACCAGAAACAGGGGCACAATTTCCAATTGAGGTGGCACTTTTAAAAGATAAAGTGACGTTAACAATTGATACAACGGGGCCAAGTTTGTTTAAGCGTGGTTATCGTCTAGAAAAAGGTGGCGCACCATTAAAAGAAAATATGGCAGCGGCCATTATTTCTTTAACAACTTGGCGAAAAGATAGACCATTTTATGATCCAGTTTGTGGGTCTGGAACGTTTTGTATTGAGGCAGCTCTAATCGGTCGAAATATGGCGCCTGGATTTAACCGTGAATTTTTATTTGAAACATGGCCATGGGTAGATGAATCTGTCATGGAAACATTACGAGCTGAAGCGGATGCACAAGTTGATTATGAAACAGAATTAGATATTTTAGGGACAGATATTGATCCAAAAATGATTGACATTGCTAAGAAAAATGCGGAAGAAATTGGTTTGGGTGAAGATATTACCTTTAAACAAATGCAATTGCGTGATTTTACCACAGATAAAGAGTATGGTGTAATCGTTGCTAATCCTCCGTATGGTGAACGTCTAGGAGAAGAAGATGCGGTAAGAGAATTATATAAACAAATGGGAGACGTTTATCGTCCACTTAAAACGTGGAGTAAATATATCTTAACAAGTGATTTACAGTTTGAAAGTTTTTACGGGGCAAAAGCCACGAAAAAACGTAAACTATACAATGGCGCGTTACGAACAGATTTATTCCAATACTGGGGAACTCGCCCACCAAGAAAGCCAAAAAATGAAGGAGCAAACTAATATGAGTCAAGAACAAGAATTTTTAGCTTATTTGAAAGAAATTGCTTTATTAAATGAAGCGGTTGGTCTAGCTGAATGGGATAGTCAAACAGGTATGCCAGAAAAAGGTGCGTCTTATCGTGCTGAAATGTCTAGTTATTTAGCAGGTATGGCTTTTGATAAATCAACAAATGAGACAATGAGAAAATACATGGAGTATTTTTCAGATCATCCAGAAGAATTATCGGATTTTGGGAAACAAGTATTTGAAAAAACAAAAGAGAACTATGATTTAAACAATAATATTCCAGCTGATCGTTTTCAAGAGTTTTCTCGTTTACTATCAAATGCTCATAGTGTATGGGTAACAGCTCGTGAGAAACAAGATTTTTCAATTTTCGAGCCAATTTTAACCGACATTGTAGCAATGACGAAAGAATTCATTCCATTGTGGCGTAAAAATGAAGCCACAGACTACGATGTCTTACTAAATCAATACGAACCTGGTATTACAGTTGAAGTATTAGATAATGTATTTGACCAAGTAAAAGAAGGAATTATGTCGATTCGCAAAGAATTAGAAGAAAAAGGGACAGCACCTAACACGGATTTTATTAACCGCACAGTGCCAAAAGAAATCCAAAAAAACTTTGTGACACAAGTTGTGGAACAATTAGGCTATGATTTTTCTAGAGGTCGTTTAGATGATACGGTTCATCCATTTATGTTAAATCTGAATCGTAATGATGCGCGTATTACAACACGTTGGGATGATAATGACTTTATTATGGCAACTTTAGGTGTGATACATGAAGCAGGTCATGGGATGTATGAACAAAATGTTGATGCCAAATTTGACTACACACCACTTGCAGGTGGAACGTCGATGGGAATTCATGAGTCACAATCATTGTTTAATGAAATCATCATTGGGGGAAGCCAAGCCTTTTGGTACAAACAATTTGATTTATTAAAACAATTAACTGGTGATACCTTTGCAGATGTTTCGACTGAAGATTTCTACAAAGGATTGAAATTAACGCAACCAAGTTTAGTGAGAATTGAGTCAGATTCACTCACTTACCCACTTCATATTATTATTCGTTATGAAATTGAAAAAATGCTTTTCAATGGCGACTTAGAAGTGAAAGATTTGCCAAAAGTTTGGAATGATAAATATGAAGAATACTTAGGTATTCGTCCTGGAAATGATACAGAAGGTGTCTTACAAGATGTTCATTGGGCAGGTGGAAGTTTTGGTTACTTCCCATCTTATGCTCTAGGTTATATGTATGCGGCGCAACTTTATCATGCTATGAACAAAGATATTGATGTAGAAAACGTTTTATCAAGTGATGATTATTCATCCATTAGAGAGTGGTTAACTGAACATATCCATCAATATGGAAGCTCAAAAAAACCAACTGAACTAATAGTTGAAGCCACTGGAGAAAATTTAAATCCACAATACTTGATTGATTATATGCGTGATTTATATTTCAACGTTTATGAAATTGAAGCATAAATTTTTAAAAGTTACAGATGATTCTGTAACTTTTTTTGTTGAGAAAGTGTAGGGCAAAGGGTACAATAAGTCAATATGATTAGTTTAGAGGAGAACATATTACATGGAAAGTCATAAAAAAGGATTAAGAAGAATCAATACGGTCCAATTTATCACCCTGATGTTTTTAATTATTATTTTTATTGGATCTTTTCTATTATTTTTACCGATAAGTCATCAAACAGGGAAGCAGTTGACTTATATTGATGCACTATTTGTTGCGACATCATCTGTGTGCGTCACCGGATTAACTCCTATTAATATTTCACAAGTACTTAGTCCTTTTGGGCATATTGTTATGATGATTTTGATTGAAATTGGTGGTTTAGGATTTATGTCGATTGCATTAATCGTGGCCATGATGTTTCGAAAAAGAGTGTCATTGCAGTCGCGTTTAGTTATTAAAGAGATGCTTAATTTAAATAACCATGGTGGCGTAGTAAAATTACTTAAATTTGTGGTGAAATTTTCTGTTAGTGTTCAGTTATTAGGTGTCATTTTATTAGGATTTCAGTTTATACCTGAATATGGAGTGAAACGTGGGATATTTTATAGTATATTTCATGCTGTTTCTGCCTTTTGTAATGCAGGATTTGATTTATTTGGTGATAGTTTATTGGGTTATCAACAGAATCCTTATGTGTTATTAGTTATTTCTGGACTTATTATTTCGGGTGGATTTGGATTTATTGTATGGTACGACTTAATTCATTGGCAAGATCATCGTCGCTTTTCTCTACATACCAAAATTGCTTTGATGGTTACGTTAAGTTTGTTGATTGGTGGAACAGTTCTATTTTCTATTACGGATAGATTTTATGAGATGTCGTTTGTAAAACAGCTTACTAATTCATTTTTCTTAAGTGTGACACCTCGTACAGCAGGATTTGCTTCAATTGACTATGGTTCAATGAGTTATGCAGGTCTCATTTTAACAATAGTTTTAATGTTTATTGGCGGAACATCCGGTTCAACAGCTGGAGGAATCAAAACAACAACATTAGGGGTTCTTTTGATTCAATTAGTCAGTACATTAAAAGGCCGAGATGAAGCAGAATGGCAAGAGCGTTCTATTCCACGAAATATTGTGATGAAATCTTTTGTCTTATTTTTCTTTGCGAGTTTATTATGTTTACTAAGTGCGTTGGTATTATCTATGACAGAATATAGTCCACAACATTCTGGGATAGAGTATGTCTTGTTTGAAGTAGTTTCAGCATTTGCAACAGTTGGTTTAACAATGGGATTAACACCTCATTTGACTCTATTTGGTAAACTACTTATTATGTGTTTGATGTTTATTGGTCGAGTAGGACTCTATACAGTCATGTATGCTTTATTAAGAAAAGAATTAAATGAACTAGGTAATAAGTTTAATTATCCAAAAGAAACTGTTTTGATAGGTTAAGATACCTCTTTTTTAAGAAAAGTATTTTTGAAAATTTTCAAATTTTAATTTAAATTTTTGTGTGTTATGTATTATAATGAGCATATTAAAATTAAAGGAGAATGTGACATGCTAGATGAAAAAACATTAACTATTGTAAAGACACATCCAGGATTTATTGCAGCGATGGATCAGGGTGATTTGAGTACTCCAGGTGCTTTAAGACAGTATGGTGTGCCAGATGAAACGTATCAAACATCTGAAGAGATGCATAACATTATTCATGATATGCGCACACGTATGATTATTAGTGATGAGTTTTCGTCAAAATATGTATTAGGTGTTATTTTATACAAAGATGCATTAGAAAGAACTATTTTTTCAGAACCTGTACCAAACTATTTGTGGCATAAGAAAGGTATGTTGCCGTTTTTGAAAATTGATCAAGGTTTAGCTCCTCTTAGAGAGGGCGTCCAATTGATGGATGAGTTAACAGAATTTGATGTGCTTGTGGAAAAAGCAAAAAACTTCCCTTTTATTGGATTTAAATACCGTTCATTAATTTGTTCAGCTAATGAAGAGGGCATAAAGCAACTGGTCAAACAACAATTTGATTTAGCAAAAAAAGTGTATGCACTAGGTTATTTACCAATGTTAGAGCCTGATATTGAGTTACATATTCCAGACAAAAAGCAAGCAGAAGTTTATTTGAAAAATGCATTAAGAGAGGAATTAAGTCAATTAGATAATGACGTGAAAATCATGTTGAAATTGACGTTACCGACAGAAGCAGATTTTTATCATGATTTATTAGATTATCCAAATATTGTAAGAATGTTGGCTTCTTCCAGTGGTTTAAGACAAACAGAAGCGGACAAAAAATTAAGTGAAAATCATGATATGATTGCTAGTTTTTCAAGAGCACTAACAGAAGGATTGAGTTATCAAGAAAGTGACATGGAGTTTGATTTTCATTTAAGACAAACGCTACATGCAATTTTTGATGCATCAAATACATAGTCAATTGACAGACCATCTGAAATAAACAGATGGTCTTTTTATGAGAATGTTTTAGATTAGGAGAAATATATGAAAACTTTAGTAGTTATTGCCCACCCAAATTCACATGAATCGGGGTTGCAATCATTTTTAAAAGAGAGCTGTTCTTCTTTAGAAACAGTAAAAATATACGATATACAGGAAGATTTAAAAACATTTAATTTAGTTGAGGTACAAAAACTATTAAAAAAACAAGATAGAATTATTTTTCAATTTCCAATGTATTGGTATGCCGCTCCCGATATTTTGTATAAATGGTTGGAAAAAGTATTAACAAAATCATTGTATAAAGATTCTTTAAAGGGAAAAGAGCTAGGAATTGTTGTTAATATGGGACAGAAATTATCGTCTTTTCAAGCAGGAGCATCTGAACATTTCACTATTTCTGAACTATTAAGACCTTTTCAGGCAATAGCTTATAAGTGTCAAATGACATATCTGCCACCTTTTTCGATTCCGTTATTTTCTTACTTAAATGAAAAAGATAAAAAAAAATTGTTAATTAACTACCAACATTATGTGACCAAAGAAAATGATAGTCGATTTTTAATTAGAGAGAATTGGGCTATTGAACGTCTAATTGAATTAGAAAAGAAGCGAGTTATTAAAGATGAAGAAAATAGATTAACGTCAATACGGGATGCATTAGAAGATAACCGTCTAGAATTGGATAGTCTATTAATGTCTCTTGAAGAAATGAGGGATGAGTAGTGAATGAGAAAGAATGGTTGCTAAATGAATTATCTCTATTAAAAGGGGAAACTCAAACATATGAGGTGAGTGCTTTTTTAAATGAGTTAGAAGATATTTTAAGCGAACAATATAAACGAATTGAACAAGCAAAAGCTGAGATAGATGGCTTATTATGGAGTCCAAAGGAGTGGTAGTATTTATTTTTTAGACTAAATTTGTTATAGTAAAGAAAAACATATTTAATAGGAGAACCAATGAAAAATATAAAATACTTAATACTACTTCTATTTTTAGTTGGTCTAAGTGGTTGTGGAAATAAAAAAAGCAATACAAAAGAAACAACTGAGAGTACGGTTGGTATGGTAATTAAAGATAAAAAAAGGAAGCGCAGTACAGTTGTTAATAATATGCTTGTAGGTCACTCTAAAATTAGTTTTAATAATGAAAAATATGACGTATTATCTGAAGGAAAATTTAGTCAACAAACATTATGGGGAACTTTTCAACAGGAAAATAATCGAAATACTTATATTCAAATAGATGCGTTTGACAATACTCAAAAAATGTATGGTGATATCTCAGGTTATGTATTAGATGGTGTTAAGTGGGGAGAAGAAGAACCTGTTCAATATTTAGGAGTGATGGAAGAAGTTCTTCAGCCATCTAAAGATAAAAAAGCTCTGATGTATAAGGGGAGAACAGGAGATGTTATTTTTTCAGTAACGATGTTTGGAAAAGATAAATTAACTAATAAGGAAATACTAGATTTAAAAGAAATAGCTAAAAGTATTAAAGTTGAGTATGTAGCAGATCAAATGACAACTGTAAGTGGTGAATAACTTCATCACTTTTTTATATTTTTTTGAAAAAAATTCGAAATTAACCTTACTAAAAAAAAACGTAAATTTGGTAGACTGTAAGATGCAGCATATTAAATGATTTTTTTAGGAGGAATAGAATGGATACATTAGTTAATTTTAGAGATTTAGGCGGTATTGTAACCTTAGATAATAAAAAAGTAGTCAATCATCAATTTTTAAGAAGTGGTGAAATAGTCCAGATTTCAGCAGAAGATAAAAAAGAATTAGTTAAGATATACAGTTTAAAAAAAATTGTTGATTTTAGAGGGGATACTGAGGTTAGTCAAAGTCCTGATGATACTATAAGCGGTGTATCTTATGAGCATATTGATATTTTAGGTCAAACAGCTAATCAAGGAGCTGGTCTGGAAGAATTATTAAATCCTAAATATAATCCTCAACAAGCGATGATGACGATTTATGAAGAGCTTGTTTTATCAAAAGATGCACAAAAAGGTTACTCTAAATTTTTAAGTGATTTTTTGACTAAGCCAAATGAAGCAACATTATTTCATTGTTTTGCTGGAAAAGACCGAACAGGATTTGCAGCTGCTTTGATATTATCTAGTCTAAATGTATCCAAAGAGGCAATAGATGAAGATTATTTAAAAACAAATGATTCTAGAAAAGCGGCAAATGATGCCATTTTAAATGAATTGAAAGAAAAAGGAGCCTCAACTAAACAATTGGCTAATATGTTAGTGATGTTAACCGTTAATAAAGATTACCTTGATTATGCCTTTGAATTAATTAACCAACATTTTGGTAGCGTAGAAAATTATTTTACAGATATTTTAAAACTTCCAACAACATTTTCTAAAGATATGCAAACATTATATACAATCTAGAAAAAGGAAATCATTCGTGATTTCCTTTTTCTAATGTAATAAGTGATTGTTTAATCGTTAAGCCAAATTCAGATGTTCCAAAGTAGCCTGTTAATTGTCCTGATTGACTGATGACTCGATGACAGGGAATAATTATTGGAATAGGATTTTTTTTACAAGCTTGGCCGACAGCTTGATAGGATCTTGGTTGATTTATTTTTATGGCGATATCTTTGTAGGTACATGTTTGACCATAAGGAATATCTAACAGTGTCGACCAAACTTTTTGTTGAAAAGCTGTTCCTGTATTTAAGTCTAGTGGTACAGTAAATTGTTTTCTATTGTATGATAAAAATTCATGTAGTTCAATTAAACATTGAATTATTATGGAATCAGTAGGTTTATTAATATTTGATACGTCTGTAGGATGGATAAAATGGATACGTGATATTTTTTGATTTTTTTGTTCAATATCTAAAAAACAGTTATTAATTTTATAAGCCATATAATCGACTCCTTTAGTTATCATAATACCCAATTTTAGTGAGATATGATAGTATAAAAGATATGAGAAGGGATGCTAGTCATGAAAGAGATTATTCATTTATTACATACAAATGATATACATTCACATTTAGAAAGATGGCCTAAAATTCGTCGTTGGCTAAATGAGGAAACTAAAAATTATGAAAATCAAGGAAGCAATGTTTTTAGATTTGATGTGGGAGATTTTCTGGATAGAGTACACTCTTTAACTGAAGCAACAGATGGCATAGCAAATGTAAATTTGATGAATCAAGTTTACTATGATGCTGTCACAATTGGAAATAATGAAGGTATTACAAATAGTAAGAGAGTATTAAATCATCTATATAAACAAGCAAATTTTCCTATTGTTTTAAGTAATTTAAAAGATAAATTAACTCATGATTATCCAACTTGGGCAAAACCTTACACTATTGTGGAAACTACTCAAAAGGTAAAAATAGGAGTGTTTGGTTTAACGGCACCAATGGTACTGAGTTATAGTCCATTTGGTTGGGATGTGGTTGATCCATTTGTAGCCGCAAAACAGATGATTGATGAGCTTTCCGAAAAAGTAGACATTATCATTTTATTATCCCATTTAGGTATTATGGATGATAAGAAAATGGCAAATGAATATCCACAAATTGATATTATTTTAGGAGCACATACGCATCATCTATTACCAAAGGGATTAATCGAAAATGGTGTATTATTATGTGCCGCAGGTAAGTTTGGAGAATATGTAGGAGATGTATCGATTGAATGTCATAATGGAAAAATTATGAAAAAAACAGCTAAAACGATTGATATAAATCTATTATCACAAGAGATTTCGGATATAAATGAAATTACTAGTTACAAGAATCAGGGGGATCAGTTATTAGAAAGTAGGCATGTGGGCAACGTGACGGGTAAGCTAAATAAACGAGATTCTTTAATAAAAATAGCCTTAAAGGCCATGGAAAAAAGCAGTGGATGTGACGTGGCGATGGTTAATTCTGGATTATTTCTGACAGATTTAGGACCAGGAGAGATAGATGAAAAAGACCTACATGATTGTTTACCTCACCCAATGAATTTAATAAAGGTAACACTACAAGGAAAAGACTTAATTAGATTGGCTAAAGAGGTTGTGAAAAATCGTGACTTTTTACTTAAATTTCCTATTATCGGCATGAAATTTAGAGGCAAATATTTTGGTGAAACATGGTATGATGGCTTTAATTATAATGAAAAAACACATGAAGGATTTTGGTTAGGAAAGCCAATTGAAATGGATAGATTTTATAGTTTTGTGACAGTTGACCATTTAGCATTTATACCATTTTTTCCTACCATCGAAATAGCAGGCGAAATTGAAATATTAGGACCTAGTTTTTTAAGAAATAGTGTGGCAATGTACTTAAATAAACAAAATGATGATTAAAAGATAGAGGTAAGAATGATGGCGAAAAAAAATAAAAAAATAGAAGAAGCAGAAGATATCGACGTTCAACCAGAGGAAGTAGATGAAGTTCTTTTGGAGATGTTAGAAAATTATCATCCAGATTCTTTCCCATTAGCTGATGGGACATATCGATTGGTAAAAGAATATCGAGATGGATTTGATTATGAAACAGTTATTAAACGATATAATGAAGTTTTATCAAAATATGATTATATTGTTGGTGATTGGGGTTATGATCAATTAAGATTGCGTGGTTTTTTTAAAGATGATTTTAAGAGCGCACCGCTTGATGCTAAAATTAATACATTAAATGATTACTTATATGAATTTTGTAATTTTGGATGTGCCTATTTTGTTATTGAGCAAATTGGAGATTTTAAACGAAAGGGGCGTTCTTCCACCTTTAAATCGTCTAAAAATAAAAATCAAGCACATACTAGTGAAAAAAAGTATGACACTAAAAATAATAAAAAATCAAAACCTAAAGGAAGCAATCAATCAAGAAACAGTCAATCGACTAATAAAAAAAATAATAAACCACCTAAAAGTAAAGAAGGCACTAAAGAACGTCACTTTAAAATAAAGAAAAAAGAAGATTAGGAGAGAAAAAATGACTTATAAAGGCTATTTAATCGATTTAGATGGTACCATTTATTTAGGAGACAAGCCAATTAAGGCTGGTAAGCGATTTGTTGATCGGCTAAAAGAAAAGAATATTCCTTTTTTATTTGTAACCAACAATACAACTAAGACACCTCATGTAGTAAAAAAAAGATTACAAGACTCTTTTGACATTGATGTTTCTACTGATACCATATATACAGCAAGTCTAGCTACAGTTGATTATATGAAAGATAAGGGCTTAGGAAAAAAAGTGTATGTGATTGGTGAAGAGGGATTAAAAGAGGCCATCTTTTCTTCAGGTTTTGTGTTAGATGAGGAACATCCTGATTATGTGGTTGTGGCTCTTGATACAGATTTAACCTATGAAAAATTAGCAGTTGCGACACTAGCTATTCAAAAAGGGGCACACTTTATTGGCACAAACCCTGACAAGAATATTCCAACTCATCGTGGTCTGATGCCAGGAGCTGGAAGTTTGATTGCAGGAATTGAGACAGCAACGCAAAAAAGTGCAACTTATATCGGGAAACCAGAAGCCATTATGATGGAAAAAGCTTTAGAGCGGTTAAAATTAGCTGCGAATGAAGTCATGATGGTGGGCGATAATTATGAAACGGATATCCGAGCAGGAATTGATAATGATATAGATACATTATTAGTTTTAACAGGATTTACAAAAAAAGAAGATGTGGTAACACTTCCTATTGCTCCTACAAAGGTCATTGATTCTTTAGATGAATGGCAGGTATAGTTAGTGGTAAAATCAAAGGAGATAGTAAACAGGGTTGTCTTAATTCTATTTTTATTAAGTCTAGCGATTACGTTGACGATTAATGCTAGATGGTTATACGTATTTGATATTCATTATTTAGGCATTACAGAGTACACAGAATATAGTAAACAAACTATTTTATCTAACTATGATGATTTGATGCGATATTTAAACTTCTTTTGGGTAAAAACACTATCGATGAAAGATTTTCCAACTTCATCTGAAGGGGCATTTCATTTTTTTGAGGTTAAACGGTTATTTCAAATGAACTATGCTATATTGTTGATTACGTTAGTGCCAAGCCTAAAATATTTATACCATTTATTTAAAGATAAGATGGTTTGGACTCTTACTACAATGATACAGGGTATTTTACTAAGTTTAGGAGCATTGGCTTTTTTTATGGTTGTTGCTTTCAATCAATTTTTTGTCTTATTTCATGAAGTTTTCTTTAATAACGATGCCTGGATTTTTTACCCTGAGATAGATCCTATTATTTTAGTTTTGCCTCAGGACTATTTTTTCCATTGTTTTATTTTGTTTTTTGTTTTATTTATTTTCTTTTTAATGATATTACTTATTAAAGGAAAAAAAGAATTAAAAAAAAACCAGTGATGCGTAAAGTATCACTGGTTTTCGTTTAGTCGATCGGGTTCAGAGTGAGCTAGACGACTTGCTGCAGCAGCTGCGATAGCTCCGACAATATCATCTAAAAAGGTATGAACTTGATTTCCTTCATGTGAATTCAATTTTTCTAAAATACCTGGTTTGACTTTATCTATGTAACCATAGTTAGTAAAACCAATGGAACCATATATATTAACAATAGATAATGCTAATATTTCATCAATTCCATATAAACCTTCATCTGTTTCAAGAATTTCTTGTAAAGGTTCTAGCACTTGATGATTTTCTGCAGCGATATCAAGTTGAATCCCTGTCAAAATAGCATTTTGAACTTCTCGTTTATTTAAAACAGCCTCAACGTTTTCTAAACACATATCAAGAGTTAAATCTTGTACGTATTTTTCTTGTAGAAAGTAAACTAGCTCTGCGATGTCTTTAATTGTTACACCACGATCTAATAATAATTGTCGAGACATTTTTTTTAGCGTTTCTTTTTTTATTGTCATTATGTCACCTTCTTAATTTGTATTGTTAACTAGTATAACCTAGTGTCAGAGTTGTAACAAGCATGAACTATTGGTCAAATAAACTAGTACTATGCATTGGTTGAATACGTTCTTTAGGATTTATGTGGTTTACTGCGTGGTTAACGGCAATCGGTGCTTCACCAAATCCAGTTGCGATAAGTTCAACTTTCCCATCATACGTCGAAATATCCCCAATCGCAAAAATACCATCAACAGACGTTCTAGTAGCAGAATCCGTTACAATTGATTGACGTGTTAATTCAATTGGCCAATTCTTTATTGGCCCTAGTGAAGAAGAAAAACCGTAATTAACGAGTAAATCAGATACGTCAATCGTTTTTGATTCATCTTCTTTTGGATTAAATAGGGTAACACCTGTTAAGTGTTCTCCATCTCCATGTAATTCTCGAATAACAAAAGGCGTTTCGATTTCGACACTGGATTGTTCTAATAAGCTGATACTATGTTCATGTGCTCTAAACGTTGGACGACGATGTACCAGTTTGACAGATTTAGCAACATTTTCAAGCATCAATGCCCAATCAACCGCAGAATCACCACCACCACAAATCATGATATCTTTTCCTCTAAATTGTTCCATATCAGTCACAAAATAGTGTAGTCCTTTTCCTTCATAATACTCATGACCCTCAGTTGTTAATCGTTTTGGTTGAAACGCACCATTACCGGCAGCGATGATTACCGTTTTGGAATAATGTGTGCTTTTTTTTGTAATAAGTTTAAACATGTCATCTTCTTTTTCAATTTGTAACACTTCTTCATCTAAACAAATCGTTTGATTAAACGGTTTAATTTGTTCAACTAATTGATCGACTAATTGTTGTGCTTTTATATTTGGAAACCCTGCTACATCGTAAATGAGCTTTTCCGGATAAAGTAAACTAAGTTGTCCTCCAAGTTGTGGTAGAGATTCAATAATTTTAGTTTTAGCTTGTCTCATTCCAGCGTAAAAAGCAGCGAAAATCCCAGCAGGTCCACCACCAATAATTGTAATATCGTATATTTCTTTTGTCATGTGAAACTCCTTTACTAAATCAATACACAAAGTATAAATGACATTTTTAGATAAAGAAACTATTTTGAATTTTGAAGTGTTTTTAATTGTTTTATGACACAGTGTCATATACAATGACACTGTGTCATAAAACAGTTAGGAGGTAGATTTATGCCAAGTCCCACATTTTTTCGTTTAGAAGAAGAAAAGCAGCAAAAAATTATTGCAGCATGTGAAAAAGAATTTTCTGATGTTCCAATCCATCAAGCATCAATCGCTAATATTGTAAAGTATGCTGGTATACCAAGAGGAAGTTTTTATCAATATTTTGAAGATAAAGATGATGTCTTTTACTACATTTGTGATAATTTAGTAAAAGAACCTGAAACAACATTCATGGCATTATTTAAAGAAAACAAAGGAAACTTATTTTTAACCATGCAAGAATTTTTTGATTATTTTATTTATTTGATTTTGAGAAGTGATCATGCAAAGTTATTAAAAAATATCTTTATGTATATGGATTACAAACGTTCAAGTGAAATTTTTGATGAATTAAATATTGATCGAAAAACAGAAAAACATTTGAGAGGTCGAAAAAAGCAACGTTATCACCAATATGAAGAATTAATTGGAAATATTGATTATTCATACTTAAAAATATCTAATGCAAAAGAATTAAAAGTATTATTAAGATTATTGTTTTATACGATGCACGCATCAATTAATGAAATTTATCGTTCAGAACAAATGGGAAAAAAAGTAAATATTGAAAAAGCGAAAGCGGAGTTTAATATGAAGTTAGATTGGATAGCTTACGGGGTAATTGAAGATAAATAGGAGGATAGAAGCATGTTAAGAATCATAAAACGAATGTCTCTACCAGCAGTTTTAGGGGCTATTTTATTCATCGTAATTCAAATTACGAGCGATTTGTATTTACCAACGCTCACGTCAAATATTATTGATAATGGTGTTACTAAGGGAGATATCTCATACATCTGGCGCGTTGGTTTTGTGATGATAGGTATCTCATTTATCGGCATATTAGCATCTATTGCTAATACCTTTATTGCCACAAGACAAGCGCAAAAACTAGGAAAAAAATTGCGTTCTGAGATTTATGAAAAAGTAGAATATTCATCTCAACGTGAATTTGACAAGATTGGAACAGCGTCTTTAATTACCAGAACAACCAATGATGTTAATCAAATTCAAATGGTTAGTCAAATGTTCTTAAGAATCATGATTAATGCACCGATCACATTAATAGGTGCAAGTGTTTTGGCTTTTTATCGTGACAGAGAACTGACAAAAATATTTTTATATGTCATTCCAATGATTATATTAGTTGTGGGCGTCACAATGTATTTTGCGATTCCATTATTTAAAAGTTTACAACAAAAAACAGATAGACTGAACTTAGTATTTCGTGAAGGACTAACAGGTGTACGGGTTATCCGTGCATTTAATCAAACAAAATTTGAAGAGCATCGTTTTGATGATGCTAATAAAGACTACACGAATACTGCTATAAAGGTAAATACACTGATGTCATTCTTATTACCTGTGATTACGTTCATTATTAGTGTGACAAATGTATCTATTATTTGGTTTGGTGGTCATAATATCGCGGAAGGAACGCTTGAAGTAGGGAACATGATGGCGTTTATGACGTATGCTATGCAAATTTTAATGAGTTTTGTGATGATGGCGATGATTTTTGTATTTGTACCCCGTGCTCAAGCATCAGCTGTTCGTATTAATGAAGTACTTGATATGAAAGACGATATTAAAAATCCAGATTCACCAAAAGCATTTAATTCAGATAGTTCATTAACATTTAAAGAAGTTAGTTATAGCTACAGTGGTGCCGAAAAACCTGCTTTATCTGATGTTGATTTTACCGCCAAAAAAGGTGATACGGTTGCGATTATCGGAGGGACTGGTTCAGGTAAATCGACGTTGGTCAATTTAATTCCACGTTTCTTTGATACAACAGAAGGTGAGATATTAGTGGATGAATGCAATGTAAAAGATGTCTTGCAACATGAACTAAGAGAAAAAGTCAGTTTTGTACCACAAAAAGCAGTGCTATTTACAGGGACAATTCGTACAAATATGCAATATGGGAAAGAAAACGCGACTGATGAAGAAATTTGGGAAGCGTTGGAAATTGCTCAAGCTAAAGAGTTTGTGTCTGAATTACCAGATGGTTTGGATAGTAAAGTTGAGCAAGGTGGAACAAACTTCTCAGGTGGACAGCGTCAACGTCTATGTATAGCTAGAGCACTTATAAAAGACGCGTCAGTTTATGTATTTGATGATTCCTTCTCAGCACTTGATTTTAAAACAGATGCTGCTCTTAGAAAAGCATTGAAAGAGTCGATTACTGAAGCAGTAGTCGTCATAGTAGCGCAAAGAATTAGTACCGTGGTGGATGCTGATACGATTCTCGTATTAGATGATGGTGTCATGGTAGGTCGTGGCGATCACCAAACGCTAAAAGCAACAAATGATACCTATCAAGAAATTATTTCATCACAGTTGAGTAAGGAGGAAATAGCATGAGACAGCACGGACCTGGTGGAGTAAAAGGAAAAAAAGCCAAACCAAAGAATTTTTGGAAAACAACCAAACGATTGATGTCATATATGTTAAAACGATGGTATTTAATAGCATTAGTGTTTGTGTTAGCTACCGCCTCAACAATATTTCAAATCCGTACCCCTAAAATATTAGGGGAAGCAACAACTGAAATTTTTTCTGGGTTAATGAAAGCCAAACAAACGATGATGAGTGGTGGAAAAGTAGGGAAAATCGATATCGATTTTGATAAAATTGCTAGTATTTTAATGATTGTTCTAGCGATGTATATTGCTTCTGCTGTTTTTAGTTTTCTACAACAGTTTATTATGACACGAATTTCTCAACGAACAGTGTATCAATTAAGAAAAGAATTTAAAGAAAAAATGGGACGTGTCCCTGTTTCTTACTATGACACGCATTCAAATGGTGATATTATGTCTCGTGCGATTAACGACATGGATAATATTGCTACAACCCTCCAACAAACGTTAACTCAGTTTGTAACAAGTATTTTAATGTTTTTCGGGGTACTGTGGATGATGTTAACAATCAGCTGGAAGTTAACAATTGTTGCAGCGTTGACAGTGCCACTAAGTTTAATCATCACAATGATTATTGCACCAAAATCTCAACGTTATTTTGGCAAACAACAAGCGAGTTTAGGTTTATTAAACAATCAGATTGAAGAAAGCTATAGTGGACATGCAGTTGTTAAAAGTTTTAATCATGAAAAAGATAATATAGATGTATTTGAAATTCAAAATCAACAGTTATATGAATCTGGTTGGAAATCGCAATTTATTTCAGCGATTATTATGCCATTGATGAACTTTGTAAAAAATATTAGTTATGTCTTTATTGCTGTATTAGGTGGGATTCAAGTAGCAAATGGATACATGCCTTTAGGGGACGTACAAGCTTTTATGCAATACACTAACCAATTTGCTCAACCTCTAAGTCAAATGGCGAATTTGTTAAATACAATCCAATCAACAATTGCTTCGGCTGAACGTATTTTTGATGTATTAGATGAAATGGAAATGAGTGATGCAACAGTTGATGATTCACTTGCTAAACCAACAGATGCAGTTGTGTCATTCCAACATATGGCATTTGGGTATGATGATAGTGAATTATTGATGAAAGACTTTAACTTAGATGTATTTAAGGGACAAAAAGTTGCCATTGTAGGACCAACAGGTGCTGGTAAAACAACCATCATCAATTTACTTGAGCGTTTTTATGACGTTTCAGGTGGATCGATTTTGTATCAAGGAAAAGACACTCGTAATATTAAACGTGAAAAACTACGTTCTCATTTTTCAATGGTTTTACAAGATACTTGGTTATTCACTGGTTCAATTGTTGATAACATTCGCTATGGAAAAATGGATGCTAGTGAAGAAGATGTTATTCGTGCAGCAAAAGCAGCACGTGTAGATGAATTTGTTCGTCGTTTACCAGAAGGATATGATACCGTGTTAAACGAAGACGCATCAAATATTTCTCAAGGACAAAGACAGTTAATCACCATCGCTCGGGCTTTTTTAGTTAATCCAGATGTCTTAATTTTAGATGAAGCCACTTCAAGTGTTGATACAAGAACTGAAATATTGATACAAGAAGCAATGGATAGATTATTAGAAGGTCGTACAAGTTTTGTTGTGGCTCACAGATTATCAACGATTCGCGATGCAGATAATATTATTGTGATGGATCAAGGGGACATCGTTGAAACAGGAAATCATGATCAATTACTTGAAAAAGCCGGTTTCTATGCTGAATTGTATAATAGTCAATTTTCAACAGGGGTAAGTATTTAATAAAGAAAATGATATTCATCTAATTTTCTGAATATAATAATGGAATTTCTTGGATAAAAGGTGTTACAATGTAAAGTGATATTGAGGGAAAAGACATTGATTCGAAAATTTAGGGGGAAATGAATATTATGGTTAACTTTTCATTAAATCCAAACACCAAATTAACTTCTGTTGCCATTAAGGTAAAAGATTTTGACAGAATGTTAAGTTTCTACCAACAAGTTGTTGGGTTTGATTTGATTAATGAAGAAAATGATATGGCGATTTTAGGTATTGGTAGCCAGAAAAGAAAATTGCTGGGATTGATTTCGACACCAGATGGCGTGGAAGGGTCAAATATTCAGACAGGATTAAACCATACATCGTTTGTTTTTCCAACTCGAGACGATCTTGCTCGTTTTATTAAGCATCTCATGTTATTAAATTATCCAATTGAAGGCGAAAGTGATCATGGTTTTTGTGAGTCAGTTTATATCAGTGATCCTGAAAATAATCGTTTAGAATTTAGTTGGGATAAGCCAAAAGATGAGTGGCCAATGGTAGATGGTAAAATAGATGGTGTAACAAAAGAATTAAACATTCAACAATGTTTAAACAATGTGAAAGGTGAATACACATCAGTTCCAGATGAAACAAAAGTGGGACATGTTCATTTATCAGTATCGGATTTAGAAATGGTTTATAATTTTTATGCTGAGACATTAGGATTCAAAATAAAAGATGATGATTTTAGTTCAACTCATTTATTGTCAGTTAACGATTATCATCACCAGCTAGCCATTAATGAATCACAATCAAATGACATGTCACCTGTTATTCGTGATACTGACTTAGGAGTAGACCATGTAACGTTTGATGTCCCAACAATGGAGGATTTACTTTCATTAAAGGAGAATCTTGAGACACTTGGTAGTGACTTCTACTATAATAAAGGCAAGAGAATTATTGGATTATATGATCCAAGTGGTATTCATTTGTGGTTTATTGTATTTAAAAAAGAGAACAAAAAATAGTAATAAGGCTGATAATCTCTACTGGTAAGACTAGTTAGAATTATCAGCTTTTTTGTGGATAAGAAGGAGATAGAATGTATTCTAAAACCATTCAATTTATTGAGTCATTGTGTAAAGAAAGCATCATTCCAGGTGCTAATTATTTGTTTTTTAGTCAAGATAATGTTGTAAGGGGAAGTACGGGGTATAAACAATTTTTACCTGTTAAAGAAAAAGCAACCTCTAATGTCTTATATGATATGGCATCACTTACGAAAGTTATGATGACTAATACTGTCGTATTAAAATTAATTGAACAAAATCAACTAAATATTGATGTGCCTTTTAACACGTATTTACCCATATGGCATGAAGACAAGGTGACATTAAGACATCTGTTAACACATACCTCAGCTATTTCAGGGTACATTGACAATAGAGATGAGCTATCAGCTGAAGAATTAAAAGAGGCGTTGTTGACGTTACCAGTAGATTATAAAAAAATGGGCAGAGAAAAAAAATATACAGATACGGGAACGTTATTAATAGGATTTATGCTTGAAGAGATTTATAGACAGAATGTTCATAATATATTTGAAAAGGAAGTTTTAATCCCCTTAAATATGGTGCATAGTGGTTTTAGTAAAATAAACACTTCTTTATGTGCACCAACAGAGTTAACGAAAAATAGAGATTTAATTAAAGGAGAAGTACATGATCCAAAAGCATATCAATTAAAGGAACACTGTGGCAGTGCGGGGTTATTTAGTAATATTGACGATAGTTTTAAATTTGTTCAAATGATGTTAAATAAAGGAAGGCTACCAAATGGAGAAGTATTTTTAGAAGAAGAAACAGTGATGTTATTATTAAATGATTTTACACCGAATAACGATTTATCTCGTTCACTAGGTTGGGATTTAAAGTATCATTTAGAAAAAAAACATCCGATATTATATCATACTGGTTATACTGGTACTTTTATGTTGATAGATATTATTGAACAAGAGGCTTTTATTTTTTTATCAAATCGAGTCCATCCTTATGATAATAGACAAGATTATTTAAGAAAACGTGATGAATTAATTGAAGTTTATCAAAAAGAACAGACGAATTAAACAAGAAATGATATACTATTTTTATCAATATAGATGAGGTGAGGGGAAAAAGATGGCAGAACCATTATTTTTAAAACCAGTATTCCAAGAAAAAATTTGGGGTGGAGAAAAATTATCGACTGAGTTTGGTTATGAATTAACTAGTAAAACGATAGGGGAATGTTGGGCAATTAGTGCGCATCCTCATGGTGTTTGTACGGTTAAAAATGGGGAGTTCAAGGGAGAAAAGTTAGATGATTTATGGAAAAAACATCCGGAACTTTTTGGTAATCCAAAAGAAGACGTATTTCCATTACTGACTAAAATTTTAGATGCTGAAGATGACTTATCTGTTCAAGTCCATCCTGATGATTTTTATGGGTTAAGTCATGAGGGAGAATTAGGAAAAACGGAATGTTGGTATATCATTAGTGCAGAACCTGGAGCGGAAATTATTTATGGTCATCATGCTAAATCAAAAGAAGAATTAAAAAAAATGATAGACTCAGGTGAGTGGAATCAATTATTGAGACGTATACCTGTTAAAAAAGGTGATTTTTTCTATGTTCCTAGTGGGACCATTCATGCCATTGGTAGTGGGATTATGATTTTAGAAACGCAACAAAGCAGTGACACAACTTATCGCGTATATGATTATGATAGAGCAGATGACAATGGAAACACGCGTGAATTACATATTCAACAATCACTAGATGTGACGACTATTCCTCATATTGACCCTAAATTAGAAATAACGCAATTAAATGAGAATCAATCAAGTGTAACAACCTTTATTGAATCAGATTATTTTGATGTATTTGAATGGAATGTCGATGGCATATTAGATATCAAATCTAACGCACCATACACATTAGCGAGTGTTATTGAAGGGTTTGGTTATTTAAAAATCGGTGCTAATCAAACGTATGAACTCTCAAAAGGAATGCATTTCATTATTCCCAATGATATTGACACATGGGTATTAGAAGGTGATATGGATATCATCGCATCAGAACCTGGAAAAAAGAATAGATAATAAAAAAGACATCATGTTGCAAAATCAACATGATGTCTTTAGTTTCATTATAATAATTCTGTGATTGGTTTATAGTCATCTAAACGATTTTGATCTTCAGCAATTACGTTTGAATTTAAACTACCATTGTATGTATTAAATCCATTTCTTAGAGCTTCGTCAGTTGCAACAATTTCTTTTAAAGATTGATTAGCCAACTTAACAATATATGGTAACGTATTATTTGTTAAAGCAAGAGTTGATGTGCGAGCTACTGCACCAGGCATGTTTGCAACTGCATAATGAACAACGTCATGTCTAATATAAGTTGGATTATCATGGCTTGTTACGTGGTCAGTCGTTTCAAAAATACCACCTTGGTCAATTGCAATATCAATGACAACAGAACCAGGTTTCATTTGTTTAATCATATTTTCAGTAACAAGTTTTGGTGCTTTACGTCCAGGTATTAAAACGGCACCAATAACTAAATCAGCTATTTTAACTGATTTTTCAATGTTATGAGAATTAGAAATAACAGTTTCAATGTCATTTCCAAAAATATCTTCTAGTTGTGCTAATCGTTGTGGATTAATGTCTAAAATTCTTACTTTGGCACCTAAACCAATGGCAATTCTAGCAGCATTCATACCAGCAACACCACCACCAATAATAACGACTTGTCCTTTTTCAACACCAGGAACAGAAGACAATAAAACACCTGAACCTTGGTTAATAGATTGTAAGAAGTATGCACCAGTTTGTGGCGCCATACGACCAGCAATCTCAGACATTGGTGTTAATAAAGGCAATGAACCATCGGGTAAACGAACGGATTCATAAGCAATTGCTGTAATCTTGTTTTCTAGTAAAGCATCAGTTAATTCTTTATTAGGGGCTAAATGAAGATATGTAAATAAAATTTGATTAGGTTTGAATAAATGATATTCAGATGCTAATGGTTCTTTAACTTTTAGGACCATATCAACATCCCACGCGTCTTCTTGATTTTGAACGATGGTTGCACCCATTTCTTCATATGCACTGTCTTCAAAGCCAGCACCTACTCCTGCTTGAGTTTGTACGAATACTTCATGTGACTTTTCCACTAAAATTTTGACAAATGGTGGAGTCAAAGCAACACGGTTTTCATTGTTCTTAATTTCTTTTGGTACGCCTATTTTCAATTTTTTTCACTCCTATTCTTTCATAACCTGTTAAGATTATGACAGTATCATTATACATAAAATGTAAGAAGAATGCTAATAATATACTGTTTATAAGAAAAAAGAACACAAGTTTTATCTTGTGTTCTAATTCAAATCATCCAAAGAAAACGTTATTTCATATTTTCTTTTCATAGCCATATTAAGTATTCTAAGTGCTAATTGTTTGTTTTTTGCTAGTAGTGGACCATGGAAGTATGACCCCATGACATTTTTATAAATAACGCCTTCCGTTTTATCTTGTCCGTTATTTCCATAGCCTTTAATAACAGTTCCAAGAGCTTTTTCACCATCACCTAAAAAAGTCATACCGTTATGATTTTCAAAACCATAATAAGTTTCATTAAATTCCTTATTATAGATCTCGATATCACCAATAAAACGATTATTGTCTTGACTTAAAGTATAGTGTGGAAGAGCAGAAATACCATTAATTTTCTCTCCATTAGCCCCAATATAATACTCACCAAGTAGTTGGAAACCTCCACAAATAGCTAGCATGACACCATCGTTTTCGATGTAACGAGTGATAGAGTCTTTTTTTGATTGGATGTCTTCAGAAACAATTTTTTGTTCATAATCTTGCCCTCCACCGAAAAAAACGAAATCATATTTTGTATCATCAAAGTCTTCAAAGACGCTGATAATTTCTGTTTCTATCGAAATACCTAATTTTTTTGCGTAGTAATTTAGTAGAAGTAGGTTACCATTATCACCATACGTATTAAGTAAATTTCCATAAAGATGGCAAAAATTTAATTGAAAGTCTGACATATTAGGCATCCTCCTTAATAAAACCTTGCTGAATTAATTCTTTTCTTAAGCCTAATACAGCAGTATAAGTAGCTAAAATATAAACATGTTCAGTAGGAGCTGTTTTGATTTCTTCAATCACCTGATTTAGTGAAGAGGTTTCAATTAAGTTATTTTCTTGTATTCCTGCGACTTTAAGTCTAAGTGACATATCACTCTGACGTTCTCCACCAGAAATGACTTTAGGAATATCTAATTCACCTAACTCTTCTAGTTGACTATCCCAAATCCAACTAACATCAATTCCATCAGCATAGTTGGCATTTAGTAGTGCAGCAAGTGAAAATGGGTAAGGAGATAATTTCATCGTATCAATCACTTGATTTAACCCAACAGGATTTTTTACTAAAACAAGGGTACACTTTTTATCGCCAATTTCAATAACTTCTTGACGACCGAATACTTTTTCATCGTAAGATAGCCCTTTTTTAATTTTATCAGATGAAATATTATAGTGCTTAGCAACAGCAGTAGCGGCTAGAGCATTGTATATATTATACATCCCACCTACTTCAATTTGATAATCATGTGAATCAATAGTAAAAGTAGAAGAGACATTGGTCATGTGCTTAATATCAGTCAAAGAAACATTAAGTGCAGGACGTTTAAAGTCACAATTTGGACAATAATAATCACCCAAGTTACTGTAAGTAATCATTTTATAGTGAAGAATGTGATGGCAATGAGGACACAGAACACCATCAGTATTATAATGAGCCATCTGTTCTTCATCATCAGCATGACTAAATCCATAATATTCTCTTGGGTTGATAGTGTCGATAGAGTTAAATATCGGTAAATCACCATTCATTAAAATAGGTGCATTTGGTGCTTTTTTCGCCCCATCAACGATTAATTGATAAGTCGTGTAAATTTCCCCATAGCGATCCATCTGATCGCGAAAAATATTGGTAAATAAGAATAACTCAGGTGTTAAAAATTCTGTCACTTTATTTAAACTGGCTTCGTCGATTTCTAAAACAGCGACGTTTTTGCCATGCTTATTTTTCTTTCCTTGAAGGAAGGTTGATACAATACCTTGTAACATATTTGCTCCTGTTGTGTTCGTAACAACAGAATCGAATTCCTCTTTTAATATATTAACGGTTAAAGCAGTAGTTAATGTTTTACCGTTTGTTCCTGTCACAACAATCACATCATAGTCTTTTGCTAAACTTGAAAGAATTGTTGGATCTATTTTTAAAGCCAATTTTCCAGGTAAGCTACTGCCACCTTTGAAAAACGTTTTTAATAGCCATTGTGAAGATTTACCAACAGTTGTCGCTAATCCACTTTTAAAACTCATATACATTCCTCCTGTGTATACATTAACTTAATCATGATACCATAAAATAAGAATTGAAAGATTAAAAAAATACATAAGATTCTATGATAAGATAACAAAAACTACTTAGAACATGAAAAAATATGTTCTAAGTAGTGACATTAGCCAATAATAATTTTTTCAGTTGGATAAATATAGCCACGGTCATGTTTTTCTTTTGGAATAAAAATCATTAAGGTGTAAAGCATGCCAATACGTCCAACAAACATTAAAATGGCAATAACAATTTTACCAATTGGGGAAAGAGAAGAGGTAATGCCTAGTGATAATCCTGTTGTTCCAAAGGCAGAAGCGACTTCTACAATTAACGCAATCATTGTTTCATTTTCTGTAATCGTTAGTATCATAATAGACAAAAAACACATAAAGACAGATAAATTAAACACAACGATGGCTTTTTTTATGTCTGTTCGATCAATTCTTCTATTAAATATAGTGACATTTTCTTGTCCTTTTATAAAGCTATACATATATAATCCTAATATCGCAACGGTTGTTGTTCGCACACCACCACCAACAGAACTGGGGCTACAACCAATGAACATTAGCATTGAAAAAAGTAATAGGGTAGGTGTTTGAAAATCATTTAGATTATTTAATTGTAAACCAGCATTTCGTGTGGTAGTAGAATAGAACATAGACGTCAGCCATTTTTGTTGTTCGCTCATATCAATAAATAAATGGTTTTTTTCTAATAAATAGATTAAAATTGTTCCAACGATAAATAATACAATATAGATACTAATCGCTAATCGACTGAATAGGGAAAAACGAAAAGGTAACTTATGATTGTCTCTTCTATAAAATAACCACTCTTTTACTTCCATTAAGACTGGAAACCCAATCCCGCCAATCATAATAAGTAGCATCAAAATAGGTAAAAAGAAAAAGTCGTTTTTATAAGGGGTGACCGACTCACCTGTTACATCAAACCCAGAGTTTGTTACTGCTGAGATGGATTGATAAAATCCATGGAACAACGAATCAACTAAATCAAGATGATGTTCGGCAAAATAAAAATGGGTAGAAAAAACAAGACCAAATAGCAATTGTATGACTAATACAGTCAGCATAGTATTTTTGATTAATCGAATACTTCCGCTAAGCTTTGGAGAGTTCATATCAGTCATGATTAATTGTCGACGCTTTAGAGAAATTTTCTTCTTTGATAAAATGAAGAAAAAAGTTGACACCATCATAATACCAAAGCCACCTATTTGAAAGAGAATTTCAAGTAAAATAATCCCACGTTGGTTAAATACTTCATTAATATTGAAAGTACTTAAGCCTGTCACACTAACCGTACTAATAGCCATAAAAATCATATCAAAGGTTGAATAATTAGCATTATCTTGATGGAAAAATGTTAAATTAAGTAAAAAGTAAGCGACAGTTGTAATTAACACATAATATAGAAAAATAATTTGGATACTCGAAAGGTGTTGGTTAATGTACCGAGTGCTTAGGTGCTTTAATTTCATATACGAAAACTCTAAACGAGGCATAGTATTTCCTCCTTGTCTGGTAATATCTCAACTAGTATAACAACTTATGTCTGATTAAACTAGTCTTAACAAAAAAGACTCTAAATTTGGGTGCTTCTATTTATGACTCTTAGTAATAAAAAATAAGTGATAACAATTAAAAAAAAATAATTGTTATCACTTATTTTTTATTACATAATTGGTGAAAATAATCGTGCTGTTTTTTGTTTGAATTTCAACCAAATAGACATGTCATCAATCATTTGCTGTGTTAATTCTTTGGATTGCTTTAAGTCTTCTGTAAAATAATGAGATAAAGCACTATTGATAGATTTATCATACATAACAGCACTCGCTTCAAAATTCAGTTTATAACTGCGAATATCTTGATTAGCTGAACCCACGATGCTTACTTCATCATCCATAATAAGAACTTTAGAATGAAGAAATCCACCTTCATAAATAAAGACATCAACATCATGTTTCATAATCACTTGAGCAAAATATTGTGTTGCCCTATAGATAAAAGGATGATCTGGTTTATTTGGAATCATAATTCGTACATCTACACCGGACTGTTTAGCAATTTTTAAAGCATCAAGAATTGTATCATCTGGTATAAAGTATGGTGTTTGAATCCAAATCCGTTTTTTAGCACTGGTGATAAGTTTTGTAAAAGCTAATTTAATTTGTTGCTTCTCATCATGTGGTCCACTAGCAATAATTTGAATATCAGTTGTGGCTTTCTCATTTGGTTTTTCATGATATAAATAATCAAGCTTTCCAATAAGTTTTTTATCATCAGGGACGGAAACATTCCAATCGGATAAAAAGCGTAATTCTAAGATAGAAGTAGCGGGGCCGTCAATTCTAAGATGGGTGTCACGCCAGTAGCCAAATTTTTTAGTTGTTTCAACGTACTGATCTGCGATATTAAATCCACCAACATAACTAATTTTTCCATCGATTACAGCGATTTTTCGATGGTCATGATAGTTGACACGAAATTTTAAAATAGCCTTCTCACTGGTAACAAAAGTTTGGATTCGTCCACCAGCTTCAATTAATTTAGAAAACTTTGTTTTCTTAACTCCTTTAGAGCCTAATTCATCATATAATAGGCAAACTTCTACCCCTTCTTTTACCTTTTCAGTTAATAGATCAACTACTCTCATACCCGTTTTGTCTGTCACAAAAGCATAATATTCAATATGGATAAACGTTTTAGCGTGTTTAATATCATTTAATAATGCTTCTAATTTTTTCTCTCCATCGGTTAATATGGTGACGTTGTTATGGTGCGTTAAAGGTGTATAATTTAAATTAGACATGAAGTAGGCAAGCTGAGCATATTTATTATCTGAAGGTGTATCATCATATAATTGCGATGTTGGATCGTAAATATCATCTAGCGAGCTAAAATCCATTGTAATTTGATTTTTAATTTCATATCGTTCCTTTTTACTTAGCCCAAGACCAAAAAATAAATATAAAATAAATCCTAAAAATGGGATAAACATAAAGACTAATAACCACGCCCAAGTAACACTAGTATCACGCTCTCTATAAAATATTAAAAACAGAGCAAATAGTAAGTTGATTAAATATAAAATGATTAACAGGACACTCATGAATATACCCCTTTCTTTGATACTTTATTTTAGCAAAAAAATAGCGATATACCTAGCTAATTATTTAGGACTCTTTTTTTGACGTTTTAATTCTTTTTTTAGTGCTTGTTTAGCATGATGGTCAGCCATTTTATTTGATTCTTGTGGAATCCATTCAATCATTAAATCGCTAAATTCCTGACTTAAAACAAGTAATTTTGATAATAAAGGTAGAAAGCGATCATTTTTTACATAACGTTTATGAAATGATTCAACCACAATCCTACTGTCAGAATAAATAAAAATTAAGTCTTTTTGCCAATTATTTTGTAGACAGTATTCTAAAGATAGAATCATGGTCTGAAATTCTGCTATATGGTTATCTGTCGCATCTAAAGGAAATGTTTCTACGATTGTCTGATTTTCTTTTTTTATAATAAAACAACCAGCACTTACTTGGTATTTAGGATGTGTTGAAGCATCAGTATTAATTTTTATCATAAAATTCCTCATTTCATTTTTTTATTCGTATATATTGTGTTAAGATTATATCCTAGAGTAAAGTGATTGTAACGGAGGTTAGTGATGAGTGAGAATAAAATTCACATATATAGATACCAACCAATACTAGCTGATACAGTGATTTATTGGTCGTTGACCTTTGTATTATTTTTTGCCAGTATGATCGGTTTATTAGAAGAACAAGGGCGGATTAATCTATTTAGTATTGTGACATTTTTTATTTTTTTATTTTTTTTCTATTTAGGAACAAGGAGAAAATTAATCTTAACTCAAGAGCAGATTAAAGTGAATGCGGTATTAAAAAAAAATGAATACACGATAGATATTAGTAAAATAAAAAAAGTGTTAGTGGGGAAATATGGCTTTACACTAGTCACAAATCAACATGAACGTTCTTATTTAATGCTTCCATCATCTAAAACGAATTTTATTCATCATTTAGAAGAGTCAGCCCAGTTATCTTGCATGGTAAATGGGTATAAAAAATGAGTTGACGATTAATCAACTCATTTTTTTTCATCTATAACAGAAACGTTCGATGCTTGTAAGCCGCGAGCTCCTTCTTTAATATCAAATTTAACTTGTTGTCCTTCAAAAAGTGTTTTAAACCCATCCTGTTCTATTGCAGTAAAATGAACAAAGATTTCCTCATCTTGATCGTAAATAATGAATCCATATCCCTTTTTTACATCAAACCATTTCACTAAACCTTGTTTCATTTCACATTCCTCCAGGTTTTTTCTTGTCTCATACTGATTATTATACGTTTAGAACGAATATTCGTCAAATAACAAAAATTTATACAAAAGCATCTAGAAATAAAGTTTGTTCTTTCAAAAAAATGTTATATACTGTACTTATTGTTTAACTAGATTACAAGATATTATTTATCGATGAGGGAGATGAACCAATGTTTCTTTATATTTTTATTATTATAGGGAGTATTATTTTAGATCAATTAACTAAATTGATGGTGGTACAACATTTAGATTTGTATGATACAACGATGACTAATCCTATTTTATCCATTACCCATATCAGAAATGAAGGAGGAGCCTGGAGTATATTTGAAGGCCATATGTGGTTTTTTTTATTAGTTGGAGTGATTGCTTTAGGTATTTTTTCTTACCTACTATATAAACATAGATATAAAAATAAATGGTTAACAGTGGGGCTAAGTTTTGTCATTGGTGGAACTATTGGTAATTTCATTGACCGATTTAGACAAGGGTATGTGGTGGATATGTTTCAAACAGAGTTTATTAGATTTCCAATTTTTAATGTAGCAGATATTTTTTTAGTTGTTGGTGTTTTGTGCATCTTTATTTATATTCTACTTTTTGATGAAGAAAAGTCTCATAGATGAGTATCTTGCGAAAATCAATAAAGAGTAGTAGAATGGAATTAATATAATTTGTGAGGATGATGCTATATGTCAAAGGATCACTTAGTTGACGAAGCGATTGAAAAGTTAAAAGCAGCTGATATAAGAATAACGCCACAGAGATACGCTATTTTGGAATATCTAATCGAAAGTCACACACACCCTACGGCAGATGATATCTATAAAGAGTTGGAACATCGTTTTCCAAACATGAGTGTGGCGACTGTTTATAACAATTTAAGATTGTTTACTGAGATTGGTTTTGTTATCGAAATGACATATGGTGATTCTTCAAGTCGGTTTGATTTTACAACGGAGAAACATTATCATGCCATTTGTGAAAAGTGTAAAAAAGTAGTAGATGTTAATTATCCTGGCTTGGGTGATGTTGAAGCGGCTACTGAAAAATTAACTGGTTTTAAGATAAATGATCATCGTTTAGAAATGTATGGTATTTGTCCAGATTGTCAAAAATTAGAAGAAGAGGTTATATAAAAAAGTCCATATTTCTCTTTATGAGAAGTATGGACTTTTTTATTAGTTATTACCTGACATATCAAGTAATTTATTTTTTAAATCTTCTTCCATCATCGCTAATTCTAATTCAGCATTACGGCGTTTTTCTTTGCCTTCTTGTTGAATTTTAAGTGTTTCTTGGATGGTTTCAATTAAATCATTTTGTGTCTTTTGTAGTGTCTCAATATCAACAATGCCACGTTCGTTTTCTTTTGCTGTTTCAATAGCTGAAATTTTTAGCATTTCAGAATTTTTAGCTAACAAATCATTTGTTGTTTCAGATACTTGACGCTGAGCTGTAACCGCATCTTTTTGCCTTAAAAGAGTTAAAGCAATCGCCACTTGATTTTTCCATAAAGGAATGGCTGTATTAATAGAAGCTTGTATTTTCTCAGCTAGTGCTTGATTTGTATTTTGAATCAAACGAATTTGTGGTGCTTGTTGAATCGTAATCTGTCTCGCTAGTTTTAAGTCGTATGTTCTTTTTTCAAGACGATCAACAAATTGGTTTAAGTCATTCACAATTTGTGTATCCATTTGGTCACCAGTTTTTTCAGCTAAAGCCATTGCTTCTGGAATCGTTTTTGTTTGAAGTTCTTCAATTTTTAATTCCCCAGCTGCAATATAGATATTCAAGGCATCAAAGTAGTCCTTATTTTTATGATAGAGTTGTTCTAACATGCTATTATCTTCAAGTAATCCATTTTTTTCATGATCTAGTTTAACAGCTATTTTATCAATCTGAGCACCAATTTTTTGATATTTTGCTGTTGTTTCATAAATGGATTGCTTTACCTTTCCAAACATGCGTTTAAATAGATTGCCATCTTTTGCTTCAAGTTCACTAGGACTTGCTTCATTTAAACGATACATTAATTCAGTTAGAGAATCTCCCATTGGACCAATATCTTGTGTTTGAACATGATTCAACATGGTATGTGAAAATTCACTTAATTTTTGTTGTGCCGCAACACCATAGCTTAAAATGGATTGGCTATCATTTGTATCGATTTGATTGGCTAATTCTTGTGCTTGTTGTTTTCGTTCATCTGATAGTCTATCAATGACTTTTGTTGACGTTTGGGCTTTTGTTACTTGTTGTTTTTTTTCAGCCTGATTTAATAAGTCAGATTGTTCCAATTCTGAAAATGGATTACTTAGTAAATCATCTAAAGTATTATCAATGGGTTCAGCTTTTTTTAATTCATCCGACATTACAATTCCTCCTGATCATCAGATATATTGTGTTTAAAGGCTTCTTTATTAGCATTTTGTTTGGCAATTGAAATTTCTACTTCTAAATCTTCGATATCATCTGAAACAAAATTTTCATAATCTTCTATGATAAGACGAGAGACATTTTCGATTGCACCAATACTATTATTTAGTGTATCATATGTCGCTTTACTTTTGATTTCATGATTAGAAATGTCTGCATATTTATTCGTCATTTCAACCAGATTAGGCAAATGAGTATACAAAAATTTATCTGCCAAATGAAGTTTTTTAGGTTCTTTAACAATTTCTTTGAACATCGCTTTTGCTACTTTCAATGTGTCATATCTCAAGTTAATGGCATTTAGCTTCGGAATATTATAGAAGTTTTTTTCTAATTGATCAATTTGTCCTTTTGTTTCTGATAGCGTTGTTCTAAAAAAAACAATCTCTTTGTCAGACATGCCAGCTTCATAATAATGTTCTTGTTTTTCTCTAGTCAGTTCAGGAACGACTTCTTTGTTTTTTCGTTTAGAAATCTTTCGATAAATTATCCAACTTATAGCAATTAAGATAAATACGGTACCAAGATTTTCATTAATATCCGTTAAAACGCACATTCCTATTAAAAAACCAATAACACCGACGATTGTGTATTTCATTCTCTTCATTTTGTCACTCCTCTTTTCAAGTATTTTTTGTATAGTATTAGTTTAGCATAAGGAAGTAAAAACATTATCAGTCCTAAGTTTGATTTATAAATAAGTATTAAGGATACAGCGAGTTTTGTTGAAATAACGACTCTTTAAAGGTATCATAAACATAAATAAGTGAATTGACAAGGAGCAGGCATGAATGAAAGATAAATTTAATGAAGAAACGCTCGAAAGAAAAGAGGTATTCAAAGGATCAGTGATTGATGTGTGTGTTGATACGGTTGAATTACCTAATGGGAAAACATCAAAACGTGAATTGGTTTTTCATAAAGGAGCAGTTGGTATTTTAGCCATTACACCGATGAATCGCATTGTGTTAGTCAAACAATTTCGTAAAGCAATAGAAAAAAGTATTTTAGAAATACCAGCAGGAAAAATTGAAGCATATGAAGATAACCCGTTAGAAACAGCTAAGCGTGAACTAGAGGAAGAAACCTTTTATCAATGTGATTCAATGGTTGAAGTGGCCGATTTTGTTACATCTCCAGGTTTTTGTAATGAAAGAATGGTCTTATTTCAAGCTAATGGTATCAAAAAAGCCGATAATCCTTTACCAAGAGATGAGGATGAATTTTTAGATATCGTGGAGTTATCTTTAGAGGAAGTGAAAGAGTACATTCGTCTTGGTACAATTTGTGATGCTAAGACATTATATGCTATTCTATTATGGGAAATGCAAATGAAATAAGGAGTTTATCATGTCGAAAGAAAAACAAAAGAAAGTAGAAACAACGTCAAAACAAATTTTAACAAGAAGTCGTGTAAGAGAACATAATAAAAACGAACAACGTAATACATGGTTAAACCGAGCGATTGTGATTATCGTCATCTTATTAGTCATTATGTTGTATGCTATTTTTAAACTGTAAGGGAGTTTATGTATGAAAATTGGAATCATTGGGGCAATGGAACAAGAAGTTGTGTTATTAAAAAACCAACTAGAAAATAAAAAAGAATGGCATGAAGCAGGTGTGTCATTTTATTCAGGAAGTATTGGAACACATGAAATTGTAGTAACACAATCAGGTATAGGCAAAGTTTTAGCTGGGTTAACAGCGACGTTACTAATTAGTCATTATCATGTTGATTGTTTAATTAATTCAGGATCTGCTGGTGGTATTGGTAAAGGTTTATCGATTGGAGATATTGTCATTTCTGATAAATTAGCTTATTTTGATTCGGACGTTACAGCATTTGGTTATGAATATGGGCAAATGCCACAGATGCCATTATTTTATGAAGCAAGTAATCAACTCATGAGTGTAGCGATAAAAGCAGCTGAGGATAAGCAATTAGCAACACACATTGGGTTGATTGTTTCAGGAGATACCTTTGTCCATAGTCAAGAACAAATAGCCCACATAAAAAAACATTTTCCTGACGTTTTAGCTAATGAGATGGAAGGCGCGGCGATTGCTCAAGTGGCGCATCAATATAAGTGTCCATTTGTTGTGATTCGTGCCATTAGTGATGTAGGCGATGAAAATGCTAGTGTAAATTTTGATGAGTTTATTATTGAAGCAGGAAAAAAATCTGCTGAAATGGTCGTTGAATTAGTGAAACAATTAAACTAAGGAGAGAAGACATGAAAGCTTTGATATCAATAGATTATACAAATGATTTTGTTGCAAGTGATGGAAAATTAACGACTGGTGAATTCGGTCAAGCCATTGAAACAGAGATGGTCCGTTTAACTAACCAATTTATTGACGATGGAAATTACGTTGTTTTTGCTATTGATTGTCATGATGACACAGATAAGTATCATCCAGAGAACACTTTATTTCCTCCTCATAATATTATTGGAACAAAAGGAAGAGAATTGTATCAAGGATTAAATGATGTGTATCAAAAAAATAAGGAAAAAGATACGGTGTATTGGATAGATAAGCGTCACTATTCAGCTTTTAGTGGCACAGATTTAGATATTCGATTAAGAGAAAGAAAAATCGATACAGTTCATTTAGTAGGAGTGTGTACAGATATTTGTGTGTTACATACCGCTATCGATGCTTATAATTTAGGATACAATATTGTAATTCACGAAAAAGCTGTCCAAAGCTTTGATCAGGTTGGCCATAAATGGGCTTTAGGCCATTTTAAAAATACGCTTGGTGCGACAATTGTTTAAATCAAAAAGCAAGCTCCTATGATTTTAGGGCTTGCTTTTTATTTATTAAATGGATAATAATTTTATTAAAGTAATGGCAACAATCGTTTGAACAATTCCTACACTTCCAGCATACGCTAAAAATCGAGGGCCTTCTTTAAAAAATTCTTTTGCGTTAATACGTAATCCAATAGCTGCTAAAGCAGTAATTTCAAACCAGCCACTAATTGAGTGCGTTGTTTGGCTTAATATAGTTGGAAAATGAATGACACTATTTAAGACACAACAAATGATAAAGCCAATGATATACCAAGGAAGCGGAAATTTTTTCTTAGCCTTTTCTTGTATTGTTAGGTTGTTGTCTGTTGATTGGTTAGCAATTTTTCCAAAAGCAAATACAACGACTACTAAGAACATGATCCGTAAAATTTTAAATAAAGTTGCCATTTCTACAACTTGTGAACTAACCATATTGGCACTGGCAATAACTTGACCGACTGATTGAAGCGTTCCACCAATTAAGGCACTTTTAGCCATCACATTATCTGTAAAAACTGTACCACCAATAATAGGAAGAGTCAGCATCATCACAGTTCCTAATAAATTGACTAAGGTAATAATTTGTCCTTTTTCTTTATCTTTAGCCCCAATTTCTGGTGCGATTGCACCAATAGCTGATGAACCACATACAGCATTTCCTCCTGCCATCAGTAATGACATCGTCTGGTTAAATTTTAATTTTTTCCCAATAAAGTAAGCTGATAGAATCGTTAGTGTCATTTGACACATAATAAATAGAATACCAGAACCCCCAATTTGTACAATAGTTTGAAAGGTTACGGTAGTTCCAAGTAGAACAATGGATAATTCCAATAGTGTTTTTTCTGAAAATTTAGTTCCCTTTTGCCAAACTGATTGATTAAAAAAAAGATTTCCTAATAAAATACCTAATAAAATAGCAATGGTTCCAGCTCCGAGTGACGGTAACCATATGGCGAGTATTTTTGATAAGCTAGCAATCGCTAGGGATAAGAGAAGACCAGGGTAGATAGTTTGTTTCAATTGTTTCATATTCATTCCTCCAAAGTTAACATAATTTGATTATACTGGTTTAGTTTACATTTTAAAAATAAATAGTTAGAATATTAACTATTATAAAAACAAATAGTAGGTGTAAAGATGTTTAAATTGTTTTTAACATTTAAAGAAGCATATGAGACGAGAAACTTTACAAAAGCGGCTGAAAATTTATTCATTTCACAACCAGCTGTTTCTAGTCAAATGAAACAATTAGAAGAAGAACTAAATTGTAAATTGTTTATTAGAAAAACGAAACAAGAGATGTCTCCAACAAAAGAAGCAACTATCCTGTATACAAGGCTATTAAATTTAGAAGATGACTGGTTAGAAACCAAGAGATTGATTAAACAGGTTGGAAATAATCCAGTAAAATGTGTTATTAGTGCATCGAATACTTTTTCTATCTATTACTTACCTGATTTAATGAGTCGGTTAGTTAAGAGATTTCCTGAGGTATATTTTGAACTTGATATGCATAATTCCGAAGAAGTTCTGGAAAATGTCTTACAGCATCGAGCGCATTTTGGATTTATTGAAAAACCATTGGAAACAGGTCCTGTATGCCGAAAAGAGTTTTTAACAGATGAGTTGGTGATTGCTGGTAATCTTGAGAGTGATCTGTGGTTGTGCCGGGAAGATATTTCAGGTGTATATCATTATACCAAGCGATATTTTTTACAAGAAAACATTCAACCACAGCGTTTATGTGTAAAAAATAATGAAATGATTGTGAGATTACTTGAAAAAGGGATTGGAAAAAGTATTATTTCACGTGTGTCAGTCCCTAAACATATGCCCTATCAAGAATTGGGTATGAATTATAAACGTTTATTTTATTTTTTAAAAAAAGATTATTTGACACATCCCACGTTTTTAGAAATTGAAGCAGTCATTGAACAGTACGCAAAAGAAAAAGGCGGAGAATGAAATCATTCTTCGTCTTTTTTTTGTTTTTCTTTAATGATAGTCTCTACTTTTTGAAGAAAGGTTAGGTTAAGTGGAAATTTTACCATAATAATGGGTGTATCTTTGTAGAGTGAATGTTTACTCGTTTCATGAAATGGCGTTAAGACAATATCTGTCTGCTTTTTTGAGTAAGAGTCTTGATAGTTTATTTGATGATTAAAATATAAATCCAAATAGTCTTTTATTTGCTTTTGGTGCAGATAGTCAAACGCTGGTTCTATATGAATCGATACGACTTTATATAGGTGTTCTGAATCCACAAAATAAAGAAAACGAAAAAAATATTGTTGTAAAAGAATCGTTAGTTGACTATTCGAAATAAAGCCTGTTTCAATCAAATGTTTTTTGATAACCTTTGTAAATTTTGCAGTGATAATAGGGTATTGTTCTAAATTATAGTGAACAGTGACACCATATTTATATTCGAATACTAATTGATTAAATACCATTGTAACAAAACCAGTATAGAAAATATCTCTCTTTATTAAGTAAATATCCTCATCTGATAAGGGGCGAAATAATGGAAATAAATCACAAAAAATTAAATCAGTTATCGTCATTAGTTCTAATTGATTTTCATTAAAAAAATTGTAAACAAGATTGGTGTTCTGTTTTCTATTTAGCTCTTCATCAAGTGTCATAATATAGAAAAAATAAGCAATTTCTTTTTGATTAAAAACGTAATAATGTTGGAATAATTCTTCAACATAAGGATAGATAGGATGAGAAGCTACAAAGCGATTTAATTTATCACTAATGATAATAAGTTGACTAAAACTAATCCTCTGTAAATGAATTAAAAAAATATTGATCGTTTTTTGCTTTTTAACACCAGATATTTGGAAATTTGCTTTTTTAAAAAAATCATCAAAGTTCTGTTTTAGTTCCTCATAATTTATACCGTCGAGTAAAAAATAAGCATTTCGATTAACCATTGTATCAAATAAAGCAATGAAATATCTTATTTTACGTTCATCACCAACTAATTTTAAATGAACTAAATCAATTCCATAAACATGACAGGTTTCTCTAATTCGTTTGAGATTTTTTCTAACTGTTGTTTCACTTAAAAAATGCATTTGGCAATAGTTTGTTACGGAGACGATTTGTTGATTAATGATGTCATTTAATAGGATCATAGTTTGACTACTTTGAACAACGAATTTTTTAAAATCTTCAAAGTCATTTGAATAGTCAGTAATTTTTATTCCTTTCATTTTTAGATAATCAATAGAAAGTTGATTATCTGTTATTAAATCATACTCTTTTTTTCTTTCTAAAATATCTTTTATGTAATGTTGGACTGTCCTTTCAGAAATCGTTAATTCTTTAGATAGGTAGGACGTTTGTGTCCAATCGTAATGATTGTAAATGATATTAATGACAGAGATAGTCATTTTTATTTTGGGTTCAAGTAATAAATCAATCAATGATTTCATTCCTTTCAAGAAAATAAATCAGACATACTAGTGAAACAAGTATAATCTGTTTTATAAAAAAAGACAATTCGCATAAAAATTGATTTTAGGTCAATAAAATCAAAGTTTTTTAGTTTTCTTTTCATTGGATGTTCTAAGTTAAGTATGAATTAAGCGATATACTTATCGTTGCTATAGAGATAGAAGATAGATTAATAACATGAATACTTACAATGCTATTTAATATTTGATGTATTGTAAAGAAATTTAACAAATCAGTTATTTCTAATGTTTAGTAGAGAGGATTTAAATCATGCAGAATACAAAAAAATTATCTTTATTCAGTTTTTTTGCCATGACGGCTTCGTTATTTATCACGGTCTATGAGTACCCAACGTTTGCTGAATCGGGGAAGACACTTATTTTCTTTTTATTAGTATGTGGTCTATTCTGGTTTTTACCAGTTGCCTTATGTGCAGCAGAAATTGGTACTGTAGAGGCGTTTGATGGAGGGGGGATTTTTGGATGGGTAGGTAAAACGTTAGGAGAAAAATTTGGTTTTGCTGCCATTTTCTTCCAGTGGTTTCAAATCACAGTGGGATTTGTCACAATGAGTTATTTTATCATTGGTGCGTTATCATATGCGTTAAAATTTCCAGAGATGAATGACAATAAGCTCATTAAATTTTTAGTGGTAGTTTTAATTTTTTGGTTATTAACATTTTTACAATTTAAAGGGACAAAAACCACATCTCAAATTGCGAAAGCAGGTTTTGTGATAGGCATTATTATTCCTGTAACTGTCTTATTAATTTTTACTATTAAATATGTTGCTACAGGTCATGCTGTAACACATTCATTTTTAGATAAATCATTTTTCCCGAATAAGCAAACCTTCTCATCATTGGTGACTTTTATTTTAGCCTATGTTGGGGTGGAAGCTTCAGCATCCCATATTAAATCACTGGATAATCCACAAAAGAATTATCCGTTAATGATGGTTTACTTAGTTATTACAGGAATCGTATTAAGTACTATTGGTGGCACGACTGTTTCAATGGTCGTACCAGCGAAACATCTGTCGTTAAATAGTGGGGTGATTCAAGCATTTGAAACATTGATTTTGAAAGGTAATCCTCATCTATCATGGTTAGTCGAAATCCTTGCGATTATGTTGGCATTTGGTGTGCTAGCTCAAGTTAGTTCATGGATTGTCAGTCCAACAGAAGGCTTGCGTTATGTTGCCGATCAAGGATTGCTCCCTAAAAGCTGTCAAAAAATTAATAAAAATGGAGTGCCAACTTCTTTACTAATCATACAAGGTGTTATCGTGACCATTTGGGCTGCCGTTTTAACTTTTGGTGGAGGAGGAAATGCTGTGTCATTTTTAACCGCCATTTCATTAACCGTTGTGATTTATTTATGTGGCTATTTATTATTTTTTATTGGGTATTTCGTTTTAATTTTTAAGAAATCAAATCAAGCATTAAAAAGAGCTTACGAAGTACCAGGAGGAAGAAAAGTAAAAGCGTTGTTAGCAAGTTTGGGTATGGGGATGTCTTTATTAGCATTAGTTTCTTCCTTTATTGCGCCAAGTGAATTAAAAGCAAATGAAGCGAAAACCTACTTAATAACATTAGCTTTTAGTTCTGTTATAACCGTATTGTTACCATTTGTGTTTTATCACATATATGGGAAAAAACATTCGATTAATTTAAATAATGAAGAAAGAAAGTGATTAACGTGCAAATGATTAAACAGGAATTTAAACAGTTATTTCATAATAAAATACTACTAATTTCTGTGATAGCTATCTGTTTTATTCCGATATTATATTCGAGTGTATTTGATAAATCTGTTTGGGATCCATATAACCGTTCGAGTCATTTGCCTGTAGCCGTGGTAAATGAAGATCAACCAGTTGAGATGTTAGGCCAAAAAGTTGATGTTGGGAAGAGTGTCATTGATGAATTAAAACATAACAAACAACTTAAATGGGAATTTGTTGATGAAAAGCAAGCAATGGATGGCATGAAGGACTTGAAATATTACATGATTGTCACGATTCCAAAAGATTTTTCAAAAAATGCGACGAGTCTTTTAAATCCTTCTCCTAATCAAATGGAAATTCAGTACACAACAAATGGTTCGCTAAATTATATTGGATTGGATATGGCTCAAATTGGAGCCAAAGAGTTGGAAGCGAAAGTGCGAGAAAGTGTCACCGCAGCTTATGTTAAAACAGCGTTAGCACTTGGTCAAAAGGGTAAACAAGATTTAATAAAATTAACCAATGGCTCAAAAGAACTTGCAACAGGCAGTAAAAAACTCGATAACGGTTTGGGTGAATACACGAATGGTGTGTCTACTGCAGCTAATGGCTCAAACACATTAGCAAATGGTGTAAATGAGTTAGCGTCTAATGTTTCTCCGTTAAAACAAGGGGTAACGGAATTACAAAATGGTGCGACACAATTATCTAATGGACTAAACGAAGTCAATGACAAACTTCAACCACTCTCAGGGAAATTAAATGAAGTTGGAAGTGGTGTGACAGATTTATTAAATGGTACAAAAGAGTTAGAAGCCAGTTTAAGAAATGTGGAAGCCAGTTTATCAGGATCTTCAGCTAATTTGTTAAAACAAGATATCGAAAAGATTAATCAACAAGTTGAATCAGTTTTAAATGATTCAAAAGAGTTGAGTGAAGTTTCTAGTGTATCAACTGCTTTGTCAACAGATCTAATTGGATTAAGTAATCAATTATCAGGGTTTAGCCAAGTGATTGGAAAAATCAACCAGATAGTCTCTCGGGACACACAACAATTTCAGCAAGTGTTAGAAGGTATAATTCAACAAAATAGCCGAATAAGTGATGATATTAAACAAGAGTTGATTGCACAACTATCACAGCAAGTTACTAGCTTCTCAACACAATTAGTGACAGATATTAAAAGCTCTTCAGCTGACATTGATGGTATCGTTAGTCAAGTTCAAACAGGACTAAATGGTGCAAGCCAGCAAGCAAAATCATTATCACAACAAGCAACGATGATGAGTCAATTAGCCAAAGGATTGTCAGAAAATACAGGAGAAATGAAAGAATCTATTGTAAATATTAAAGCAGGAACCACCGATTTATTGGAAAGCTTTGGTAACAATGTCAACTTAGCCAACACACAAAATGTGTTACATGAATTAGAAACAGGATTATCTCAAGTGGATAACCTAGTGAATGAAGCACCTGTTGCGTTAAATGGTATTAATCGTTTGTCAGCTGGAAGTAATACTTTAACAAATGGATTCAATACTATGTCAGGTAAAATGCCAGAACTAATATCAGGCGTTACACGTTTAGATGGTGGAGCCAATGAATTAAGTCAAGGACTCACAAAATTAACCGATAACACACCGAAATTAATGAGTGGAGCCAATCAACTAACAGTAGGTGCAACAACAATGGCAAGTGCTTTAACACAAGCAGATAAATTAGTTAGTCGTTTGAAATTTAATAATAAAAACGTCAAAATGTTCGCAGCACCAACAGGGTTACAAAATATTGAATACAGTAAAGTAAAAAATTATGGACAAGCTTTAGCACCATACATTATGTCACTTGCGTTATTTGTTGGCTGTATTGTATTCAACTTTATCTTCCCAATCAGACGTGTTTCAATGGAAGGGCAATCCAGTCGTGATTGGTGGTTAAGTAAAGTTGCAATGGGATTTGTCGTATCAACGATTATGGCAATTATCGAAGCGACTATCATGTTGTTATTAAAATTACCCGTCGATCAAGTTGGAAAACTTTATCTAGTGGGAATTGTGACTGCGTGGAGTTATATGTTCTTGATTATGTTTTTAGCTATGACATTTGATAATCCAGGTCGATTTATTGCGATGATTTTATTGGTGTTACAACTAGGAGGAGCTGGAGGAACATTCCCATTACCATTGCAAAACAGTTTCTTTAATGCCATTCACCCTTATTTACCAATGACCTATTCCATTTATGGATTTAGGGAAGCAATCTCTAGAGGGATTGGTGCACCAATGTTTAATAGAAGTATTATCACCTTATTATGTATCTTTATATTCTTTGTTATTCTTTTAAGATTTTCAATGGATTACTTACAAAGAAAACACTTGGAAAATATATCTGCTTTAAATGATAATCAAAAACTACAAGCTTTAGAAAAATAATGTTTTTTAAATGAGATACTTATCCCATTTTATATAATTTAAAATTTTTAGGAGGTCTAGTTATGACTAGCGAAAAAAATCAATCAGTCGTACCAATCTTTGGATCAAATGCATCAGAAGAAGCAGTAATGTTAGATAAAATGAGAATGGACCCAATTAATCCATCTATTGCTTATCGTTTAATAAAAGACGAATTAATCAATGAAGGAAATGCTCGACAAAATTTGGCGACATTTTGTCAAACTTATATGGAACCAGAAGTGACTGCTATTATGGCAGAAACAATGGAAAAAAATGCTATTGATAAATCCGAGTATCCCCAAACGGCTGCTATGGAACAAAAATGCGTGAGAATGATTGCTGATTTATGGCATGCACCAAACCGAGATCGTGTGATGGGAACTTCAACTGTTGGCTCAAGTGAAGCTTGTATGCTCGGTGGGATGGCGATGAAATTTAGATGGCGAGATCGTGCTAAGAAAAATGGATTAGATATCAATGCAAAACGACCAAACTTAGTTATTTCATCAGCTTATCAAGTATGTTGGGAAAAATTCTGTGTATACTGGGATATTGAAATGCGTGAAGTCCCAGTTGATAGTGAGCATTTAAGTATCAACACAGATACTGTCATGGACTATGTTGATGAGTATACGATTGGGATTGTCGGTATTTTAGGTATTACTTATACTGGAAAATTTGACGACATTAAAAAATTAGATGAGCTGGTTGAAGAATACAATCAAACACACAATCAAGACTTAGTGATTCACGTGGATGGAGCAAGCGGTGGTTTATTTGTACCATTTATCGAACCAGATTTATTGTGGGATTTTAGATTGAAAAATGTGGTGTCTATCAATTCATCTGGCCATAAATACGGCTTAGTTTATCCTGGAGTTGGATGGGTGTTATGGAAAGACGAAGAGTATCTACCAAAAGAATTGGTTTTTGAAGTGAGTTATTTAGGTAGTGTTATGCCAACAATGGCGATTAATTTTTCTAGAAGTGCTAGCCAAATTATTGGGCAATATTATAATTTTTACCGCTTTGGGTTTAATGGATACAAAGAAATTCATGAGCGAACAAAAAAAGTAGCCATGTCTTTAGCTAAAACAGTTGAAGAAACTGGACTTTTTAAAATGTTTAATACAGGAGAAAATTTACCAATCGTTTGTTTCACGTTAAAAGAGGATGCTAATGTAGAATGGTCACTGTATGACTTGTCTGATCGTTTACAAATGAGAGGATGGCAAGTTCCATCTTATCCATTTCCTAAGGATATGCAAGGCACGATTGTTCAACGATTTGTGTGTCGTGCAGATATGGGTCAAAATATGGCAAACGCTTTTGCAAAGGATTTTAATGCGGCGATAAAAGAATTGAATCATGCAAGAATTTTATGTCACGAAGAACCAAAAAAAACAACAGTTAAACCAGAACACTAAAAAAGATATTGAATAAATTGTGAAAATGTATCTCATCATGTATCGAAAAAATAGAAAACATTATTCATAAATTAGATAAAATTAAAAAATATAATACTTGTATTGAATCAATTAAATAACTAATTATTATTAGACATTAGTTAAAATCAGGAGGAACAATTATGAAAAAAACTGCATTATTAAGTGTCACTGTCGGAGCAACATTATTATTACTTTTAGGTGGCTGTGGATCAAAAGAAGAAGTGAAAGGAACAGTTGAAGCTGGAACAGTTGCTTCTACAACAGAAACACTAAAAGACGGTGAAAAAGTTGATGTAGAAAGCGTGAGCCTTAAAGATGATGGCTCATTTAAAGAAATCATCAAGGGTGAAAATGATCCAAAAGTAAAATTAGAAGCAAAATATGATACTGACTGGCAAGATAAAAGCTGGGAAAATGTTGATTTTAAAATCGGTAAAGTAAAAATCGTTGAAGTAGATAAATACAAAGACAAAGAAAATAACGAATACAAAGGTTTAATGTCTATGGACTTTACATTAAAAAATGATGGAAAAGAAGATGTAAGCATTCACCCAAGTGATGCTGTCTTAGTCTTAAAAGATGGTACAGAAATCACAGGTAAACATTTTAGAGATTACTGGGAAGATATTTTTGCTAAAGATAAACAAAAAGACGGCCATGTTTATTTTACCTTTGATAAGTTAGAACAAGCTGACCAAGTCAAAGAAATCAAATTAACCTTCGATGGACACAAAAAAGGTGATGACAGCGAAAAAGTTGAACACACTTATGATGTGAAATTACCTCTAGAACTACAAAAATAAGGAATAGGACGTGTTAAAAATGACAGACTATGACAAAAAAGAAGAAAAAGTAATCAATCAAATCTCTAATATTTTAACAAATTTAGATGAAACATTAGCTAAAATTGACGATGAAATGGAAAAAGGTCATGAGAAATCAGTGAAATGCTGGTTTGAAGAAAAGAAAGCCATTCATGAAATTAAAAAGATTTTACACGAAATTGATAAATATGATAATTATAACGAAAAAGAATTAGACAATCTTGTTGATGAATGGGACTAAAAAATAAATGACAGTTTAGTCGACATTTCTTTTGAACATACCTTTTAACCAAGCGGAGTAATGAAAATTATTCCGCTTGATTTGTACCTTTTGCTTGGTCTGTTACTTTTTTTACTGTCATAAGGTATAGGAGCTATTGAAATATGGAAACAGATTTATTTATGTTATTAAATGCAAATAGTCGAAATATTTTATCTATTTTTTCAATCATATCAGAAAAAAATGAATGGTATAGCATGCATGAGATTAGTGAAAAATTGAATGTGGTGGAAAGAACTATTCAACGCTATGTGATTCAATTAAAAGATTGTATTGAACAGTTTAATAAAGATGAAAAAGAAGAGGACAGATTGTATTTAAGTTATGAAAAATATAGAGGTGTCTACCTAGAAACCCCTAAAGGTCAAGGATTGAATAGATTTAAGCAATTAGTCATAGAACAAGATGAAACCTTTATGATGTTAAAACAAATATTTTTTGAAGAGTTCCAATCAGTGACCAAGTATTCAATGGATCATTTTATCAGTGAGAGTAAGGTCAGAAAAGGACTTAAAAAAATACGCCATTATTTAAAAAGATATCATTTGTCTTTATCCAATATTAGTTTTAGGATAGTGGGAGAAGAAAAACAAATTCGATTGTTGACTTATTATTTAATATGGTATGGTGTTAAAGGAAATGTCTGGCCCTTTAAACAGGTTAGTCAATTAAAGGTTTATGAAGTAGTCGATGGTTTGAATCAAGCGTTAGAGATGCGTTTGACTCAAACACAAAGGAAACAACTTGCTTACATGTTAGCTATTAATTTGTTCAGATTAGGCAAAAATCACGTGGTTACATTTGAAGCTGAATGGAAAGACTATGTCAATATTAAGCAAATTTTAAATCAAGCCCCCTTTTTAGAACTTCTTTTTTTTAAAAGACAGCAAAAATTAACAGCTGAAATTTATTTTTATCTACTACTAATTCAACTTAGAATGAATATCTATCAATGTGATAATTTAACAAGACAAGTGTTGTCTTATCATAAAAAAAATAACTCGGATGTATTTGTTGTAACCGACTCACTAGTTAAAACATTCCATCAAGAACTATTGCCTATTCCCAAAAACTATTATGAGTCTTTTTTTCTAACAACATTTTGTACCCATTTATTTTGTAAATTATTTCATCACGTATCTTTGACAATGGATGGTCGTTATATGTTGGATGATACACAGGAAAAATACACAGTACTATATTCAGAGTTACATCGTTTAGTGGATAAGGTTTATAATCAAACTAATGATTCGATTTTTTTACAAAAGCGTTTTTTAGTTCAAAAATACATGCTATTATTTTCTATGATTAAACCATTGACCTATTTTGAGCCAACCATATGTATTTTATTAGAAAGTGATTTGCCATATTTAACGAAAGCGTTATTAGAAAGAGATATTGCATATCATTATTCTGGAAAATACCATATTGAATTTATGGATACATATGATGTTAAAGAAGCAGATGTTATATTGACAAATGTTTCAAATATTTTTGATTGTAATAGTTGTATGACTTCAACGATCCGATATTTTGATTTTCCATTAACTTTAAGAGATTACGAAGAATTGGATAAATTAGTTAAGAGCATATATCAATGTAAATACGCCATGATAGTTTAAATAAAACATCTTTTTAAATAATAAATGAAAAAAGTCTTGTTTTCATTAAAAAAATAAGTTGTGAAATAATTATTAATTTTTTTCTTGTTAAAATAGCATATTTAGGGTATTATTTTCTAAGTATGTTAGTAATTTAACAATTAAAAAAGGGGATTAGATTTATGAAAAGTAAACTATTCAAATCATTAACCATTAGTTTTGCCACTTTAATGATGCTATCTGGTTGTGGGGGACAAAAAACTGCAGAGAAGACATCTCAAAGTTCATCGACAAAAGCAAGTACATCAGATGTAACTTCTGGTGCGTCAGAACAAAAATATACTGACCCAAAAGAGTTAAAAGATGAGTACGATATTATTATTGTTGGTGCTGGTGGAGCAGGGATGTCAGCTGCTTTGCAAGCGAAAGAAGAAGGTAAAAATCCAGTTATTTTAGAAAAAATGCCAGTAGCTGGTGGGAACACAATGAAAGCTTCAAGTGGGATGAATGCTTCAGAAACAAAATATCAAAAAGAAGCTGGCATTAAAGATTCAAATGATAAATTCTATGAAGAAACACTTAAAGGTGGACACGGAACAAACGATAAAGAATTATTACGTTACTATGTTGATCATTCAGCAAGTGCTATTGATTGGTTAGACTCAATGGGAATTAAATTAAACAACTTGACTATCACTGGTGGGATGAGTGAAAAAAGAACTCATAGACCTGAAGATGGCTCAGCAGTTGGTGAATACTTAGTTCATGGATTATTAAATAATATTCATGAAAAAGACATTCCAATTTTTGTTAATGCTGATGTAACGGAGATTTTAGAAAATGATTCAACAGTTGATGGTGTTAAAGTAACGGTTGAAGGCAAAGAAAAGGAAGTGCATGGTAAAGCTGTTGTTGTGACAACTGGTGGATATGGAGCTAATCCAGAATTGCTAGAAAAAGAAAAACCTGAACTTAAAGGGTATGTCACAACAAACCAAGAAGGTAGTACCGGTGATGGTATTCGCATGATTGAAAAACTTGGCGGACAAACGGTTGATATGGATCAAATCCAAATTCATCCAACTGTTCAACAAGACAAAGGGGTATTAATTGGTGAAGCTGTTCGTGGTGAAGGTGGTATCTTAGTTAGTCAAGAAGGTAAACGATTCACAAATGAAATGGGCACACGTGATAATGTATCTGCTGCTATTACTGCTTTACCTGAAAAATCCGCTTACTTAATTTTTGATGCTGGAGTGAAAGAAAGAGTCAAAGCAATTAACTTTTATGAAAAACAAGGATTTGTAAAATCTGCTGATTCAATTGAAGCATTAGCTAAAGAAATTGATATGGATGGTAAAACACTTGGTACAACTGTGACTGATTGGAACAAAGCAGTTGAAGCGAAATCCGATACAGAATTTTCTCGTGAAACTGGTATGGATCATGCATTAAATAAAGGTCCATATTATGCGATTAAGATCGCACCAGGTATCCATTACACAATGGGTGGTGTAAAAATTAATGATAAAACAGAAGTGCTGAATAAAGACAATCAACCAATTACTGGATTGTATGCTGCAGGAGAAGTGACTGGTGGATTACATGGAAGTAATCGTATTGGTGGAAATTCAGTCGGTGATATCATTGTATTTGGTCGTCAAGCTGGAGAACAATCAGCGAAATTTGTTAAATAATTAGTATTTTAAGAGTCTCGATAATCGAGTCTCTTTTTTTAGAGATTAGTTTTTTTTACAACCGTTTTATATAAAAGAGACATAAAAAAGCGATTTTAATTTTGCTGTAATAATACACTAGTATACAATGATAGTAGTGTGTCATTTATAGGAGGAAACAAATGAAACGAATTGATCAGGTTTATGATTATGTTGTTAACCAAACAAAGAATCTTTCCCCTACCAATTTAGCTAGCGAATCTGGAGTTACAACAAAAGAAGTTGCTGAATTTTTAAAAATTCAGCGTAGTAATGCTAGTAAAGATCTAAATACATTAGTAAGAGAAGGAATTGTAGAAAAATTAGATGGTAGGCCAGTCAGATATGTTGTCAAATCGATTTTTCAACATGAACCCTTATCAAAGTATGTTCCAAGTTATCAAGAAGAAACTGATGCGACAACACTTTCTAAATCTAATTTAATTTATTCCGATGATATTTTTAAACGAATTATTGGTATTAAGGGTAGTATGAAGAATGCTATTATGCAAGCAAAAGCGGCTATTTTATATCCACCAAATGGATTAAATTGTTTGATTACAGGTCCAACAGGATCTGGAAAAACCTACTTTGCTCATACTATGTTTCAATATGCTAAACAGCAACAGATAATAGATGAGAATAAAGAGTTAGTAGTATTTAATTGTGCAGACTATGCTAGTAATCCAGAATTATTAATGAGTCATTTATTTGGTCATATAAAGGGAGCTTTTACAGGAGCAGATGAAGAAAAAGATGGTTTGATGACTTTAGCAAATGATGGGTATTTATTTTTAGATGAAATTCATCGATTGCCACCAGAGGGACAAGAGATGATTTTTTATTTTATGGATAATGGAAAATATTCAAAATTAGGAGAGTCGACTAAAACAAGAGAAGCAAATGTCCGTATCATCTGTGCCACAACAGAAGATCCTAACTCAGCTCTGTTGAATACATTTGTTAGGCGGATTCCTATTACAATTAAACTTCCAAACTTTAAGGAAAGAAGTGCAAAAGAAAAAGTCGAATTAGTAAAAAATATGATGATTATTGAAGCACAACGTATTAATCGGCGAATTATTTTAACGGAAGACGTGATAAAAGCATTAATTGGAAGTGTGTCATATGGAAATGTAGGGCAATTGAAATCGAATGTTCAACTTGTCACGGCACAGTCATTTTTAAAACACATGGATCAACAGGATGTCACGATTACGATGGATGAGTTAAATGATGGGATAAAAGAAGGGCTCGTTCATTTGGCCAGCGATCGACATACAATGGCTGAGTTGACACAGTTATTAGAATCAAAAATGATAATTTCGCCTAATGAATCATTTGAGACTTATGAAGGGGATAGTTATGAGCTACCCTACAATTTATATGAAATCATTGGTGACAAAGCAGCATTATTAAAAGAAGATGGGTTTAACCAAGAAGCCATCAATCATTTTATTACAACAGATATTAACGTTCACTTGAAATCATTTTACCGTAATCATGGCTTTAATTTTGATTCAGAAAATAAATTAGGAGAAATCATTGATAGTAAAGTTATTAAAACAACGCGTATGTTGTATCAATACGCTGTGGAACAAGTAGGTTACAAATTTGAACAAAACTTTTTATATGCAATCGGCCTTCACATTAGCTCTTTTTTAAATCGTTATAAAGAAGGTATCCAAATAGAAACTGGAAATGATGAAAATATCATTAAAATGATCGAAACATACCCGAAAGAACATCATGTGGCAAAAGTATTTAAGCAAATTATTGAAGAGGAACATCAGGTTATATTGCCTCAATCAGAAATCAATTATTTAACTGTTTTGTTGATTTCTTTAAATGAATCAGTGAAGGATGGGAGAATAGGGATTGTCGTTGCAGCTCATGGTAGAAGTACTGCTTCAAGCATGGTGGAAGTTGTTAGTCAGCTGTTAAAAGTAAATAATATTCGTGCCGTAGATATGCCTCTTGATATGTCTCCTACTGAAGCATTAGATAAAGTCATACATGAAGTAAGTGAAGTAGATGAAGGAAGCGGAGTATTGTTGCTAGTAGATATGGGATCTTTGACAACTTTTACAGAGGATATAAAAGAAAAAACTGCTATTAATGTTAAAATTATTGACATGGTGACAACAGCATTAGTTTTGGAAGCTGGTAGAAAAGCGAGTTTACTTGAAGGCGATTTAACAGATTTATATCAATCTCTAAGTTATTTTCACGGATACCATGCAAAGGATACATCTGAAGTAAGCGTTGAAAAGAACAAACCACAAGCAATATTGGCTATTTGTGCATCGGGGCAAGGGACAGCACAGCGAATGAAGGAATTAATCAATGATTACCTTACTTTATATATGGAAGAAGATATTGAGGTAATTACCATGTCAATAGTAGATTTAGAAACGACATTACCATTGGTACAGGAAAAATACCATTTATTAGCAAGCACAGGAATTAAGAATCCTAATTTATCCGTTCCGTTTATTACAATGGACCAACTATTTTCTAAAGAAGGCCCATCGTTTATTGGAAATATCGTATCGAATACATTTACATCTGACGAAGAATTTACGTTAACTGAAGATAAGGCTAAAAAAACATGTGTAGATTATATTAATGATTATTATACCTTTATCAATGCCACTAAATTAATTGATCCATTGTGGACAATTTGTCAGAAAGTTGATCGAGATATTTTATCAAATAAAAAAGAGTATTCTTTTTATATCTCTTTAACCATGCACTTATCTGGAATGGTTGAACGCATATTAAGAAATGATACGCTATCAGCAACTACCTCAGAATTAAATCAATTAGAGAACAAGAACTACATTGATTCACTAAAATCAAGCCTAAGTTTATTAGAACAATTGTTTCAGCTAAAAATACCAAATGATGAGTTAGTGTATGTTGTCAATATTATAGAGAATCAATTAAGCTTATAGTATATATACACTAAAGATACACTGTGCCAAGTGTATCTTTTTCTTATTTTATTAATTGGTTTAATAGTATTTTTGAAAGTTGGCATGAATTTTGCTTATATATTTATAGAATGTTTAAAATGAAGAAAAGGAGGCATCATATGGATATTCGATTAGTTCGTATTGATGACAGATTGATTCATGGACAGGTTGCTACAGTCTGGACAAAACATTCAAAAATAAATCGTATTCTTGTTGTTAGTGATGATGTGGCACAGGATGCCCTTAGAAAAACATTACTTATTCAAGCAGCGCCACCTAATATTATTGTTAATGTGATTCCAGTGAAAAAAATGATAGGAATCTATCATGATCCACGATTTAATGATTCTATTCAAGCAATGCTATTATTTACGAATCCTTCAGACGTTAAAAAAGTGGTAGAAGCTGGTGTGAAAATTGAAACACTCAATGTTGGTGGAATGAGTTATCAAACTGGTAAACATATGATAACAAACGCTGTGGCAATAGATGACAAAGATGAGGAAGCTTTTGTTTTTTTAAGTAATCAAGGAATAACTATTGATGTCAGAAAAGTTGTTTCGGATATTCCTGTTGATTTGATTCATTTATTAAAAAAGAATCAATTAAAAACTGACAAAAAGAAAATGATATAAAATAGGAGGTCACAAATATGGTTGGAATTATTTTAGCAAGTCATGGTGAGTTTGCTAAAGGAATCTTGCAATCTGGTTCAATGATTTTTGGTGAACAAGAAAATGTTAAAGCCGTTACATTGATGCCTAGTGAAGGTCCAGATGATGTTAAAAGAAAAATTATCGAAGCAATTGACACATTTGATCAGCAAGAGGAAGTCCTTTTTTTAGTTGATTTATGGGGAGGTACACCATTTAATCAAGCAAATACACTATTTGAAGAACATAAGGACCATTGGGCAATTGTCAGTGGATTAAACTTACCAATGTTAATTGAAGCATATGCGATGAGATTATCAGAAACAAGCGCTCATAAAATCGCGTCTCAAATTGTAACAACAGGAAAAGATGGGATTAAAGTTCGTCCGGAAGCTCTTGAACCAGAAGAAGAGAAAAATGAAGTTGCTCAACCAGAAGCACAAATGGGTTCTATCCCGCCAGGAACAGTCATTGGTGATGGAAAAATCAAATTTGTGTTGGCACGTATTGATTCACGATTATTACATGGTCAGGTGGCAACAGCTTGGACAAAAGCAACCAATCCAACACGTATCATTGTGGTATCGGATTCAGTTGCAAAAGATGATCTACGTAAGAAATTAATCGAACAAGCAGCACCACCAGGAGTAAAAGCAAATGTTATTCCCGTGAAAAAAATGATAGAAATTGCAAAAGATCCACGTTTTGGTGGAACGCGTGCGTTACTGTTGTTTGAAAATCCGGCAGATGTTGTTCGCGTTATTGATGGTGGCGTGAAGATTGACGAAGTAAATGTTGGATCACTTGCCCACTCTGTTGGAAAAGTGGTAGTAAATAAAGTCCTTTCTATGGGACAAGAAGACGTTAAAGCTTTTGAGCAATTAAAAGCTGATGGTGTGAAGTTTGACGTACGTAAAGTACCAAATGATTCACGAGCTAACATGGATGAGTTGGTTAAAAAAGCAAAAACTGATTTAGGAAAATAAACCATTTATAGGAGGGATATCATGTCTGTTATATCAGTCATTTTAGTTATTATTGTTGCCTTTTTCGCAGGTATGGAAGGTATTTTAGATGAGTTTCAATTTCATCAACCATTGATTGCATGTACATTAATTGGATTAGTTACAGGTCACTTGGAAGCAGGGATTCTTTTAGGGGGGTCACTTCAAATGATCGCTCTAGGTTGGGCAAATATTGGAGCAGCAGTGGCACCAGATGCAGCACTTGCTTCAGTAGCATCTGCTATTATTTTAGTTAAAGCATTAGGAGCTCAATCAATTTCTGTTAAAGATGCAGTGTCATCATCAATCGCAGTGGCTATTCCATTAGCAGTCGCTGGATTATTCTTAACAATGATTGTACGAACATTAGCTGTACCAATCGTTCATATGATGGATAAAGCAGCCGAAGAAGGAAATATGGGTAAAATTGAACGTTTACACATTATGGCTGTATGTATGCAAGGAATTCGTATTGCCATTCCAGCAGCAGCACTGTTATTTATTCCAGCTGAAACTGTACAACACTTTTTAGAATCAATGCCAGCTTGGTTAACTGAAGGTATGGCAATTGGTGGTGGAATGGTTGTAGCGGTAGGTTACGCTATGGTTATTAACATGATGGCAACAAAAGAAGTATGGCCATTCTTTGCAATGGGATTTGTTATTGCCGCAGTTTCTGATATTACATTAATGGGCTTAGGTGCATTAGGTGTGGCCTTTGCATTAATCTACATTAACTTGTCTAAAATGGGTGGTTCATCAAATTCTGGTGGTGGAAGCAATACAGGTGATCCACTAGGCGATATTTTAAACGATTACTAATTTAGGAGGAAAGAAAAAATGGCAGAAAAGATAGAATTATCGAAAAAAGATCGTATGACCGTTGCGTGGCGTTCAACATTTATTCAAGGTTCTTGGAACTATGAACGTATGCAAAATGGTGGTTGGGCATTCTCAATGATTCCAGCAATCAAAAAATTATACAAAACAAAAGAAGAACAATCAGATGCATTAAAACGTCACTTAGAATTCTTTAACACACATCCATATATTGCTTCTCCTATTTTAGGTGTAACATTGGCGTTAGAAGAAGAACGAGCTAATGGATCTGAAATTGATGATGTAGCAATTCAGGGGGTTAAAGTTGGGATGATGGGACCATTAGCTGGTGTTGGAGACCCAGTTTTCTGGTTTACATTACGTCCAATGCTTGGAGCTCTTGGTGCATCTCTTGCACTAGGTGGTAGCATTCTTGGTCCAATTATTTTCTTCGTGGCTTGGAACTTAATTCGTTGGGGATTTATGTGGTATACACAAGAATTTGGTTACCGTGCTGGATCAAAAATTACAGATGACTTATCGGGTGGTTTATTGCAAGATGTTACAAAAGGTGCTTCTATTTTAGGGATGTTTGTTCTGGCAGCATTGGTTGAAAGATGGGTATCCATTGATTTCAAACCAATTGTGTCAAAAGTGCCTCTTGATAAAGGAGCCTATGTTGACTGGGCAAATCTTCCAAATGGTATGGCTGGTGTGAAACAAGCGTTTGAAGAAGTTGCTTCTGGTCGTGCGTTAAGTGATGTTAAAGTGACAACATTACAAAATAACTTGGATCAACTAATCCCAGGTTTAGCACCATTATTATTAACATTCTTCTGTATGTGGCTACTTAAGAAAAAAGTAAGCCCAATTGTTATCATCATCGGTTTGTTCGTTGTTGGTATCTTAGGTCATGTGATTGGCTTACTGTAAAAAAATAAGTTTTAAGAGGTCTTATATAGGCCTCTTTTTTTAAATAGCAGCTCTTTTTTGATATAGTGTTAAAAGAAAAGTAAAGGAAGTGACTTGATGGTTCAGTCTCTTAATACAAAAATTGATCTAGTAATAGATGCAACAGCGTTTACTGGTTTGACAGATTATGGGGAAATTATGATAGGTGATAAAGGATTTGAATTTTATCATGGGCGTGATCCAAGAAAATTTATTCAAATACCTTGGGAAGAAGTTGATTATGTTATTGCTTCTGTCATGTTTAAAGGGAAATGGATTCCAAGATATGCTATTCAGACTAAAAAAAATGGAACCTATACTTTTTCTTCTAAAAAACCCAAAGTGGTCTTACGTGCTATAAGAGAGTATGTTAATCCAGAAAGAATGGTTCAATCGCTTGGATTTTTAGATGTTGTTAAACGGGGGATTAGAGCAAAATTTGGTAAGAATAAATAATAAACCTTTCGGCAAAATGAATATAAACTCATTTTGCCGAAAGGTTTATTATTTATGAAATGAAAAGCTCTGCCAAATGGTTATTTAAAAGTCTTTCAATATAGTAAAATAAATCTCTTATAAATTAAATTTGAAATATTATTGATTTTACCATCAAAAACATATATTATATTCATTTTTTTATTATATTTTTCTAATTTAATTTTAAAAAAAGGGGGGGAGCACTAGGTGAAAAATAAAATGAAGTATTTATCAATGTCTGTAACAGTTTTAACGTAAGCGGCTTGTGAAAGCGATGTAGTAAAAACTAAAGATAGCACAAGTGGGAAAGAGGAATTAGCAGATGAACCTACAGCGGCTTTTGATATAACGATTTAAGCACAAATTATTGAATTAATGAAAGATATTCAACAAGAAATTAAAACCTCTATTGTTTTTAGTGCACATGATTTGGGTGTTGTAGTAAATGTCGTTGATAGAGTAGCTGTAATGTATGGTGGTAGAATTGTTGAAATTGGAGCATCTGATGAGATTTTTTACAATCTTCAATATCCTTTGAAAGTACGAGATATTATAGCAGAAGACATTGATATTCATAAGTTAGCCAAAAATGTAGGTGAACGAAATAAACGAATAGATGAATTATTAAAACTTGTTGGTCTTGACCCAAGTCATGGGACACGTTATCCACATGAATTTTCAGGAGGTCAACGTCAACGTATTGGAATCGCACGAACTCTTGCGATTGACCCTAAATTTATTATTTGTGATGAACTAGTTTCTGCTTTGGATGTTTCTATTCAAGCACAGGTTGTCAATTTATTACAAGAGTTGCAAGAAAAACAACAACTGACTTATTTGTTTATTGCCCATGATTTATCAATGGTTAAATATATCAGCAATTGTATAGGGGTGATGTATTATGGAAAATTGGTAGAAATTGGAAGTGCAGAGGAGATTTATAAGTATGGATTATATCCTTACACAGAAAGCTTATTATCCGCCATTCCATTACCTGACCCTGAGTATGAGCGTCATAGAGTAAGGACTACTTACAAACCTGAAAAAACAATTGCTACAGATTTATTATTAAGAGAAATTAGTGACTTGAAAATTTAAATAGGATAATGGAATTTGGTATTTAAAAGGATACTATGTCATTATTTGTTATTTATATTTAGAAAATAATTGAAAAAGTATTAGAAAACAATAAACTGATGATAGAAATGTAAGTGAACAACGTATAATAAATTTATTAAATTGGGCAAAAGTTTTATGTTTTAGTTATCAGTTTTTTAATCGATAGTCTTTACGGTATATACAGAAATAATTTTTCTAGAGATATTAAAAAGCCATCAGCGGAAACGGATGGCTTTTTTATTTATAGATTAACAATTGTTTGTGGTCTTTCACCATTTAATATGGATAAACATGAATCAAGTGCACCTGACACTAAATTTGTGACAGCTGTTTCAGTGTAAAAAGCAATATGGGGAGTATAAATAACATCATCTCGTTGTATTAATTCTTCTAACACTGGGTCATTAATCGATTTATTATTAAAATCTTTTGTCACAAAAGGCATTTCATTTTCGTAAGTATCAAGTGCACAAGATGCTAATTGATTTGAGTCCAGAGCCTTAATTAAATCGTTTGTGTTAACAATTGAACCGCGAGAAGCGTTAATTAAAATAGAACCAGGCTTCATTTTTGTAAAGGTTTCTTCATTAAATAAATGATAATTTTCTTCTGTTAGAGGCATATGAATAGAAATGACATCACATGATGCTAAAAACGTATTAAAATTATCTTCATGTGTTAGAATAGCTTCCAATGATTTATTTTTATAAAGATCATAACCAATCAACGTTGCACCAAAGCCTTCGAGCATCTCAGCCGTCAACTGACCAATACGACCAGTCCCTAATATTCCAATCGTTAATTCTCTGACTTCTTTAGACAAGATTGATTTATCCCAACTAAAATTATGATTTGTCACTCGTTTAATAATTAATTTTGTATGTCTTAAACAATTTAGAGCGCTTCCAACTGCAAACTCAGCGACAGAGTTTGGGGAGTAAGCAGGTACATTCGTAATTAAAATATTATTTTCTTTTGCAACATCTAAGTTATACATATCAATACCGGCTGACCGTTGAGCAATTTGTCTAAAGCCATCTTTGCTCAGTTGGGTATAAATATCATTTGAAATCCCCATTGTTTGTTGGAGACTTAAACCATCAAACCCTTTTAACAAGTGATAAGTTTCTTCATTAAGTACCTCATTAGTTAAACCAACTTCAACATTATTTTCTTTAGCCCATTTATCAGCAAACTGTTTTTCATCTTCCCTAGCGCCTATCATCATAATCTTTTTCATTTTTTCCTCCTTGTATCTTTATAAGTACAGTATAAGATGAAGAGGATTATTGTTCTAATTAGTATAATTGATAGACCTATAGATTTAGTTAATCATTTATTATTTTTTGACTGGTAAGGAATTCTAAGCATAATGCCGATGCAGGGCTAAGTGGCGTGTTCTTCTTATGAATCACGACAATATCAAATGGTTTAATTTTATCTTTAATAGGTACCCAAGTTAGTGGATAATTGTCATAAAAATCTTTTAACTGAATGGGTAACAGAGCTAACGTATTATTTTTCATAATATTATTGACTAATACTTCATGATTATTACTCATAATATCAATTTTTGGTATAAAGCCAACATCTCGTGTCATACCTTGAAGCACATGTCATAACACATAGTCTTTGCTCATAGATGAGAAGGTATCGTCTTTTAAATCTTTTAAATTGAGAGGTTTTTTTGATGCTAACGGATGATCATCCATCATTAAAATTGACGCATCATACTTCATAGTATGAAAAATATTTCGTTCAATTTCTAAATTTTCTTCTTTAATAGGAAATGACACAATGCCTATTTCTAATTCACCTTTACTAAAAACAGTGGATAAATTCATACTAAAATAAAAAATAGTAAAATATTTTTTATTTTTTTCTGTATCGATTCTATTCTTGTTCATTTTATCAATTAATATAAAACATGTTAAATGAAATTTTTTTATTCATAATGTTACTTTTATTTATAAAAACATAGTTTTTAAACTAAAAATTGCGTATGCATATGAATTTTTAGAGAAATTTAAATAACAAAATATGCTATTTTTATGAATTTTCATTTAAAGATGATTAATTGTCATTTTTTACGTATTGTTAGGTAAAGTTTGATATGGCGGGTTTTTTTAAAAAACGATATAGTATGAACATAGCCAAGAAATGAAATGCACCAAAAATTTAATAACAAGATAATAGGGGGTAGGAGCTATGAAAAAAATAGGATATGTTTATGCTTCTAGTGAGGAAAATTATGTGAGAGAACAAATCGATGGGTTAAATAGTTTAAATATTGAAACTGTATCCATTGAAAAGGAAACGAATGAGGAAGTTTCACAAAGTGACACAGTATTGACTGATATCGTGGCTAGTTTAGAATCAGGCGATCAATTGGTTGTATATGAATTAAGATGTTTAGGGAAATCAGTTATTCAATTAGCAGAATTTTTAGGTCAATTAAAAGAAAAAGGCATTGGATTAGTAGTAGTTAAAAAAGGTGAAGCATACAGTGACATTGATGATGCAGCATACTTAGAAATGGTTTTAAAAATTGCTGAAATGGAAAAAATGATTATTAGAGAGCGAACTACTAAAGGATTACAAGAAGCACGTCGTAAGGGTCGTGTAGGCGGACGTCCAAAAATCTCTCAAGAAACAATCGACCAAATTAGATTTTTATATAACAACAATAGATATACATTAAGACAAATTGCAGAGGAATGTAATATTTCTTTGGGAACAGCTTATAAATACGTACAAGAAAGATAAAACAAAAAGACTAGTAAATGACATTTAAAACATTTACTAGTCTTTCTTTGTTTATTTTAATTGAGAGAAGTCATTGAAGTATTGTTTGTAGGATAAGTAACTGGCAATCATGGTTGAAAATCCAGTAGTCGCAATTAGCATAAACATCACAACGATTTGATATCTAATGGCAGTTGTTGGATCAATACCAGCAAACATAAGACCAGACATCATACCAGGTAAACTGACTAAACCAACCGTTTTTGCACGATCGACACTTGGTGACATCGCAGATTTAATGCTTTCTCTTACGATAGGTAAAGTGGACTGTTTTTTTGTTGCTCCTAATGCAAGTTTTTCTTGTACTTGTTGACGTTGATCTTCAAATTTAGTTGACATTGTACGATAGCCAACCCCAACGGCAGTCATCGCATTACTGGCAATCATTCCGGTTATTGGAACAATTTGTGAAGGTGTCCATTTTAAAGTTCCAGATATAAATAGAACAAACAGTGATAAAATTGTACCAAAACCAATTGAAATCAGAGAAATTTGAAAGGCTTTATCTAAATGGTTTGCACGTTTTCCGGCATGATGTGCAGCATTTAAAATAATAAAAGCAACCATGACTAAGGTTAAAATCATATTATCCAGTTGGAAAACAAACCCTAAAACATATCCAATGATGAATAATTGAACCACTGTTCGAATGGCAGAAACGAAAATATCTTTTCCTAATCCTAGTTTTTCTTTGTAATCAATAATTAAAGCTATCACAATTAACAAGCTTGCTAATAATAGCGATGTATTTGAAATATTTAAATCAGTCATATTATTTTTCCCCCAATTTTCCGTCAATAATGGTAATTTGACGTGTCCCTAAGCTAAATTCATTACTATCATGTGTCACCCAAAGAATCGTTTTTCCTTTTAACTCATTTAAAATAAATTGTTGGATAATATTTTTATTTTCGTCATCTAAAGCACTAGTGACTTCATCTAATAACAATACATCTGGTTCAAAAATGAGATTTCTAACAAACGCAACACGTTGTTTTTCTCCACCAGATAAATCTATAATCTTTTTATTTAAGTAAGATTCATTAAGTTTGAATGTCTCTAACAGTTTTGTTACTCTAGATTTGTCGAATTCTTGATGTCGAATATCAAATGGAAATATCAGATTATCCATAACAGTCTCACCAAATAGAGTAGGTTGTTGGAAAAAATAAGAGACTTCTTTCCTATAATCAGTAATATTTTCTTTGTCAATTTCTCTATTTTTATAAAGTAATTTTCCAGAGGTAGGTGTAATCATTGATGCTAGCACTTTTAGTAAGGTGCTCTTACCACTTCCAGATGGACCGCTAATAGTGATGAAATCTCCTGAGTTGATTGATAAGTTAATGTCGTTTAGAATCGTTTGATTTTGTGGTTTAAAAAAAACGTTTTCTAAATTAAATAATGAATGCATAAGTAATCTCCTTTTTTCTATTAATATATCTATAGTATATCATTATAATAATTATTATTTAATGTTAATGCTTAACTGATAATTATTTTGTTTAGTCGTGATTCATTTACTTTATATTGAAATCATGTGGTTTATAGAGTAGGATATCAAAGAAGGAATAAAAAACGAGCGGGGGATATTAATGACGGCAGCAGAAAGTAGACCGATTGTCATAGGTGTGACTGGTGGGTCTGGAAGTGGTAAAACCAGTGTAAGTCGCGCGATATTAAAAGCATTACCAAATCACTCAATTTTATTGTTTGAACAAGATTCTTATTATAAAGATCAAAGTCATCTATCATTTGAAGAAAGATTAAATACAAATTATGATCATCCATTTGCATTTGATACTGATTTATTGATTGAGCATTTACAAGATTTAATGGGATATAAAGCGATTGAGAAACCTGTCTATGATTATGAAGCACATACGCGAAGTAAAGAGGTCATTTATCAAGAACCAAAAGAGGTTATCATATTAGAAGGTATTTTAATATTAGAAGACGAACGGTTAAGAGAGTTGATGGATATTAAAGTTTATGTAGACACTGAGGATGATATAAGAATTATCCGCCGTATTAAAAGAGATATGCATGATCGAGGACGTTCTTTGGATTCTGTCATTGGTCAATATTTAAGCGTAGTTAAACCAATGCATCAACAATTTATAGAGCCGACAAAAAAATATGCGGATATTATCATTCCTGAAGGTGGGGAAAACCAAGTTGCAATAGACTTGTTAACAACTAAAGTAAGAAGTATACTTGAGAAATAATAAATGAGGAGGAATTATAAATGACAACATTTCCACAATTAGATTTAGAAAATGCTAAAGTAACAGCAACAATTAAAACAAATCGAGGTGACATTAAAGTTGCTTTATTCCCAGAACAAGCCCCTAAAACAGTTAAGAACTTTATTGAATTAAGTAAAAAAGGATATTATAATGGTGTAATTTTCCATCGTGTTATTCCTGATTTCATGATTCAAGGAGGAGATCCAACTGGAACAGGTATGGGTGGAGAAAGTATTTATGGTGAAAAATTTGAAGATGAGTTCTCTAAAGAGGTATTCAATTTGAGAGGTGCTTTATCTATGGCCAATGCTGGGCCAAATACAAATGGTAGCCAATTCTTTATTGTTCAAAATAAAAATGTTCCATCTAACATGCTATCTCAATTAGAAGGTGCTGGATTCCCAGAAGAAATTATTGAAGCATATCATAGTGGTGGAACACCATGGTTAGACTTTAGACATACAGTCTTTGGTCATGTCATTGAAGGTATGGATGTTGTGGATGAAATTGCTAGTGTCAGTCGTGATTCACAAGATAGACCAATGCATGATGTAACAATCGATGAGGTTTTAATAGAAGAATAAGATATTTTGTCACTTGCCTAGTTGGGTGAGTGGCTTTTTCTTTTTATATTGTAAAGAGTAGTGAATAGTCTAAGATGTTTATGTTAAAATGATGATTATAAGAAAATTTATTTTAGGAGAATTAAGGACATGACATTAAAAATTGGAGACATATTGATAGGTGAAATAACAGGGATTCAGCCTTATGGAGCATTTGTGTCTCTTGGAGATAATCAACAAGGTTTGATTCACGTATCAGAAGTGAAGCATGGATTTATTAAAAATATAGAAGAAGAATTGACAGTTAATCAAAAAGTGAAAGTTCAAATTATTGATATTGATGAGTACACAAAGAAAATTAGTTTATCTATAAGAGTATTTCAAGATGCACCACCTGTTTTATATAAAAAGAAAAAATATTTTACAAATAGATATAAGAATATAGGTTTTGAAAGCATTGATAAGAATTTATCACATTGGGTTGATGAGTTTTTAGATGATATTACGGAAAATAACTGATATATTTCTGAAAATATGTTATAATTGCATTTGTCGATTTATTATAACTATTAAATAAGAGGTGTGTAATATTGGAACAGTCTAGAGTAGCTGGGACAGTCATTCTTAATCAACAAGATGGTCATAAAAAATTTTTAGTGCAAAAAGATCAAGAAACAGTTAGTTTTATTCAAACAACTATTGATACCAATTATACAAGTTTAGCTTGCATATTAGATAAGTTGACTCAATCAGTTGGCTTGAATTCTGATGCTATGGACTTAGTCGAATTGACTAATATCAATATTGAAGATGAAAAATTACCACTTTTTGTATTTAGTTTAGATGAAGAGAATATTGAAACCAGGGCATTGAATTCAGAGTTTTTGTGGGAAGAGCCTTCTACTTTGCGTATGGTATTACAACATTTTAATGTAAGTGGTGTGCCTTTTTTAAATTAGTTGTTGACAAAAGTATTTACAGGATGTAATATATAGAAGTTGTCACAATAACGTTATTTAATAAAAAATATTTTTTAAAAATAATGTTGACAAAAAACAAACAACTTGTTATGATATAAAAGTTGTTACGGCAACAAAGTTTAGACCTTTGAAAACTGAACAAAGTAAGATGAACCAAATGTGTAGGGCGTTTCTATTATGTAGAAACAAACCATATTTAGTGAATACAATTCGCTAGCAAGTTATAAAATAAATGAGCTAAACATCGCAAGATGTTATCAACTTTTTATTGAGAGTTTGATCCTGGCTCAGGACGAACGCTGGCGGCGTGCCTAATACATGCAAGTCGAACGCACTTTTTTTCACCGGAGCTTGCTCCACCGAAAAGAAGTGAGTGGCGGACGGGTGAGTAACACGTGGGCAACCTGCCCACCAGAGGGGGATAACACTTGGAAACAGGTGCTAATACCGCATAATTGCTTTTGC